>JBDUAS010000261.1:0-9876 GCA_040004535.1 Deltaproteobacteria bacterium
TACAGGCTGAGCCGCTCGCGATCGCTCGGGTTCGCGTGCAGGCCCTGCTTGAACTGGGAAATCGCTTCCTGCGGGTTGGCCTGCTCGCGCTGACACATGCCGAGCATCACGCGGCACTGCGCTTCACGACCGGGCGCGCGCATCGCCTTCTCGAACGCCTTCGCGGCCTCGTCGAACAGGCCCATCTCTTTGTAGGCGAGGCCGAGGTCGTAGTGCGTATCGGCGTCGCCTTCTTCGACGGGCTTCTCGAGCATCACGCTCGGCTTGCGCTTCGCGCCGCGCACCGGAGGTGCCTCGAACTCGACGTCTTCATCTGGCGTGACTTCTTCGATGTCGGAGATTTCTTCGATCTCGTCGAGCTCGAGCGCTGCCGTGCCACCGGTGAGCTCGATCGGCGCGGAGTCGAGCTGGACGTCGACGGCCTCGGTCTCGACGTCGTGCCCTGCAGGCGGCGTGTGAACGACCGGATGCTCGCCGCGCTCCATCGCCTGGATCTCGCGGATCTTGTTGACCACCAGCGGGTGATCCGGATAGCGCTCGAGCAGCGCGTACAGCGCGTCCATCGCCTCGGGGTACATGCCCTGCTGCGCGTAGAAGTCCGCCTCGTCGAGATCGTCCTCGACGAACCCATCAGCGGCCGGTTCGAGAACGCCCTCGGTCATCGCCGTCGCGTCATCGTGCGCGTTCGCACCGTACGGGTCGTACGAGCCCGCGACTGCAAGACCGTCGCTCGCATCGCCGACGTCGGCGTACGCGCGCGTATCGACCGCCTGCGGCATCTCGGTCTCTTCGAAGCCGCTGACGTAGACCGCGTCGGTCTCGCCCTTGTGCATGTGCGCGTCGAAGGCGCGCGCCGCGTCGGGATCGAACGGCAGATCTTCGTCGTGGTGGCCGAGCTCCGCGGCGACGCCTTGATCGATATCCTCGCCCAGCGCCGCGTCGTCGAGCTGCGCCTCGAGCGCGTCCTCGTCGGCGAGCTCGTTGCCGGCCCACGCATTCGGGTTCGGCGCGCGCGAGTGCAGGATCGCGCTGTCGTCGTCGTACTCGCTGTGCATGTGCGCGAGCGCTTCGATCTGCTCGGGCGGGACCTGCCGCGTCGACTGGCCGTGCGAATCGAAGTTCGCCTCGAAGTCATGCGAGGGCGCACGCGGCGGCCGACCCGGTGCCGGGCTGCCGTGCGCCATGTCGCGGCCACCGATCAGCTCGTCGGGATCGAAGTCATCGATCGAATCGACCGGCGAGCGGCCCCGCGACCGCCCGATCGCACGCGGCGGTGGCGTCGACAGCTCGAGGTCATCGAGATCCGCATCGACCTCGGCCACGCCGCCACCGGAGTACTCGACCTCGGCCGAGGCCGACGACATCCGCGCGACGCGCAACCGGAACCGGCGCGCGAGCTCGAACGCACCCGTGTGCGTGCCGTTCATCGCGAGCAGCTCTTGCAGGTACATCTCGGCGCGATCCGGATCGCTCGGTGCGATCAGCTCGGCGAGCGTCAACAGCTCGACCTCGGCTTCTTGTTCGCGGCCCTGCGAGATCAGGATGTCCTTGAGCCGCTCGTGCGCCTCGACGTTCTCGGTATCGAGCGTGAACACCCGGCGCAGATGATCGACGGCCTTCTGGTGCAGGCCGTACTTCACGTAGACGTCGGTCTCCGCGAGGATCTTCGAGATCTCCTCGGCGTGACGCTCGCCGGCCGCCGACCGCGTACGCGGGTCCGGTGGCGGCTCCATGTCCGCGGAGAAATCGGCGTCGTCGTACTCGGGCAGCGCGAAGTCGACGCCAGACAGGCTCTGCTCGTCGACCAGCGGCATCGAGCCGGTCATCCGCGCCGACTGCGGGATCGCCGGCATGTCGCTCGTCAGCGAGAACTTGCCGCCCTCGGCCGCGAACTTCGCATCGCTCGTCGCAGCGCGCACGGCCGCGGGCAGCGGCGTATTCGCGCGCGGTTGCGGCGGCGGAGGTGCAACGGCGCGAGCCGGCGCCGGATTCGCACCGACGAAGGTCAGGGCGTCCTGATCGGTCGGCACGATCTCGAGGATCTTGCGATAGACCTCGCCGGCCTTGTCGCGCGACTTGTTCTCGAGATGGATCCGCGCGAGCTCCTTGAGCACGCTGACCGTCTTCGACTTTTGATCGAGCGCGGAGAACGCGATCGCGAGCAGGCCGAGCGTCTCGACGTCGCGCGGATCGGCCTTGAAGCACGCCTGCAGCTTCTGCAGCGCGCGGCGCGGATCGTTGCGGCGCAGGTACAAGCCGGCGAGCTCGCGGTTGAGCGCGTGGTTGTCGGGCTTGTGCCACAGCAACCGCTCCGCGACCTTGACGAAGTCGTCTTGTCGGCCCTGGCGGCGCAGTTGCTCGCACGCGTGCGTGAACTGGGTCGCCGCTTCCTCGAGGAGGTTCTCCTTCGAGTACAGCTCGGCGAGCTTGATCCGCGTGGCGATGTTCTCGGGATCGAGATCGACGAGCTTCTTGACCGTGTCGAGCGCGTCCTTGGTGTTGCCTTCGCGATGGAAGTGCGCGGCGACGCTCTCGTAGTGCTGCATCGCATCGCTCATCAAGCCGAGTCGGCGATAGAGCTCCGCGAGCTTCAGGATCACATCGACGAGGCGCGGATCCAGCTTGAGGATCTGCTTGTAGACCGCGACGGCCTTGAGGAAAAATCCTTGTTCGTCGTAGAAGCGCGCGACCTTGAGATACGTATCGGTCGCTTCTTGTTTGGCGCCCTTCTTCGCGTACAGGTCGCCGATCTTCAGCCACACACGAACGTCCTTCGGATCCTCGTTGACGATCCGTAGGTACTCCTTCACCGCTTTGTCGATCTGTCCCTTATCGACAAACTTCCGAGCCGCATCCATGACCTTTTCTTTGTTAAAGGCCACGTTTGCTCTGGAACCTCCGGGTGCGATGCATCACAGCGAGCGACTTAAAAGGGTACCCGGCACATGCCTATGGGTCAACGAAATCCACGAAGGAATCCCGAGCGTTAACCCTACTGCGCGAACCACATGTGATCCTCGCCGGTCAGGCCCCGATCAGGCAGCCGACGCGCGCTCCGCCAACATCCGGGCGACGAATCCGGTATCGACGTCCCCCTTGATGTAGTCGGGGTGATTCACGATCCGTCGCAAGAACGGGATGTTGGTTCGAGGTCCCTCGATCACCATCTCCTCGAGGCAACGCCGCGCTCGGCGAATCGCGGCCGGCCGGTCCACGTCGTGGACGATGACCTTGGCGAGCAGGGAGTCGTAATTGGCCGGCACGACGTAGCCTGCGTACACGTGCGTATCTACACGTACACCGAGCCCACCTGGAAAATGGACCGCCGTGATCTTGCCGGGCCACGGCGCGAACGTGTTCGGGTCCTCGGCGTTGATCCGTAGCTCGATCGCGTGGCCCCTCGGCTTGCGCTCGGTCTTGAACGAGAGCGGTTCACCTGCGGCGATCCGGATCTGCTCGCGCACGATATCGAGCCCGGTCACGAGCTCGGTCACCGGATGCTCGACCTGGAGACGCGTGTTCATCTCCATGAAGTAGAAGCTGCCGTCGGTGTCGAGCAGGTACTCCATCGTGCCGACGTTCGTGTAGCCGATCGCAGCGATCGCCTTGACCGAGGCCTCGGTCATCTTGCGGCGGGTGGCCTCGTCGAGGACCGCGCTCGGTGCTTCTTCGATCACCTTCTGGTGACGGCGCTGGATCGAGCACTCGCGCTCGCCGAGGTGCGTGTAGTGACCGTGCTTGTCGCCGATCACCTGGATCTCGATGTGGCGCGGCTTCTGGCAGTACCGCTCCATGAACATCTCGGGGTTGCCGAAGGCGGCCTGCGCCTCGGTCCGGCCCATCGACCAGGCGTCGAGCAGCTTCTCTTTCTCGTAGACGATCTTCATGCCGCGACCGCCGCCGCCGGCGCTCGCCTTGAGGATCACGGGAAAGCCGATCTTTTCGGCAGCCTCGAGCAGCGCGATCTCGTCGTGGATACCCGCCGTTCCCGGCAGCATCGGCACGCCGGCTTTGCGCATTGCTTCGCGCGCGGAGATCTTGTCGCCCATCAGGCGCATCGCATCCGGCGACGGTCCGATCCACGTCAGGTTGCACTTCTTGCAGACCTCGGCGAAGTCGGCGTTCTCGGAGAGAAAGCCGTAGCCGGGATGGACCGCGTCGGCGCCGGTGACCTCGGCGGCCGAGATGATCTGCGGCACGTTGAGATAACTCTGGCGCGACGGCGGCGGGCCGATGCACACCGCTTCGTCGGCGAACTTGACGTGCAGAGCGTCGGTGTCCGCGGTCGAGTGCACGGCGACCGAGCGCAGCCCGAGCTCCTTGCACGCGCGGATCACGCGTAGCGCGATCTCACCTCGGTTCGCGACCAGGACCTTCTTGAACATGATCAGGAGATCTTGAAGAGCGGCTGACCGTACTCGACCGAGGTGCCATCCTCGACGAGGATCCCGGTGATCGTGCCGGCGGCGTCGGCCTCGATCTCGTTCATGAGCTTCATCGCCTCGACGATGCAGAGCGCCTGGCCCTTGTCGACCTTGTCGCCGAGCGAGACGTAGTTCGCGGAGTCGGGGTTCGGCTTGCGATAGAACGTGCCGACGAACGGCGACGTCACGATGTGCGACTTGTCGTCGCTCGCGGCGGCCGCGGGAGCACCTGACGCTGCCGCCGGAGCGTGCGCCGAATGGGGCATCTGCATCTGCGGCATCGCCATCGGCGACATCATCTGGGGCATCGGCATCGCCATCGTCATCGCGCCGCCACCACCGCCGCGCCGGATCGTGAGCGTCGTCTCCTTGGTGTCGACGATCAGCTCCGACAGGTTGTGCGCGGCAGCGATCTCCGCGAGCCCCCGCGCCATCGTGACGAGCTCGTGTTCACTTGCCCCGTTTTCGCGGTCTGACTTTGCCTTTGCCATGAGATCGGCCCGAACTATCCACATGAGCGAGAGCGGCGTCCAGGCCCAGGTAGTAGCTATTTGCGCGGAAGCCGCTGATCACCCCGACGCACCGCGCCGCGGTGATCGAGTCGTGCCGAAATGCTTCACGTGCGTAGATGTTCGAGAGGTGGACCTCGAAGGTCGGGAGTCCGACGGCATCGATGGCGTCGCGGATGCCGATCGAGGTGTGAGAGTAACTCCCGGGATTGATGATGATCGCGGCAGCCCAGTCGGCGGCCTTCTGGATCATGTCGATCAGCTCGCCCTCGATGTTGCTCTGCGCGCAGCGCACCTCGGCGCCACGTTCGGCGGCACGGCGAGCGAGCTCTTCGTCGATCGAGGCGAGCGTGAGCGTGCCGTAGTGCTCGGGCTCGCGCTTGCCGAGGAGGTTCAGGTTCGGTCCGTGAAGGACCTGGATCCTGATCACCGCCAAGGACTCACAGCTGCGCGGTGAGCGCCGGCCCGGCCATCCGCGCGAGGAAGCGCGCCTTGCCGAAGTTACCCTCGGGCTGCATCACGATCGCCATGAAGTACAGCGGCGTCAGCATGCGGCACACGAGCACGAGGCGCTGCGCCTTGACCGCGAGCTCCTCGAGGTTGCCGACCTGGAGGCTGTCACCGGCCTTGCGGACCTGCGACAGGATGAACGAGAACTCCATGCCGACGGTGTTGACGTCGAGCTTGTCTTTTTGACGAACGTATTGCTCGACGGCAATTCCGTCGAGCCCCATGACAACCGCGGCGATGCCGCCATCGATGTTGTCGACGACCTTCTTGAGATGTTCGGCGAACATGTCCGTAAACGGTACTACATCTCGCCGACGCCCGGGCAGACGGTGCTGCCCGGTGGTGCTGTCGTGCTGGCCGGCGATGCGATGCAGCAGGCGAAGGTACCGTCCTGATACGGGTTACAGCCGTTCGCTGTGATCGTGGAGTTAAATCCCTTGCACGAGACCGGTGGTTGGATGCCGGTCACGATGCCATTTCCGGGTGCGAGGATCGTGATCGGATACTGGAATGGCTCGCCGTCGATCCGACCGCCGCCGAGCGTGCCGTACGGCGTGACGCTCGCGACGACCTCGACGTTCTGACTCGTGTTGCCGAGCGCCTTGATCGAGCTCACCGGGAGCAGCTCGAACGACACGTTCGTGGTGCCACCGTTCGGAGCGAGACTGCCGGAAAACAGCGACGTGAAGCTCTGCATCATCCCGCCGTTCGCGACCTGCAGCGTGACGTTCGCGCCTTCGAGGTGGATCGTCCGCTCGGACTCCATGCCCGTCACCGCGGTGATCCGGCTCTTGAGCAGCGGCGTGAACACGTAGCCCTGCGTCGCGAGTTGCGAGATCGAGCCGGCCGCGATGAACGGCTGCCCGGAATCGCCGGTGAACGTACAGGCTCCGCCGCTTACGGGCGGCGCCGTATTGTTCAGAATGAAAAAGCCTTCATCGCCCTTGTCGGCGCAACCGACGACGAGAAACGTGAACGCGAGTGCTGAGACGAGCCGCATGGCTTCCTCCAATTAAAAATCGTATCAAGGTGTGTTCGCCGAACGCAAAATTCTTCCAAGCTCGGGCAGTGGGATGTCGACTAGCTCACACGCTCCCACCTCGCGGATCGCAATAAATCGTACGCGATCACCTACCCGCTTCTTGTCGACGTGTAGGCGAGCGAGCACGTCGTCGGTTAGATAAGTGTTCGGATCGTGGGGCAGCCCGGTTCGGATGAGAGCATCGGCCACCCGCCGCTCGAGGGTAGGGTCCGCGAGCCCGAGCGCGGCCGAGACCCGGCACGCGACGACGAGGCCGAGCCCGACCGCCTCGCCGTGGAGCATCCCGGTATGCGACTCGATCGCGTGACCGACGGTGTGGCCGAGGTTCAGCATCGCCCGCACGCCGGTGCGCTCGTGCTCGTCGCGGCCGACGATCGCGGCCTTGAATGCGATCGACCGGGTGATCGCCTCGTGCAACGCATCGGGTAGGTCGCCGCCTGGCGTCGCCCACGGAGCGCTGCGATCGACCGCGTCCCACAGCGCCTGGCCGTCGAGCAGCGCGGACTTCCACAGCTCGCCGAAGCCGGCGCGGCGTTCGCGCTGCGGCAGCGTCGCGAGCGTCGCGAGGTTGCACGCGACGAGCTTGGGCTGCCAGAACGCACCGATCAGATTCTTGCCGGCTGCGGTGTCGACCGCGGTCTTGCCGCCGATCGAGGCATCGACCATCGCGACGAGCGTCGTCGGCAGCTGGACCACGGAGATCCCGCGCAACAAGGTCGCCGCGACGAAGCCGGCGAGATCACCGACGACGCCACCGCCGAGCGCGAGGATCGCGGAGCTGCGATCGAGGCCGGCGGCGATCAACTGATCGCTGACGTGCTCGTAGGTCGCGAGCGTCTTGTAAGGTTCACCGGCAGGAAACACGACGGTGACGTCGGGTACGAGCTCGCGCTCGACCTCCGCGCGCCAGTGGTGGGCGACGTTGGTATCGGTGACGAGCGCGACCTTCGTCACCGCGCCGAGTCGGACGTGCACGATCTCGCGATCGAACCGCGTGCCGACGACGACCGGATAGCTGCGCGCGCCGAGTGCGACGACGGTGCTGGCGGTGCCGGCGTGCGCGCGCACCGCATCCGCGACCTGCTCGACGACCTCGCCGATCGTCCGGCGGTTCGTATCGATGATGGCGTGCGCTCGCCGGTAGATCGGCGCACGCGCCGCCGCGAGGGCCGCGATCGCCTCGGCGGAGCGCTGGAGCAGCGGCCGACTCGCCGGATCGCCGGCACGTCGCTTCGCGGTCTCGACGTCGACGTCGAGCGCGATCACACAACCCGCCGCACGCATGCGTTCGAGGTTGTCACCAAACGCTGCGGCCCCGCCGCCCGTCGCGACGACGACATCACCGCCGCTCGCGATCAGCGCCGCGAGCGCCGCGGCTTCGCGCCGGCGAAATTCAGCCTCGTCGCGCGCGACCAGCTGCGCGACCGGCTCGCCGAGCTTCGCGACCTCGTCGTCGAGATCGACGAAGCGCGCACCGTTCTGCGCGGCGAGCGCCTGACCCACCGACGTCTTGCCGGCTGCCATGAAGCCGATCAAGAACGTCAGCATCCGCGAAGCTTAGTGGTCGATACGTGCACGTGCACGTACTCGTGCTCGTGCTCGGTTTCGCCCGAAATTCGTCCCGAGCCGACCGTCGCGAAACGAAGTACGGGCTTTTCGTGGAGCACGTCACCGAACCGACATTGCGAACCAGCGGCGTGCGCACCCCTCAGAACAGGCCCGAAATCGAGACCAGAACCGGACCGAGCACGTGCACGTGCACGAGTACGAGTACGAGCACGTGTCGTGAGCGTGTTCACTTCGCGCAGGGAAGCGAGCCGCGATTCGTGATCTTTGGCGTGATGAACACGAGAATTTCGGTCCGATCGTCGTTCTCGCGGCGGTTCTTGAACAGCCAGCCGAGCACCGGGATGTCGCCGAGCAGCGGTATCTTCTTGTACGCGACGCCGGCGTTGCGGGTGTAGATGCCGCCGAGCACGGTCGTATCGCCATCGGCGACGAGCATCACCGTCTTCGCCTCTTTGCGCAGGATCGTCGGGTCGCCACGTGCGCCGACGTTGACGAAGTCCGGCTCGTTCTTGGTCACGTTGAGCGTCATGGCGATCGCGCAGTCGCGCTGCGAGACCGACGGCGTCACCGTCAGCGCGAGGTCGGCCTGGACGAACTGGGTGTTCGTACCGGCGGCCGACACGACCGAGATCGGAATCGACACGCCCTGGCTGATCTTCGCTTCGCGGTTGTTGAGGACCGTGATCTTCGGCGCCGAGATGATGCGGACGCTGCCGGAGTCTTCGAGCGCGGACAGGCGGAGGTTGATGTTGAAGTTGCCGCCGATCGAGCCGAGCGAGAAGCCGAGAGCACCACCTTCGCCGGCGCCGGTCGCCGCGGGCAAGTTGACCGCGAAGTCCGACGGAGCCGCGACGCCCGTCGCGACGGTCTGCGCGTCGCTGTTCGCGCCGGTGACCGCGACATTCGACGGCCAGATCAAGCCGGTCGCGTTGCCACCGGCGGCGCCCGCGATCGCGTTACCACCCCACTGCACGCCGATCTCGCGCAAGAACGTCGACCGCGCTTCGACGATGCGCGCCTCGATCGAGATCTGAGGAGTCTGGGTGTCGAGCTCGTACGCCAGCCTCACCATCTCGGCGCGATTCGCGGCGACGTCGCTGATGATCAGCGCGTTCGTGCGCGCATCGACCTCGATCGTGCCGTGCGGCGACTTCAGGGTCTCGAGCGTGGGCCTGAGCTCCGCCGCCGACGCGTAGTTCAGGTTGATGCGCTCGACGCGAGGCACCTCGGCTTTGATCGCGGCATCGCGACGCGCGGCCTCGGCGGCGTCCTCGGTATCGAGATCCTTCTGCGACGCGACGCGGAAGATCGTGCCGTCGCGGCGATACCACAGGCCGTACGACTGGAGGATGACCTCGAGCGCCTGGTCCCACGGGACGCGCTTGAGCTTCACCGTGATCTTCGGATCGATCGACTCGGGGACGACGATGCTGATGTGGCCGGTATCGGCGAGCAAGCGGAGCAGGTCGTGTAGCGGCGCATCCTTGACGTCGAGGTCGACGACCGCGCCGTGATAGACGCGGCGCTTGCTGCCCTGCGCCGGGAGCTGGGTGACGGTCTGCGAGCCGATCGGCGTCGACGCCGCACCGAACCCGCCGACGACCGGCGACGGCGCGTTCGTGATCTTGACCGGGCGCTTCGCGATCTCGCCGCTGATGAAGTGCCAGCGCACCGTGCCGCCATCGCGCTCGACGGTCGGCGTCGCGGACTGCGCGAGCTCGGCGACGAGGCGGACCCGGTTCGGCGTACGGCGATCGCGGAACGACGACACCGTGCGCACCGGGCTGCCGAACTTCGAGACATCGAGCGTGCGCTCGAGCTT
>JBDUAS010000262.1:0-9872 GCA_040004535.1 Deltaproteobacteria bacterium
CGTTCGATGCGTGGATCAAGCTGTACAAGCCCGACGAGTCGAACCTCAACACCACCGTCAGCTACTACCTGAAGGGTGGGCTCGCGATGTTCGCGTTGGATCTGCAAATCCGGCGGCGTACCGAAGGTGCGAAGTCACTCGACGACGCGCTGCGCCTGTTGTGGACCCGTCATGGCAAGCCGCGCGAGCCGCACCCCGAGGATGTCCAGCCACTATTCGAGGAAGCGACTGGCCTCGCGCTCGGTGAGGTGTTCGATCGCCAGATCCGTGGCGTCGAGGATCCAGACCTCGCGAACGAGCTCGCGCATGTCGGGCTCGAGCTCAAGGCATCCGCGGATCCTGCGCAGATCGCGGACGGTCTCGCCGCCGTGTGGCTCGGCATCACCACCCAGGGCACGAGGATCACCGGCGTCCTCGATCACTCGCCGGCGCACGCCGCGGGCCTGTCGCCGGGCGACGAGCTCGTGGCGATCGATCGGTTCCGAGCGACCGGAGACGGCGAATTGCGCTCGTTGCTCGGCGCTCGCAAAGTCGGCGACCGCGTCACGTTGTCGCTGTTCCGCCGCCACAAGCTCGTCGAGATCCCCGTGACGCTTGCCGCCGCACCGGCGACTCGCTACGAGATCTGCGGTGTTGCGGATCCGGGCCCTGCTGCGGCGCGTTTTCAGGCGTGGCTCGGCGAGGCCCACCCCGGTGCGCAGAGCCTCGCCGCGATCACCACGACAGCGCGGTGGGTGTGACTTTGCTAAGCTCCCCGGCTGTGACGACGTTGACCCAGATCGCACTCGTACTCGCGGTGGCCGCCGGTTGCTCGAGCAAGAAGAGCAATGACCAGGGGCTGCCGCCCGCCCAGGAGTGGGGCGCGAACCAGGGCTCGATGCAGCCTCCCGCCGGTGCCGCGAACCCGCATGCCGGTGACGATCAAAACCTGCCGCCGCCGAGCGTCGTCGACGAGAACGGCCAGGATCCACACGCCGGTCTCCGCGGCACGCCGCCCGCCGGCATCGTCGACGAGAACGGCAACGATCCGCACGCAGGCCTCGCCGGCGGCACGGGCGCCAACCCACACGGTGGCGGTGGCCCCGCCGGCATGGATACGTCCACGATGGGCGCGCTCGCCCCCGATCCAAACCGGCCGATCGATCCCGCGCACCACATCCGCGGCCTCATCAAGGTCGCCGCGAAGGCCGCCGGTCACGCAAAAACCGGCGGCGCGATCTTCCTGGTCGTGAAGCAGGCCGATGCGACCGGTCAGCCCACCGGCACGCCGCTCGCCGTCGACAAGGTCACCTGGACCGGCAAGGACCTGCCGTTCGAGATGACCGAGGGCCAGGCCATGATCAAGGGCACGCAGCTCGTCGGCGACGTCGTGATCACCGCGCGCTACGATCAGGACGGCGACGCCATCTCGAAGCAGCCCGGTGACATCACCGGCCAGCTCCGCGTAAAGGTCCCCGCCGAAAACGTCAGCGTCGTCCTCGACAACGTCCTCCCATAGGGACGGTAACCACTTACTCAACTTGTCTCGTGGAAATCCGCGAGATCGTTGAGACGAAGAGGGACGGTTACAACCTTAGCTGGCGTTGCACGCGCCCGACTGGCGAGGTCGTTCGCGGCCGCGGGCCGCGCGGCACGGGCACGTTCGGCAGACGCCTAAAGTTGTAACCGTCCCTCGTCGCTCGAATGAATTCGCGGGATTGCTGATCACAAGTTGAGTAAGTGGTTACCGTCCCTAAAACGAGCCGACGACGGCGAGGCCGGCATCGTGCGCACTGGCGGTCGGGATGATCCGCGCGTGCTCGGTCGTCGACGACGCGGCGTTGCTCTTGTGAATGCCGTAGTAGAGGACGCCACCACCGATCAGCACGCCGATCGCTCCGGGGATCGTGAAGACATACGCGTCGTGATTGAACCGCGCGCCCTCGGTCGGCCATTGCTTGATGTCGATGCCGTCGATCGTCTGCGGCCACGGGTCGCCCATCTTGTGATCGGCGATCTGGCTGTTGAGGCTGTAGGACTTGTACGTGTAGCCGAGGCCGATCACGAGCGGCACGGCGCTCGCGACCATCACCGCGGCGCCGGTGTACTCGAGCGCGCGGCCGGGATGCGAGGGCTCTTCCGGGGTCGGCCCGCCCGTGGGACCGAAGTTCGTGCCGGTCAGGTTCGCCGGCTCGGGCGGCGGGGTCGGTGGCGGCAGCGGCGCCGCTTTCGGTTTGGGATGGCAGACGTCCGCGTCATCGACCTCGTTGCCGAGCTCGATCTGAAGTGACTTGACCTGGGTCGTCGCGAACGTGACGCCCGGACCGTTCGGATCGGCGGCGAGGTAGCGGCAGAAGTACTTCACCGCATCCGCGGGCTTCTGCGCCTGCTGGTACTCCGAGCCGACGTTCGACAACAGGATCGGCTGTGGGATGATGTTGTACGCCTGCTGATACAGCTCGATCGCGAGCGTGTGGTCGCCCGCCTGGCTCTTCGCGATTGCCTTCTTCACCAGGTCGCCGGCCTGCTGGACCTGCTGCGGCGATGGCTTCGGCTGCGCGTACGCGAGCGACGTGCCCGCGATCAACGCCAGTGCGACGGCGCGCGAAGTCCCCATGATGCAAATGGTATCAGGATCGCAAGGCCGCGAACAACGGCGCGATCTTGGCGATCACGGCGTCGTGCACGAGCCCGTTCGACGCGACGAGCCCACGCGGATGCCCTAGCGCGCCCGTGTACTCGATCGGCGCGCCAAACAGGTCCGTGAGCCGCCCGCCGGCCGCGACCAGGATGGCCTCGGGTGCGCAGGTATCCCACGCCTTCGTCTTCGGCTGCGGGTTGATGTAGAGGTCGCGCAGGCCCATCGCGATCAACGCGAGCTTCACGCCGACCGAGCCGATGTTGTGCTCGTCGCTGATCCCGAGCGTCGCCTTCACGCGATCGATATCGGGGCTGCGATGCGAAGCCGACGCGACCAACCGCGCCGCGGTCGCGTCACTCACCTCTGACACCGCGAGCCGCGTGCGCTCACCTGCGAAGTCCATCCACGCCGCGCCACTGTCCGTGAAGAACGTGCGCCCGGTCGTCGGCTGATGAACGACGCCGAGCACCGGCCGGCCGCCTTCGACCAAGCCGATCATCACGGAGAATCCGTCCGAGCCGCGGATGAAGTCTTTCGTCCCGTCGATCGGATCGACGAGCCAATGACGATGCGCCGCGAGTGCACCCGGCGGCACCGGAGACTCCTCACTGATGATCGGATCGGTTGGAAACGCCGCCGCCAACCCCGCAACGATCAGCTCCGACGCCGCGCGATCCGCGAGCGTCACCGGCTCGTCGCCCGGCTTGAGCTCGACGCCAAGCGCACCACGATCGCGGATCTTCACCGCGACCTCACCCGCCTCGAGCGCGAGTCGGGTCGCGACTTCTAGCTCGTTAGTTATGGCCACCGTTCGGCCACAACAGTTGCTTCGCCTCGTCGACCGTCGCGACCGAGCGCCCCGACAGCTTCACGAGCTGGGCCGCCGCCGCGACGAGCTCGCCATTGGAGCGCGCCATCTCGCCATTCGGCAGATAGAAGTTGTCTTCCAACCCGACCCGCACATCACCACCGAGCGACAGCGCCGCCATCGCGAGCGGCCACTGATCGCGGCTGATGCCGATCACCTTCCACCGCGAGCCCGCCGGCACTTGCTCCGCTTGGAACGCGAGATGCCGCGCGCTCGCCGGAATTCCGCCGAGCACACCCATGATGAACGAGAAGTGAAACGGTGCCTGGATCAGCCCGAGCTCCGCGAGGACGCGATGCGAGTTGGTGTGACCCGTATCGAAGCACTCCATCTCGGGCTTGACGTTGTATTCCTTCATCGCCTTGGCGAACGCGACGATGTCGTCGAACGAGTTCGCGAATACGAAGTTGAACGCGAACTGCTGCTTCTCGCTGTTCCACTTCGCGTAGTTCATCGAGCCCATGTTGAGCGCCGCGACGTGCGGGCGCTGCGAGAGGTGATTGATCCGCTCGCTCATCGGCCCCGCGCCGCCGGTCGACCAGTTGATCATCACCGGGCAGCGCGCCTTGGTCTCCGCCATGATCTTCGCGAACGTGTCCTTGCTCCACGTCGGCGAGCCGTCGTCGTTGCGCGCGTGGATGTGGACGATCGCCGCGCCCGCGTCGTACGCGCGCTTCGCCTCGTCGGCGATCTCGATCGGCGTGTACGGAATCGCCGGGCAGTGCTTCTTCGTGGTGACCGCGCCGGTCAGCGCGCAGGACAGGATGACTTTCGACACGAGCCGCAGCCTACACCGATGACGATTTTGCGCGACCTCGGCCGGAGTTACGGCTCCACGACCATGTGAGCGATCGTCATAGTTACAAAAGTATTGGTGGTGGTCCGGCCAATTGTGTGGTTAAAGCCCGCCTCATGACGCGCTTGTTCGGTCTGGTTGGTCTTGTGGTTGCCAGTGCTTGCGCGGCCCCGCACGTCGACGGCCCGCGGGTCAGCGACGTCCCGTTCATCCACGGCCCGGCCATCAACTGGACGAACGATCCCACGACCGGCTACCACGTCGAGCTCACGGTCGCGCTCCAGCGCAACCTGATCGCCGCCGACAAGCTCGCGTTCGTCGTCAAGGTCGGCGCCGACGAGGTCGGCCGCTATCCGATCACCAAGGGCGAGGTCGGCACCACGATTCACCAGAAGATCGACGAATTGCCGCTCGGCGACTACGCCGTCGAGCTCGAGTACAACGGCCAGCAGTTCGCCGGCGAGCCGTTCCGGATCGCGGTCGTCCCCGAGTGGGGCGGCACCCGCAATCTCCACCTGTTCCGCCATCACGGCACGCGAGTCAGCCTCGTCGAGAAGAAGCTGTGGCTCCTCCGCTGGTGGTCGAACGACGCGCCTGCGTTGCCGTGGGTCGTCGAGTGGCGCCACGAGGGCAAGATCGTCGCGACGACGACCGGCCGAGAGAAGAAGTGGGCCGTGAGCTCGTCCGACGAGATCGTGAAGTACGCGCTGACCCCCCAAGCGCGGCGCTCGATCTGGCAGCTCGGCGAAGAGTACGCGTTACCCGCGCAGGTCGCGGAGCTGCCCGGTTCGTGGGAGGCGCGCGTGATCCATCAGGACTCGCCGCCCGTGTCGGTCGGCTTTACGGTGATGCCAAACCACACGATCGGCGAGGCCGACAAGGAGCTCGTCGCGACGACCGACGGTTGGACCCACGCCTGGAGTAAGCCGCTCGCCCTGCGCCCGCTCGCGCAGGAAGACATCCTCGAGCTCACCGATCGCTTGCCCGTCGCGCCCGGCGCGCAGCAACTCGGCGAAGGTCCGATCGAGCTGACGCCCGGTGCGGTGCGCGCGCTGTTCCGCAGCAAGCCCCTCGCCGAACAATGGACCAAGTTCCTCGGCGGCTCGCACGAGCTACGCGGCAAGGTCGAGCAGATGATCAAGCAGCAGGGTGGCCCGTGGAAGCCGGAGGAGTTTCCCAAGTCATAGCGTGCTCCTCGAGCGTGCGGTCGAGCCTCGCGCGCTGGCCCGGATCGATCGTCGCGTCCAGCGGCGTTTCTAGGTCCACCGTGCGCACCGGCAGTCGCGCGAGCAGGCCGGTCGACGGCGCGAGATCGATGTCGCGCGTCCGGTAGACCAGCGTCGCGTGCGTCCCGCGCACGAGGATCGACTCCGCGTTCGATCGGAACTCGTACTTGCGGACGAGCTCGACCTCCGGCACGCCGAGGTCGTGCGGCGCGACTTCGCGGCGGGCGACCGCCTTGATCCGGATCCGGCGCAGCCGCATGCCCAGCCCCGCGACCGCGTACGCTGCCTGGATCGGTTCCATCGTCGAGAGGTCGAGCACCTCGAGCGCCGGGAACCGCGCCGCCGTGACCTGCGCGAGGTCGGTGGGATTCGCGTAGCGCACGCCGAGCTCGATCCACGGCACGTCGACGAGATACGCGAGATCCTTCGCATAGAACTGCGCGACTCGCCGGAGCGAGCGCAGCGTCGGTAACCAACGTGCGAACGGTTCGCCCCAGTGGCTGCTGCAATCGAGCTCCTCGATCGTCTGCCACACCCGCTCGGTCGGACGGGCACCGAGCGCGCGATCGGAAAGCCGCGCCGCAGCGATGAAGCCTCGCCGATACGCGAGCCCCGACTTCTGGACAAGTGGATCGGCGCTGCCGAGCCACGCGCGCTCGTGATCGCGCAGTAGCTGCTTCTCGCGGCGCGTGCCCGGGGTCGTGAGCTGGAGCGTGATCAGCTCGCCGCGAGGATCGCCTGCGTCTTGCAACGCGTCGGCGTAGATCGCGCGTGGAGCATCGTTCGCCAGATCCGCGTAGACCGCGTCGAGCAGCGTGTCGAGGTTCGTAGAGCGGACCGGTGCCTGATCGAGCAGCGTCGTGATCGTCGTATCCGTGTACGCGCGTGGTGGCTGGCGGGCGCGAAGCTCGGCGGCGCGCGCGACGAGGTGATCGATCCGCGGCCGCCGGCGTACGAATCGGCCGCGACGTGGCACCCACGCGTCCGCGGCATCGATCACGAGCTGGCGATAGCGCGGGTCGTCGATCGCGACCAGCGGATCGAGGAGGCTCGCATCGAGCTCGCCCGCCTCGTGGCGATACGGATAGTGCTCGATGAAGTGCGCGAGCGACGTCGCGACGCGTGGATCGGCGCCGCGCTGTGCGAGCGCGATCGCGTGCGCGATGATGCTCGGCGTGACCCGCGCTTGCCGCTGGATCGTGGCGAGGATCGGCGTGACGTCAGCGTCGCTCGCGGCGGCGATTCGCTTCTTGATCGCGGCACCCGTCGGCGCGCACTCCGGTGCGCCACACCGCTCGGCGACGCGGTCGATCAATCGTGCGAGCTCGGGCGCCTTCGACTCGCGCCACATCGCGAGGAGCGCGCTGAGACACGCCCGCCAGTCGCCGCGCGCGGCCGCGTCATTTGCCGCGCTGGTCGTAGACACCATCCCAACCCGCTGGGGGCGGGGTCTGCTCGAGGATCGCGCAGCGGTCCGCCATCACCGCCGCGGCCTTGTTCTTCTTCGCGATCGCCTCGAATCCGGCGCGTGCCGCCCGGAAGTCGCGCGCGCGATAGTCGGCGAGCGCGATCGAGTAGCGCGCGTCGGTCTTGACCAGACCACTGCGACCGACGAGCTCGTACACCGGCGCTGCAGTCGCGCGGCCCTTGACGCGCACGAGATCGATCTCCCGAAACACGTACTGATCCCCAGCGGCCTTCATGGTCGCTTCGCCGACGAGGATGTCGACGCCGTACTCCTTCGTCAACCCCTCGAGCCGCGCGCCCAGGTTCACCTGATCGCCGAGCACGGTGTAGTCGAAGCGCTGCGCCGTGCCCATGTTGCCGACCGCCATCACGCCCGTGTTGAGGCCGATGCCGATCGCGATCGCCGGCTTGCCCTCGCGCTTCCACTTCGTATTCAGCATCGACAGCGCCTCCTGCATGCGCAGCGCGACCCGACACGCGCGCGCCGCATGATCGGGGACGTCGACCGGCGCGGCCCACACCGCCATCACCGCGTCGCCGATGTACTTGTCGAGCGTGCCGCCCGATTCGAGCACGAGCTCGGTCATCGGCGTGAGGTACTCGTTGAGGAACGAGGCCAGGTCCTCGGGCTTCATCGTCTCGGAGAACTTCGAGAACCCGCGGATGTCGGAGAACAGGACCGTGAGCTCCTTGCGCTCGCCGCCCAATTTCGCGCGCGTCGGGTCGGCGATGATCCGATCGACGACGGTGCGGCTGACGTAGCGCGAGAACATCGCGCGGAGCTGCGCCTTCTCGCGACCCTCGGTGGCCAGTGCGCCGAGCGTGGCGGCGAGCGTCGTGAACGCGGCCGCGAATGACGGTGCCGTGAGGTTCGCGATCGTGCCGCCCGAGAACGTGAGCTGGCAGAGTCCGAGGTAGAGCAGGATCAGCGCGAACGCCGCCGCGGCCGGGATCCACGTGCGGCGCCGAATGATCCGGAGCTGCGTCAACACGACGATGAAGCACAGCATGAACGTGCACGCGAGCGTGACGAGCCGGCCGGTGTGGTGGATGAGGCGGCCCGACAGAATGTTCTCCGCCATCGTGGCGTGGAGCTCGATGCCGTCGGCGAGTGGATCGAGCGAGGTCGCGACCTTGTCGTAGGTCGAGAAGGTGAGCCCGACGAACGCGAGCTTGCCTTGCAGTGCGGACGCGGGTGCCGTGCCGTCGAGGATCTTCGCGGCCGAGACGCGAGGCAGCTGGTGCGGGCCCAAAACGTCGAGCCACAGCGACGCCGCGCGGCCGACCGGGATGCGCTGCTCGCCGAGCGTCAGGTAGTCGTCGCCGACGACGTACGAGGTCGCGGCGTGGCGATCGTATGCGGCGACGGCGAGGCCGAGCGGCATGTAGTCGTGCGTACCGAGCTCGATCGCGAGCGGCATCCGGCGCCGCACGCCGTCGCGATCGCGAAAGTCGTTGACCGCGCCCGCGCCGATCGCACCCGCGGCGATCGCGTCGAGCGTGAAGTCGACGGCGGTCGCGTGGATCGGGCGTCGGTTGCCGCCGCCATTCGAGTCGGCGGTCTCGCCGAACCGGGCGACCTTGAGTTGCGCTGGTTCGGGGGCGGCGTTGCCGGTGCCCGGGCGAAAGAACGCGCCGAGGAACACCCGGCGGGAGGCGGAGATGGCAGCGGCGAGCTCGTCGTCGCCGCGTAGCTCGGTGGCAACGCGGCGGAGGATCGCGGCGAGTGGATCGGTGGAGCTGGGGAGATCGAGCGCGCGGACGTCTTTGGTGAGCTCGGTCGAGAGCAGTGTCTCGGGCGCCGAGAAGAACAGATCGAATGCGATGACCTTGACGTCGTACTTGGTGAGCGCGCGAACGAGGGCCGCGTAGCCGCGCCGCGTCTGCATCAGCTCCGGGAAGCGGGCGCGGGTGTCGTCGTCGATGGCAATGATGACGACGCGGTCGCTGGCGGCTGCGCGAGCACCGCGGATGTGAAACCGGGCGTCGATCGTGAGGTCCTCTAGCGTGCCGAGGCCGGGCAGGGGCGCGACGGTCAAGTGCAGCGCGACGACGAGCATCGCCACCGCCGCCGCGACGATCGCGACGACGAGGGGTGCGTTGCGTACGCGCGTGCCGGCCACGGAAGGCAATCGTACAGTGCAGCTATGGCCGCGCGCATCGACCGGACCCTGTTGGGCATGCTCGCTGAGCGAGAAGGCTCGATCTGCCCGTCCGAGATCGCGCGCCGGCTCCGGCCCGAAGGCCACTGGCGCGCGTTGCTGCCCGCCATCCGCGAGGTCGCGGCGCGATTAGCCGGGCGAGGGGAGGTCGAGATCCAGCAGGGCGGCAAGCGGGTCGCGCCGCGGGGTGCGAGCGGGCCGATCCGGATCGTGAAGACCGCGAAAGCCGACCACGCGAAGGCCTATCGTGGCGTCGATTTCCGGAAGCACCCGGAGCGCTACCGAGTGGGTAGCGGCGAGCAGGGTGTGCTGATCGCCGAGCCGTACAAGTCCGAGCTGCTGCCGCTCTGGCGGCTCAAGACTCCCGCGATCGCGCGGACCTCGGCGCGTCAGTTATGGGCCGCGTTCACCGCGTACCGCGACGCGGGCGACTTCATCGGCGCGGACATGGCTCGCAAATTCCTGCAGATGGGATTCACGCGCGCACGGCGCTACGCAAATCGCAGATCTGGCCACAAATACGGCTCCTCACCGGCGCCACCCGATCCCGGAAAAGCCGAGGCAACGACGGTATTTTGCGAAGCATGGCGACGGGCCGAGCACGATCGCCGATATCGTGCCTGGCGAGCGTCCAAACGCACTTGACCTCACCCCCGGAGCATGGCAAAAGCAGCGGGCTGACAACTTGATGCGGGGTGGAGCAGCCTGGTAGCTCGTCGGGCTCATAACCCGA
>JBDUAS010000058.1:0-31014 GCA_040004535.1 Deltaproteobacteria bacterium
TCGGTGACGAGCCACGCGGCGCGCTTCGCGATCCGCGGCGTCGCTTCGAGCGGCAAATTGATCGCGGACGTGCCGTCGATCTCCGGAGCCTCGGGGACGACGAAGTTGCCGTTGTCGAAGTCCTCGCTGCCGACGCGGACGCGCGCCTCGAGGTTGACGAAGTGCCGGTTGCGCTTCGACGTCGTCTGACCGAGCGACGCCGACACGTCGTTGACGTCGACCTCCGTGATCTTGTAAGAGATCGAATATGGCCGCGGCTGGCCGGGGATCACGAGCAGCTTGGTGTCGCGATTCATCTCCTCGGCGATCGCGTCGACGATCTCGTTCGTGACCGCCTTCGAGGCCGCGCCGACCGGCTCGGGCATGGGCGGATCTTTCTTCGCGAGCGCGGTGCCACCGGGTAACAGGGCGAGCAGCGCCAGGTACTTCTTCACGGCTTCTCCTTACGAATCGACGCCGCCGGCGCGTCCAGGATCGGCGGCCGATCGGGCGGGATGAACCCCTTCTCGACCTCGAGCTTCTCGATCAACAGCGACGGCGCCGACGCCGACACCGGCACCCAGCCGCTCTCCGCACCGCACACGCCGTTGAACGTCTCGATCTGCCGGCTCGCCGCGCGGATCGACTGCAGCGCGACCAGCGGCGTGCCGCTGATATCGATCCCGCGGACCAGCTCGCGATGACCGTCGGGGTAGAGCCGATACGCCATCACCGGGTTGACCTTGAACGCCTGCGGCGCGAACGCCGACGTGTTCGTGAAGCCACCGCTGATGTCGGTGAAGATCATGCCGTACGGCCTGCCCTGCTTCTTGACCTCGTCGATCAGCATCTTCTCGAGGTCCGCGCTCTCGACCGACTTCGCGGCCTCGACGACAAGGTTGCCCTGGCGAGCGACCGGCGGCAGGCCCGGCGAGCGCCGGCCATGGCCGTTCGAGTGCGGGAACCCGGGAATCGGGTTGCGACCCATGTCGAAGCCGACGAGCTTGCCCTTGTCGATCAGCGGCACGTGGTGCGCGCGCACGCCTTCGTCGTCGAACCGATAGAACCCGTTCAACTGGATCCCGTTGAGCGTGACGAGCTCGGGGTCGTCGTAGACGCTCAGCCAGTCCGGCGCGATGTCCTTGCCGACATAGCTCGCGAACGTCTGGCCGCTCGTCAGATCTTTTTGGCGATGGCCCTCGATCCGGTGACCGAACACCTCGTGAAAGAACACGCCGGCGGCGCGGCCCTCGAGGATCGCCGGCCCGACGTACGGCTCGGCGAGCGGTGCGGCATGGAGCGCGTCGAGATCCTGCGTGACCGTGCGGATCATCTTGTCGACTTCACCGTCGCCGGGCAGGTCTTTCGGGGTCTGGCCGAAGCGCTGCTCGAGCCGCGACAAGTTCATGCCGTCGTCGGCCTTGACGCCCACCGATACCGACAGCTGCGCGTTCGTCCACGATTGCTGGATCACCGTGCCTTCGCTGTTCACGAAGTAACTGGTGTTGAGCTGGAACACGACGCCACACGTGCCGCGTGTCGCCTTGCCCGCCGGGCTCAGCGCCTTCGCAGAGCACTTCTTGAGCCGCTCCGCCCACTGCGCCTTGTCGAACTCGAGCTTCGCGACCGGCTCGATGTGAGTCTCGGCCGGCTCGTGCGAGAAGTCGTCGTCGGACGCCTTCTTCTGGGACAGCGTCTGCTGGTCCTGGCGGACGTAGCCGAGCGCCGATACGGACTCGTGATACCGGCGATCGGTCTCGAGCCACAGCGCGCTCGACAGCGCCTCCGGATCCGCGCCGAACGGCACCGTGCCCTTACGTGTGAGCGGCGCGTTGAGGCCGTTCGGGTCGTCGGCGAGCTGATGGGTATTGTCGAGCTTCGGCGAGCCGACGCGCACGTCGACGTCGAGGTTGCGCGCGGTCTCGTCGTTATCGGCGATCAGCGCGCCGCCTTCGGCGTCCATCGTGACGATGCGCTGCTCGACCAGCTGATACGCGAGGTAATACGCGGGCTCGTTCGTCTTCGCGAGACCGGCCATCTCGCGCTCGTTCTCCGCCTTCAGGATCGCGAGGATCGGTGACTTCTGGTCAGGCGACGTGCCATCGGTCGGCTTGCTCGAGGTGACCTCGATCTTCGCGGGGATCGCGGGTAGCTCGAGCTTCGCATCGTTGCCCGGCAGAGGCGGCTTCGGCGCTGTAGGGGGCTTGGTTCCCCCCGAACAGGCCCCGGCGACCGCCACGCCGAGCAGAAAAATCCGTCGCATATGTCTCAAAGCGTAGGCTGCGAAGGCGACCAAATCAAACGCCCAGCAGCTATGATCTCGTCCTTGGCAGAACCAGGCCGTCCCACCGCGCTGGTCATTCACGGGACCGCGGAGGTGCTCGATTTACTGACCCGTTGGTTCGAGGCAAGCGGGTTGGATGTCGTCACCGCGTTGACGGCCTTTCGCGCGCAAGCCGCGCTCGAGGGCGACCGCCCGATCGACGTCGTCGTCGCGCCGTGGGACCACTCTCACCCGACCGGTGGGGAGGTCTACCGCTGGGTCCTCGCGCACCGCGGCGACCTCCGCAATCGCTTCGTGTTCGTCGCCGACGAGGTTCCGCCAGAATTCGACACGATCGTGGGCGGTCGCTGCCTCGCGATCCCCCTGTCGGCGCTCGAAGAGATCACGCGGGTCGCCGTGGCGATCGTCCGCCGCATCCGTACCCCGCCGCATGGCGTACCGGTGGTACGTGATCGCGACCGCCCGACGATGCTCGTGATCGACGACGATCCACTGCTCCTGGACGCGATGGGGCACCACTTGTTCGCAGAAGGCTACTCGGTGACCCAGATGGAGAGCGGCAACCAGGCGATCGAGGTGCTCGAGGTCCGCGAGTTCGACACGATCGTGTGCGACTGGCACATGCACGACGGCAGCGGCGCCGATGTCTATCGCTGGGTGTTGAAGAACAAGCCGCACCTCGCGTCGCGCGTGGTGTTCCTCGCCGAGGCCGATCAGGACGACACCGGTCCCGTCGCACCGGGGCGACCGATGTTTCGCAAGGGTCAGGACTCCGCGGATCTCGTCCGCGTGCTGCGCGAGATCGCGAAGACCGTGAAGCGCTAAGCCACGCTCAGGACACGACGCCGACGACGTTCTTCGCGTGGCGCTGGATCTCGATCGAATCGCGGAGCTGCTCGAACAATTGTCGCGATGCGGGCATGCCGACGATCTCGAGATCCGGGTTCGTCGCATCCGAGGCGATGATCTCGACGTGGGCGATCCCGAGGATCCGATCGACGAGGTTCTGCTTGTAGACGACGTCGCGGATCCGCCAGAGCTGGAGTACGTCGATCCGCTTGGACAACACGCCGCGCTCCCACTCGATCACCGTGGTGGTGACCCGGAACTTGATCGACTTGCGATAGAACATCACGCCGAAGCCAAACGCGACGGCGATCAGGATCGGCACGAGGACGTGCATCGTCTTCGTACCGAGCGTCGTGGTCGCGTCCTCGAAGCCAGCGCGCAGGATCACCATCAGGATCAGCGCCGCGAACACGATGATGATGTCGTAGCCGACGTACGCCTTCCACGACGGGCTGCCGTCGTAGATCGTCTTGCGTTCGGGCTCGCCACCGCCGCTCTTCGACGACGGATACAGCTTCTCGACCGCAGGCTTGTCTGCAGCAGGCTGCGCGATCGGCGTTGCCGCCGCGCCTTCCCCGGTCGGCGGCGCGGCCGACAGGAAGGAGTTACAGAACCGGCACTTGATCGCCTCGTCCTGGATCTCCTCGGCGCAAAACGGGCATTTCTTCATCGCAACCGAATCCTAGCCCCGGTTCACATCCGGTAACCGACGCCCAGCATGAAATCGAGCCGGGTCAGCGACTTGATGTCGCTGCGCAGGCCGTCCTTCGCGGGGCTGTACGTGAACGCGATCGGCGCGACCGTGATCAAGACGTTCGGCGTGACCATGTAATCCGCCGCCACGCCGACCCGCACCGCGAGCATGCCGAGCGCACCGGTCGTGGCCGCGCCGTTCTGCGTGAACGGGTTGCCCATCTCGCTGATGCCGCCGAACACGTTCGCGCCGATGCCGACGTCACCACGCAACCCGAACTTCGGCGCGACGCTGTACACCGCGCCGGCATCCGCGAGCACACCGATGAACTGGCCGGTCTTCTTCACGTTCATCGAGTCGGTGTACGGCACCGGCGTGAAGTTGAGATCGACGCCGAGGTCGACTTCGAGCTGCGGATTGACCGCGATCGGATAGCCGGCGAACAGGTTGAACGTCGGCTCGACCGGCACATTGAGATCGCCGGCGCTGATCTTCGAGACACCGCCGGTGAAGCGGAGCGAGATCAGCTTCGGCTGCTCGACGGCGACGCCTGCGTGGATACCGCCGCCATCGTCCTCGCCCTCGCCCTCACCACCGCCGCCTGCATCGGCGACCTTGGTGCCGCTGCCAGTGCCGCTGCCGGTGCCGGTGCCGGTTCCGGTCTTGGTCGTCGTAGTGGTGCCCGTGCCCGTCGTCCCGGTTCCGGTCGTGGCCGTGCCGGTCGTGCCCGTCGTGCCATTCGGAGGCATCGTCGAATCCGGGCGCTTGCTCGCGATCGAATCCTGGCTCTTCTCGCACTCCTCGAGCTCGGCGATCCAGCCCTCGATCTCCTTGCGCTTGTCAGGATTGAGCGGCTTCGCCGTGTCCTGATCCTTCAGCGACAAGTAGCGCTTGTAGAAGAACGCCGCGTCCTTGCACTTCTTCGCCTGGCGGTACGCCTGAGCGACGTTGTAGAGGTACGCCGGCTTCTTGTTGTCGACCGCCTCCAGCGAATAGCCCTGCTTGAACGCGTCGGCGGCCTTGTCGAAGTTGCCCAGGTTGTACTGGGTCTCGCCCTCGCTGTACCACTCGTCGGCCGTCTTCGGCTCGGCAAACGCGAGCGCGGGCAACAGCACCGCCGCGCAGAGCACCACGCTTCTGATCCCCTTGTTCATTCAGCCACTCCTAGTCTGGTCGTTCGAGGCACGTGTCGCACTGCTTCGCGCTGCCCTTGCCGGTGCCATGCGCGCTGCCATGACCGGTTCCACCACCGGTGTGCGTTTTCTTGAGCGTCGCTTCCTTCGTGATCGCGTCGCTGTCGAGCGCGATGTCCTTCAGGAAGAGGTCGTCGTAGCCCTTCAGGCGAAACCCGATCGTGACCTTGCCGGTCTTCGGGAGTTGCAGCGTCGCCGGCGTCTTCTTGCCGGTCGGTGCGTAGTTGATGAAGATCTCCGCACCATCGGGCGTCGACGATAGTGTCAGCGTCGCGACCGCCGGCAACACCGCAGCGGAGCCGGTGCCCGATCCGGTGTTCGTCGTCGTCGCGCTGCCGGTCGCGATCGCCGCGCTGCCGGTGGTGGTCGTCGTCGCGCTGCCGGATGCGGTCGCGCTGCCCGTGTTCGGCGTCGCGCTACCGGTCGCCACCGCACTACCCGCGCTGCCGTGCTCGACGGTCATCACGGTCGCGCTGCCGCTCGAGCCGACTTGCTGCGTGACCGCGCTGCCACTGCCGGCGCCTTCGGTCTTCTTGCCGCCGCCCGACAGCACGACCGCGACGCCCGCGATCGCTGCACCGACGACGAGCGCGCCCGCGATCACGAAGCCGGTCTTGCCGCGCGACGCCGAGACCTGGCCGGTCGCGGCGGACAGCGTCGTCGGCGATGGCGTGACGACGCCGCTGGTCGTGATCGAGCCCGGCGGCGGCGTGTACATCCCGGGGATCGGGGTGAGAGGTGACGGCGTCAACCGCGCCGGCGGCAACGGTGCGGTCGACGGGGTCAGCGTGCGCTGCAAGAACCCTTGAACGCCGCCGTGCGACTCGACGTAGCCGACCGGATCCGCCATCGCGCGGATCATCTCGTCCATCGTCGGGTAGCGCATCTCTGACCGCTTCTCGAGCGCCTTCAACACGACCTGCTCGACGTGCGGCGACATCATCCGGAACCGCGACGGCTCGATCGGCTTTTGCGTGAGGTGCTGGACCAGGATCTCGCCGTAACCCTCGCCGATAAACGGGACGCGGCCGACGAGCATCTCGTACAGGCAGATGCCGAGCGCGTAGATGTCGGTGCGGTGATCGACCTTCGCGCTGCCTTCGCATTGCTCGGGCGACATGTACGCCGGCGTGCCGAGCACGATGCCGGTGCGCGTGCGATTGCCGGTGCGGCCGTCGGTCGTCAGCTTCGCGATGCCGAAGTCGAGCAGCTTGACGAAGTCCTGCTCGCGGCCGCGCTGGCCGAGGATGATGTTGTCGGGCTTGAGATCGCGGTGGACGATGCCGGCGCGATGGGACGCCGCGAGTGCATCGGCGACTTGCAGAGCGATCGTCAGCGCGCGCTCGGGTGGCAGCGGCGCCTCGGCCCGGATCACCTGCGCGAGCGTCTGGCCCGACAGGTATTCCATGATGAAGTAGACGAGCTGGTCCGAGCCGCGCGGCCCGGTCTGGATCACACCGTAGTCGACGATGTCGACGATGTTCGGGTGGGCGATCGAGTTGACCGCTTTTGCCTCGTTGAAGAACCGTTCGACGACCTCGGTGTTGGTCGCGAACTCGGCGTGGAGCACCTTGAGCGCGACCTTCTTGCCGATCGTGGGGTGCTCTGCGAGATACACCGCTCCCATGCCGCCTTCGCCCAACCTCTGTTTGACCAGATAGTTGCCGACGGTCTGCCCGATCAAAAGGTCTGATTGCGGGGGGCCCTGCTGAGGGTCCACGGGTTCCTCGAACGTCGATAGTAGCGTCAAGCAGCTGAAAAGTCGCGGGACCGGGGTCGGGCTGTTAGAACTAGATCATGGGCCGTTTCGCGCTGTGGGTCTTCGTAGGAGCCCTGGCCATGCCCTCCGCAGCCGTATGGGCCGGGAGCGAGGCTCCAGAGGTTCGTTCGGCATCGGCGGTGGTGCTCGACGCGACCACAGGCGACGAGATCTTCGGCAAGGATGCCGACCAGATCCGATCGATCGCGTCGACCACGAAGATCTTCGTGGCGATGGCCGTGCGTGAGAAAGGCCTCGATCTCGATGGCTGGAGCGAGATCACGTCAGCCGACGCTCACGAAGCGCGCGGCGGCTCGCGCACCCGGCTCGCGGTCGGAGACCGGTTCACAAACCGCGACCTCCTGCGCGCGATGTTGATCGCGAGCGATAACCGCGCACCGACCGCACTCGCGCGTGCAGCCGGGATGGATCCCGACCAGTTGATCGCCGCGATGAACAAGATCGCGAAGCAACTGAAGCTGAAGAAGACGCGGTTCACCGACGCGACCGGCCTTCGCGGCAACGTGTCGACCGCACGCGAGATGGCGCTCGCCCTCAAGCACGCGCTCGAGGATGACGAGCTTCGCGCGGTGATGAGCGATCCGGACCAGACCGTCGTCGCGAAGGGCGGCAAGCACATCGAGTACGCGTCGACGAACGTGCCGTTGCGCGCAAAGAAGTACGACGTGATCGGCGGCAAGACCGGCTACACCGAGGCCGCCGGTTACTGCTTCATCACCGGTGCGCGGTTCGCGGGCAAGGAGGTCGTGATGGCGTTCCTCAAGTCCGACGGCAAGCTGACCCGATTTGCCGACTTCGATCGCGTCGCCGCGTGGCTGAGCGCGAAGTCGCAGAAATCGGTAAGCTCTGACGAGTGAGCGTGACGCGTCGCGAGGTGCTCGAGGCCCTGGGCCTCGCGTCGGCCTACGCGTTCGCATTCGGGTGTGGGGCACCGCAGAAGGCCGCGCGTCGGGCGCCCGAGGAGCTGAGCAGTGAGGTCCGGTCGTGGTTGCGCGTTGCGGTCGCGACGATCCACGGTGCGGGCCTGACCGGTTCCGCGCTCGCGGTCAGCAGGTCGCACTCGGTCGCCGCGATCGACGTGCTCGGCGCCGGTGTCAACCGCGCGCGCGCCGACGCCGTCGTGCTGATCGCGCACGGTCCGCAAGGCCGGCGCGAACAGGTCACGAGCGACCTCACGCGGGAAGGTGTCGACGGTGCGGTGCGCGCGCTCGTCGGCCGCGCGACCCCGGCGCGGATCGAGTTCGGCCCGCCCGCGCCACCGCCGAATAGCCCGAAGCCCGATCCAGCGCAGCTCGCGGATTCGGCGCTGCTCGACAGCATCGCGGCGATCGCGAAGCGCGACCACGGGCTGTCGAGCCGGATCGTCTACGCGAGCGGCCTGGTCGAGGTCGACGACGCGACGGTGTGGTCGATCGCGGAGCATCGCGATCTCGAGCAACGGTTGTATCGCGTCCGCCGCGAGATCACGCGCGTCGCATGGAACGGGCTGCGACCGATGATCAGCGAGGTCTCGCGCGCGTGGTCCGGCGGGATTCACGACCAGACGTTCAGCGACGAGGAGCTCGCGAGCGCGCGCGATACCGCACTCGCACTGATGACGCCGGGGACGTTCTCCGACGGCGTGCACGACCTCGTGCTCGCGCCGGATGTCGTCGCCGGGATCCTCGATGCGGCGACGCGCATGTTGTGGACGACGCGCGCGGCGCGGCGACCCGAGATCACGGCACGGTTCGCACCCGACAAGGTGATCGGCTCGCCGGTCGTGACCCTCGTCGACGATCCGACCGTCCCGGGCGCGTACGGCGGCTTCCACTTCGACGACGCCGGCGAGCTCGCGACCGCGGTGCCGCTGATCGATCGCGGCAAGCTCGTCGGCCGGATCGCGCGCGAGCTGCGACCCGGTCACACGGGAATGCTCGAACCGATGCCGTCGCACCTGAAGTTCTCGGCAGGTAGCTCGACGTCTGCGCTCGCGCTGAAGGCGGGGTTCTCGCTCGAGGGCCATCGCGGCGTGCTCGTCGATCCGGCGAGCGACCGCGTCGTGATCGCGGTGCAACGCGCGCTCGAGGTCGAGCACGGCCAGCGCACGGGACGCGTCTACGCCGATATCGAGCTCGTCGGCGATCTGACGGCGCTGCTCGGCTCGATCACCGATGCGACGAAGGCGACGCGCGTGATCGGCTTGCGCGACGAGCGCGACGGGCTGCCGCGATGGCGCTCGATCGAAGCGCCGTGGTTGCGTGCTCGCGGGCTCGTACGCGCGCGACGGAGCGCACTGTGATCGATCGCCGCTCGCTCGTCCGTGCGCTCGGCCACGAGGACCTCGCCGACTGGGTCGTGATCCAGCGCGATCAGGAGCTCGCGGTGGTCGACGACGACAACGTCCAGCGCACCGAGCAGCGCTCGCGCTGGCAGCTCACGCTCCATGCCGACACGCCGGCGGGCCGTGGCACCGCGCACCTCGCGATCGATGCGAACGAGCAGGATCCGGACAAGCTCGTCGCGGAAGCGGCGATCCTCGCGCGGCTGTCGGCGGGCCCCGCGTGGGCGACGATTCCACCCGCGGCGCCCGCCCGGGTCGAGCTCGCGGATCCCACCCTGGCGACGGGCGAGCCGATCGCGGCCGCGCTGCTGATCGCGAAGCTGGTGCCGCGCAGGCCGGGCGCCGTGATCCGCGCGCGGGTGAGCGTGCTGCGCGAGAGCGTGAGCGTGCAGGCGCGCCAGAGCTTTCACACCGAATGGTCGGCGACGCTCGCGCGGATCGAAGCACTCGTCACCCAGGGCGCGCACGGGCTGTCGGTCGTGCGTGAAGCGCGGCGCAGCGATCAGCTCGGGGTCGTCGCCGCGATCGATGATGCGATCGCGGATCTGCGGCGGCTCGCGAGTGCGGTGCCTTATGTCGCCGGGCCCTGTGCGGTGATCCTGACCTCGGATGCGCTCCTCCACGGCGAGCTCGGCGTGTGGGACGCGTTCGTGTCGCAGGCAGATCCGGTCATCGCGCGCCAGGGCCTCACGCGGTACCATCCACCGGCGGTGATCGCTGCCGGTGCGGAGAGTGTCGCCGAGCCGCTGTCGATCACGAGCGATGGCGCGCTTGCATTTGGCGTGCGGTCCTCGCCGCTCGGCGACGAGGGTGATGCAGTGCGCAGGTTTCCGCTGGTGACGCGCGGGATCGCGGCCGGGCTCGGCTTGACGCCGCGCGAAGCGGCGCTGCGCCAGACCGATCCGAACGGAGGCGTCCGGAACCTGATCGTCGACGCAGGCAGCTGGGACGAGCGCGTCTCGCCGGACCAGGTCCGCGTGATCGAGGTCCGCCGCCTCCGCGGCCTCGAGATCGATCCGTTCACCGGCGATGCGGATCTCGAGCTCGCGCTGGCGGTCGATCGCGCGAGTGGCGCGCCGTTCTCGGGTGGAGCGCTGCGCCTGGATTTGATCGACGTGCTCGCGAAGGCAAAGCGCAGTGCGCGGACGATCCGGCGAGGGCCCTACGTCGGTCCCGCCGCCGTGTTGATCGATCGCGCTGACCTGATCTGAACCTAGTGCGCGAGGTCGGGGATCCGAACGGTTCCCGCCATCGTCGCACCGTCGTCCTTGATCTTGCGCGGAATCTCGGCGTCCACGATCGGCTTCGCGTTCGTTTCCTTCGCCGCGTTGATCTCGGCGACCGCCTTCTGCGCGCGGAGCGACGCGATCACGTCGAGCGCGGTCACACCGGCAACCGCCGCTGCCGCGATCGCGAGACGCGTACCCGAGGCGCGGCGCGACCGGGTCGCGAGCGCGAGGAACGTCAGGTCCATCGCATCGCCGGCGACGCGCGCCCACAGCGGGATGGGCTTGTTCGGCCGCAGCAGCACCGCGAGGCCCGCGCCGATCTCGCGCGCACCGAACGCGCGCATGATGGCGGGTCCCGCGCCGCGCGTGTCGACGCCGATCGTCTTCGCCAGCATCTTGGGCGCGACGACCTCGGTCACACCGAGCGCGAGGCTGAAGATTCCGAGACCGCGGCCGAGCATGTCGGCTTCGCCCTCAGAGGAAAACGCAGACTTCACACCTTGGACGAGCTTGTCGAGGTTCATGCGGTGCGGCGTTGCAAGCGCGAGGCCTGTGGAGTCGCGGCATTCGGTGAAGATTTCATCGCGAGAGCGCGCGCCGATGCGGCAACGCGCGCACGCGCACGACGCATCGGCGACGACGGTCGGCGCTCGCGATCGTGGCCATCCACCGGCGTGACGAAGCCGGGATCGTCGAGCGCGGTTCGTGAGAGCGCGCCGTATCCCATGATAACTGCACGCAAACCGGCCTGCGCGTCGGTACCGCACCTGTATCAGCGGCTGTCACCGTGTCGTCTCTCCGCTGCGACGGGATTTCGACCATCCTTCGGCTACCGTGCGCTCGATGTCTCGCGTCTGGATGGTTCTCGTGATCGGCGCCTGCGCCCAAGCAGGCCCGCAAGATCGCGCCGGCGGCGATAGCGGCACGGCGATCGATGCGCTAGGCCATTCGATCGATGCGCCGGGACACGGGAGCGGCTCGGGCTCGGGCTCGGGCTCGGGCTCGAACAACCCGTGCAGCTTTTCCGGCGCTCTGGCCACGTGGGACCTCACGGGCCAGACCGGGAGCGAGTCGAGTGTGGTCGCAGCTTCGAGCGCGACGGGCGTGACCGCTGGGTCGCTCACCCGCTCGGCGGCAGTCACGGCTCAATCGGGCGCCGGCTCGATCAACGGCAGCAACTGGCCGACCGCCGCCGCACTCGACGCGACGAAGTACTTCGCGTTCACGCTCACCGCGCCGACCGGATGCAGCATGATGACGCTGACGAGCGTCGCGATCGATCTCAAGGCCAGCGGCACCGGCCCGGCGAACGGCGCGATCGCGACGAGCAAGGACTCGTTCGTCACGACGACGCCGGTCGGCACCGCGGCGCCGAGCACGCCGACGGTCACCGCGACGGCGACGGGCCAGCTCGAGGTTCGCGTCTACGGTTATGCGGCGAGCGGCACCGGCGGCACGTTGCGCGTTCAGAACACGCTGACCGTCAACGGCACGATCCAGTAGTTACTTGTCGTTCACCTCGCCCCGGCGGGTCTCCGTTCGCGTTTCTTGACGTGTGCGCGTGCGCGCGGTTCGGAGCATAGTCGTCGCAGATGCGAACCGCTGCCGTGATCTCGATGTTGTTAGCGCTCCTGATGATCAAGGCCGATGCGACTCCGACGCCGCCGCTCGCGCCTGAAATCCCCGCGCAGTTGAAACCGAGCGACCTCGCGAACTACGAAAAGCGCGACGTCATGATCCCGATGCGCGACGGTGTGAAGCTCCACACGGTGATCCTCGTGCCGAAGGGCGCGAAGCACGCACCGATCCTGCTGACGCGCACGCCGTACAACGCGAGCAAACGCGCGGGCCACGGCGATCTCGAGCTCGCATCGAGCATCGGTGCCGCCGACGACGTGTTCTCGGGCGGCGATTACATCCGCGTCTACCAAGATGTACGCGGCAAGTACGGATCCGAAGGCGACTACGTGATGACGCGTCCGTTGCGCGGACCGTTGAACGACAGCACCGTCGATCACTCGACCGACGCGTACGACACGATCGACTGGCTCGTGAAGAACGTGAAGGAGTCGAACGGCAAGGTCGGCATGATCGGCTCGTCGTACGAGGGCTTCACGGTGCTGATGGCGCTCGTCCATCCGCACCCTGCCCTCGTCGCGGCGGTGCCGGAGTGCCCGATGGTCGATGGCTGGCGCGGCGACGACTGGTTCCACAACGGCGCGTTCCGCAACACGAACCTCGACTACGTCTACGGCCAGACCGGGCAGAAGGGCGAAGGCGAAGGGGTGCCGCGCGGCGCGTACGATGACTTCGAGACGTACTTGCGCGCGGGCTCGACCGGCGCATTCGCGCAGGCGCATGGCGTCGATCAGCTGCTGTACTGGCACAAGCTGACGGAGCATCCCGCGTACGACGCCTACTGGCAGGGCCAGGCCGTCGATCAGATCCTCGCGAAGGAACCCCTCAAGGTGCCGACGCTGCTCGTCGCCAGCGAGTGGGATCAAGAGGACAGCTACGGCGCGGTCCACGTCTATGCCGCGCTCGAGCCGAAGGACAAAGCGAACGACAAGGTGTTCCTCGTGCTCGGACCTTGGCGCCACTCGCAGGCGAATGGCGATGGTTCGACGCTCGGGCCACTGAAGTTCGACGGCGACACGGCCCACGCGTTTCGGCGCGACGTCTTGAAGCCGTTCCTCGACGCGCGCTTGCTCGGGACGAAGTCGACGACGTCGCCGGTCACCGTGTTCGAGACCGGCACGAACGTGTGGCGCCACGTCGCGAAGTGGCCGCTCGGCACGGCGAAGCCGCTGTACCTGCGTGCCGACGGCAGCGCGAGCTTCACCGCGCCGAATGCGCAGGGCTTCACCGAGTACGTCAGCGACCCCGCGAAGCCGGTGCCGAACATCGTGCGTCCCGTGAACTTCCTCGAGCACGATCAATGGAAGAACTGGCTCGTCGCCGATCAGCGCGCGGTTGTCGATCGCCCCGACGTGATCTCGTTCGAGACCCCGCCGCTGACCGCACCGGTCCACATCGCCGGGCCGACCCAGGTCTCGCTGTTCGCGTCGACGAGCGGCACCGATAGCGACTGGATCGTGAAGTTGATCGATGTCTATCCGGATCAAGTCCCCGCCGAACCGACGATGGGTGGCTACGAGCTCGGCATCGCGATGGACATCTTCCGCGGCCGCTACCGCACCGGGCTCGACAAGCCGACCGCGATCCCCGCGAACCAGGTCGAGCACTACGGGTTCGCACTGCCGCACGCCGATCACGTGTTCGAGAAAGGGCACCGGATCATGGTGCAGATCCAGTCGTCGTGGTTCCCGTATTACGACCGCAACCCGCAGACCTTCGTCGACAACATCTTCTTCGCGAAGCCGAGCGACTACAAGAAGGCGACCCAGCGCGTCTATCACGAGCCGAAATCGGCGAGCGCCGTCGAGCTCCCGATCGTGCCGTAGTACGGTCGCGGCATGGAGATCGCCGGCAAGGTCGTGGTCGTCACGGGTGGCGCGCACGGCATCGGCCGCGCGCTCGTCGAGCGGTTCGAGCGCGAGGGCGCGAAGCACGTCGTCGCCGTCGATCTGGTGGGCGCGCGGCGCGTCGATGTCGCGGACAGTGCGGCGGTCGCGACGCTGGTCGAGGAGGTCGAGCGCGACCAGGGCCCGATCGATCTGTTCTGCTCGAACGCCGGCATCCTGCCGATCGATGCAGATCCGAACAACGCCGCGTCGACGTCCGAGCTCGAATGGAATCGCGCGTGGGCGGTCAACGTGATGGCGCACGTCCACGCCGCGCGTGCCTTGCTGCCGCGGATGATCTCGCGCAAGAGCGGCTACTTTTTGCAGACCGTGTCGGCGGCCGGACTGCTCTCGCAGATCGGTAGCGCCGCGTACTCGACGACGAAGCACGCCGCGATCGGATTCGCCGAGAGCCTCGCGATCACGCACAAGGATCACGGCATCAAGGTCTCGGTGCTGTGCCCGCAGGCCGTGCAGACGCCGATGATCGAAGGCCAGAAGATGATGGGCGCCGACATCGACGGCGTGATCACCGCCGAGGCCGTCGCCGACGCGGTGATCGCCGGGCTGCGCGAGGAGAAGTTCCTGATCCTGCCGCACCCGAACGTCGCGACCTACGTCGCGCGCAAGGCCGAGAACTACGACCGCTGGATCGGCGGGATGGCGAAGCTGCGCCGCTCGCTATAACCTCGGCGACCACGCGCCGGATCGTTCTCCGAGCAGCGCGTGACCTCGGTCGAGGTGTGGCTCGTCAAGAAGGGCGTCACCGCCGATCGGTTGACGACCGATGGTTATGCCGACACCGTGCCGGTCGTCCCAAACGACACGCCCGCGCATCAGGCGAAGAACCGCCGCGTCGAGCTCAAGAAGGCCGACTGCAAGAAGTGACTCGTTCGTGATGCGTAGCTCCGCATCTTGCACACGAACATTCAGCGTGCTCCGATGCCGCCGTGGGCGGGAATCGAGATCGCGAGTTCTTGGTGCAAGAGGTCGTCCGCGTGCGCGCGAGCTTTGCGGGCGAACAATTGCCCGACACGCCATTCGAAGGAAACCCGCCGTGGCCCAGCTATCCGCCACCGATCGAACTACGCCCACGACCGTCCTGTAGCACGGGAACTCAATGCAGCGTCATGCTGGAGAGCTTCGCGTCCCAGCCCGAGCCGTTGAGATCCGACGAGTAGCTGCGAACGAGGCCGACGCCGCGGCAGTAGGTGAGTGACGCGGAGTAGGTGACGTCCTGGACCGCGGTCCAGCAATCGGTGTACGTGCCGGCCGGCACCGTGATGCTGGTCTCGCGATGCCAGTGATAGCTCGTGTTGAAGTACGGCCACATGTGGCCTTCGGTCAGCGTCGGATCGACGAGCGTCAACCAAGACGTCTGGTAGTAGAAGTCGACCTCGTCGTTCGAGCCCGGTGCGTAGTCGTATGTCGTCGACACGCCGGAGCAGAAGCTCGTCATCTGGAACGCGGCGCGGCCGCCCGCCATGTTCGCCGACACGACGTGCTGCTCGTGCGTGCCGGCCGCGCAGATCGAGCCAGCGCCGACCGCCGCGACGTTGTAGGTCCACGAGTTGCCCATCGCGAGCGGGTACAGCTTGTCTGATCCGCCCGAGCCCGAGCCCGAGCCCGAGCCCGAGCCGCCGCCACCGTCGGGGCCGACGCCGTCGTCGCCATTCATTCCACCGCCGCAGGCGGCGAGCACCAACACGAGCGCGAGCGTCTTCACTCCGATACGAGCCACGTGGTCGGCTCCGGTCGCATGAAATCGGATCTAGACAAATCGTCTAGGCGATCCGACGTGCGAATGGCCTTCCCTCGCAAGATTCACGCAGTTTGGGCCCCGCGAATCGGCATATCGGGTGCAGAAGCGCGGCGCGTGACCCAAAGAAGCGTGCTCGCAGTGTGTTTGCTGTTCGGCGCGTCGTGCGCCGAGCAAGTGGACGATTCTCTCAACCAGACCGATCAAGCGGTCGTCACGACCCCGAGTACGGGCGGCCCTTACGGTAGCAGTCTCACCTCGAGTCCGACGCCGACGACAGCGGTCACGAGCTACATGGATGCCGCCGCGAAGAACTGGGGCTGCGAGTGGAGCCTCGGCGCGAATCCACTCGTCGACCTCGGCAACGGCAACTACTCCAAGAGCTACGGCACGCTCACTTCGACGGCGAATGGATGCGGTGTCGTGTACTGGAACGCCGCGAAGAACGCCGCGTTCTTCATGCAGGTCGGTGACGGCGGCGCGAACGTCGCACTGAGCGCGCTCGGTGCGACCGCCACGGCGACATCGACGCTCGCCGGCACGTTGCCGTCCGCCGCAAACAATGGAGATCGGGTCGGCGACGCGAGGCTCGGCGAATGGGCGAGCGCGATGACGGTCAACCCGCATGCGGCTCAGAGCCTGACGATCCAGTTCAACGCGCTTCGCACGATCGATTCGATCGAGGTCGTCACGCAGCAGGATGGGACGTTCGGTCGTTCGGGCGAGCCCTCGCTCACCAGCACGTTCACGACCGCAGGCAACCAGGCGTTCACACTCGCGGCCTTGGTCGGCACGACCTGGCAGACCGTCTCATCGGTGACCGGGAACAATCATGTCGTCGTCGAGCGCAGCTTCGCTCCGATCGCGGCGACCGCGATCCGCGTGACGGTCACGTCGGCGTTGGGTGGGTATGCGCGGGTCGTCGAGTTATCCGCACACGACGCGACGACGCCAGCGAGCAGCCCGGCGCTGTACACGCGTTACGCTTCTCTCGGCGCCGCGACGAGCCCGCTCGGCTTGCCGGTCTCGAACCCGGTGCCGTTCGTCGGCAACGCCGTCACGTATCAGATGTTCGACAACGGCGTGATGACGTACCAGCGCGGCGATGCCGCGGCGTTCTTCATCGGCGGTCAGATCTTCGACGCCAACACGAACCTCACGTTCGACGATCGTCCGCTCGCCGCCGCGTGGCAGCGGATGTTCAATGCGTACCCGAGCGCGATGGGCTCGCCGATCACGTATCCCCTGACGAGCGATGCACGGTGCGCGACGCCGACGGGTGCGCCTGTCGCTTGCACGATCACGACGACCGGCCGGTTCGCGACGTATTCGGATACGTACTGGGGCGGCACCGGCTATCTCCTCGCCAAGCTCGGTCAACCCACCGCGTTCAGCGTGAGCGTGCCGGTCGCCGGGGATCTCGCGCTGACCGCCGCATACCCGTGGCTGCACGCGCTCGGCTATCCGAGGTCGGACATGGCGGGCGTCGGCGGCTCGACGCTCTATCTCCAGCAGAGCTTCGAGCACGGTACCGAAACGTTCGTCCCCGGCTACTCGCTCGGCGGTGTCGCTTCGTCCTGCCCGAGCCCGATCGCGAATTGTAGCGGCGGCCCCGGCGTCGGCGCCTGCCCGCAGCAGTACGGTTCGCGCTGGACGAATTACGTCGTGAAGGAGAACGTGCCCGCGTTCTCGTCCACGTGCTCGACCTACGTCACGCCGCCGAACAATCCACTGCAGCCCTCGGCCGGCTCGCTCGCCTATTACATCCCGCCCGGGAGCTCTCAGGATTTTCCGCTCGGCCAGTACCAGGCCGGCACCACGCTCGAGTTCGGCAACTGCGACGGGCCGCAGAGCACGAGCGGTGTGTCGCTCGCGATCTACAACCACGGCGTCCTCGTTCCGCTGCCGCTCACGGGTAGTTGTGCGAATGGTGCGGCCGGCAAGGTCTACGCGACGTTCTCGTCGCGCACCGGCACCGAGAACTGGACCGCGCGGCTCACGTGCGCGAGCGGTGCCAGTGCGACCGCGTGTACGAGCAACGCTCGGTTCACGACTCGCTACGACTTCAACGGCGATCTCGTGAAGGTGTACCAGGCGTACTTCAACATTCCGACGTCGTCAGCGAACGGTTCGATCTTCGGCTTGCTCGATCAGAACGGCCAGTTCACCGATGCGTACTACAGCTGCACGACCCACGAGGATCATCCCGAAGGCATCGTCCGGCTCCAAGACAACCACTTCGTGGTCACGTCCGACTTCGGCACGAACGGCAAGCTCTACATGTTCGACATGCGGTCGAAGCCGAATGACAACCTGCATCGGCTCGGCTCGAACATCGACGGCAACGGTCCACCGATCAACGATTCGATGATCACGACGAACTTCAACATCGGCCAAGGTCGTGGGCATCTCGGCGGTGCGGCTCGGTCCGGCGACTTCGTGTTGACAGCTGCAGAGGTCGACACCAACGACTTCGACGCCTTCTTTGGCGACGACGACGCCGGCAGCACCAACGGTATGATCAACATCATCAAGGCGCGCGGCGAACAGCTGGTCGACGTCAACCACTACACGAACAACTCGCTGCTCGGAACTAATGACGGCGCGGCGTGGGTGACCAGCGCGAAGCTCGGCGAGGGCTCGACGAATTTCGCGGATCCAAACTTCATCCCGCTCGAGCTTCGCAACACCCACTTCATCTTGTCGGCCGGCACGAACATGCTCACCATCAATGCGGTGTTCGCTCGCCGCAACAACCGTGGCTTGTCGACGCTCGACAATCAGGATCCGAAGATCGCGGGCGCCAATTTCTCTTTCTTCGCGACGGTCGCCACACCGGTTCCTTCAGACGTTCGCGCCAATCAAGCGTCGCTGATCACGCAGGCTGATGGCCAGGTCTACCTGTTCACGCTAGACGACGTCAGCGGCAGCTCGGACGGCGTCGGCCATCTGTTCAAGGTCGCGTTCTCGAATTGCCCGGACAAGGCAGCGAAGCTCTGCTTCATCGAGATCTCCACGTCGCGGTTCCTGACGAACAACATCGTCGACATGAAGCGCGCGGCCGGCACCTACATCGCCGCGACGGGCGATCCCGCGACGGAGGGTCTGTTCGTCTACGCGCTGTGGCCCACGAAGGTGAGCAACACCCACGACGATGGCTGCCCCGACGGCCGCGGTCCGTACTTGCGCGGCGTGGAGTTCTAGCCGCTACTGCTTCGTGAATTGCACCGTCTCGGGGAATCCCACTCCGTCCGTGCGATACAGCGTGAGCTGATCGCCGGTCAGCTTGACCGCGACGATCCGATCGGCGCGATGGTTCGAGACGCAGCTGCCGGCGTCCGCGCCGGTCGGTTCGAGCTCCTTTTCGGGGAGCGCGGTGACGACGCCGTTCTCGAGCAAGCCGGAGAAGCTCTGGACGACGCCCGTCTCGATCGTCGCCTTGCGGCTGCATGCGAACGCCGAGCTCTTCTTGCCGACCTGGAAGAACTTCTGGGTCAGCACGTGGCGGATCGAGACCTTGTGCTCGTCGCCGATCGAGATCGCCAGCGTCTCCTCGCCCTCGACCTCGGCGTCCTTGTCGATCGCATCGGTGACGCGCGGGCGCTTCATCACCCACGTGCCCTGGAGCGCGCTCGTCGAGACGTTGCGCGGCGACGCGATCGCGTAGAGGTTGCCGGTCGGATCGAACAGCTTGAGGCGTGGCGTGCCGCGGTCCATGCCGATCCACAATTCGATCAAGCTCGCCGCGCCGGTGATCCGGACCGAGGCGCGGAACGTGTTGCCCTCGTCGTCCATCCGATCGAGCTTGGTCACCGTGTATTGCTTCTCGTGACCGTCCCACTGCAGCGTCGCCGCGGCGAGGTCCCACGCGAGCGGGCGCATCGCGAGCTCGTCGCACGCGGTCACGCTCGCGAGCGCGTGCTGCTGATCGTGATCGAGCTCGCCGAGAAAGCCCGCAAGCCGGCGGTTCGAGGCGTCGCACGCCGCGAGCGGCTCGGCGACCGACGGTGCGCGATAGGTCTCGAGCAACTTGCCGGGCAGGCGCGCGAAGTACATGCCGAGCGCGGCTTGGCCCGACAGATGTTGCTTCGGCAGGAATGCGGTGTCGGCGTTGCGCTCTTCGCGGCGGATCTCGCCGACGAAGCTACGCAGCGTCGGCAGATCACCCGCGCTCAGGAACTCGCTCTCGCGCACGCGGCCGCGTTCTTCGACGGGCAACAACAAGTACTCGGTCTGCACGCGGTTCAAGAGCGCGACGATGTCCTCCGGCTTCGGATCGGTGTGCGCCGATGCCGGCTTGACCTTGTCGAGTAGCGCGCGCAACGCCACGACCGAGATGGCGCCATTCTGGCCGATGTGTGCGTGGTCCTTCGTCACGTTGACGCCGACGACCTCGCCCGCCTCGTTCGTCGTCGGTCCGCCCGAGAATCCAGGCTCGATGTCGGTCGAGATCAGCAGACCATCGACCGCGTTCTCGCGCACGATCCGCGCGTAGCGCTCGTCGTACGCCGGGAACATCACGAGCGACAGCACCTTGCCGTCCTTCGACATCAAGCCGGCGTGCTTGACCAGGCTCGAGCCGGGGTAGCCGTACGACGAGATCCGCGCGTCCTTCTGCGGTTCCTTCGCGAGCTTCAAGCGATGGAACCGGCTCGCATCGACGTTCTTGATCCGGATGATCGCGAGGTCGGCATCGGGGTCGGCCGCCACGATCTCGGTTTCCGGATACGCCTCGACGTAGTGGCGCTTGTCCGTGATCTCGACATCGCGCTCGACGAGCACGCGCTCGCCGCGATCGACGACGTGGTTCGCGGTGGCAACGTAGACGTCGCTGTCGGGGCCGTCGATCATGAAGCCCGCGCCGGTGCCGGTCGGCGTCGATACCCGCACCATCGCGGACTCGACATGCGCCTCTTTGCCGCCGCGCAGGCCGAGCACGGCGATCCCACCGAGAGCGAGCGCCGCGACACCGGCCGCGTACGGCCAGCGACGGTGTGGGCGCGGCGGTGGTGCGAGCTGCGGCATCGGCGGCACGTACGGCTGCAACGCGACCGGCGCACTCGCCTCGGCCATCACGGGGACGGCGACCGGAATCGGGGTGTACGGCTGCGTGCCATGCGGTTTACGCGCCGGCGGCGGTGGCGGCGGCAAGGCCGCGAGCGCACTCACGACCTCGCGAATCGGGGTCCCGCGGGTCTCTCCAACCTTGAGCAGCGACGCCTCCGGCGACACCGACCCCTCGGCGAGCTTCTTCGCGATTTCAGCCAGGATATACGGCCCATCCTCGTCGCCCGTGGGCTCGACGATGAAGTAATAGTGCTTGTCCATGCCGCCAGGACGCAGCGACCGCGCCGACGGTCTCACGGGATCGTGGAGATCGTGACGGACCTGATCGCCGCGGCGGTGGCCGACGCGCACGCGCGCTGGCCGGGCCTGCCCGCGCTGGGCGATCGGTTCGACGTAGCGATTGCCGCCCGCACCGACGGCGAGACCGACTCCGCCGCCGCGATCGCCCAGCTCGCCCTGGCCGACCTCTATCTCGTGACCGCGTGCCTCGAACAACATCGCGCCGCGCTCGCCGCGTTCGAGAAGCTCGTGCGCGACGAGACCACGCGCGCGGTCGCGAAGCTCGGTGCGCACGCACCGCCGGCCGAGGACGTGATCCAGGAGCTGTTACTGAAGCTCCTCGTCACCGACGGCGATCGCCCGGCGAAGCTCGCCGCGTACGGCGGTCACGGTGCGCTGCACGCCTGGCTCCGCGTCGCCGCGGTCCGCACCGCGATCAGCATGAACCGGCGCAAGCAGGAGCTATCGGTCGAGGACGACGCGCTCGCCGCGATCGCCGACGAATCCGACGACCAAGCGCTCGCGTTCTTGAAGTCGAGCTACCGCGCCGAGTTCAAGGCCGCGTTTGCCGCCGCGTTCGCGGAGCTGCCCCGCCGCGCGCGCACGTTGCTGCGCCTCCAGGTCAACGATCAGCTCACGATCGAAGAGATCGGTGCGTTCTACGCCGTGTCTCGCGCGACCGCCGCGCGCCACCTCGCCGAGGCCCGCTCACAGCTCGTCGGCGGCACCCACCAGCGGCTCGCCGCGACGCTCGGCATCTCGGCCGTCGAGCTCGGCGAGCTGATGCGGCTCGTCGCGTCGACCCTGTATTCGACGCTGCCGCGGCTACTTAGAACGACCACCACGAAAGAGTGAGACGGTGTGGGTAGTCGCTGCGTCCTGCGGTCATGCAGCGACTGCTCCTTACTCTGGTCATTGCCGCCCTGCCGATGGGATGCGGCATCCTCAAGTTGGTTCCCTCGGACGGTAGCGGCGGCGGGGGCGACGGCCCGGAAGGCCATCACGTCCAGCTCGAAGGCCGCACCTACCGCGTCGGCCCGTACTGGGGTCCCGAATGCGATCGCATCGGCGCCTACAAGAACGAGGTCAACCGCGGCGAGTCCGAAGCCGAGCCGACGATGGGCAAGCAGCCCAATCTGTCGGCCGACCCCGCCGATCAATTCCTCCGCCTCGTCTGCGTCGAACAGATCCTGTCGTCGGAGTCCGAGCCCGAGCGCAACACCTGGGTGACGCAGCACTTCCGGTTCGACGAGCTGTACTTCGATCACACGACCGCCGCGATGATGCTCGTCGAGTGCCTGAAGGCGAGCTCGTGCCTCGGCGAAGGCGCGCCACACCATCACGAGGTCATCAACAACCCGGAGGCGATGAAGTGGCAGGCGGAGCAAGAGCGCGCGCCGCGCAACGTCTGGCAGTACTACGAGGTCGGCATGATGCGGTGGTACGCCGATCACGTCGACGCGAAGCAAGTCGCCGCGAAGCTCGCGACGATTCCGGGCCTGCCGGCCGCCGCGCAGCAGGCGTTCATGACTCAGCTCGATCGCGCAAAGACCCGCGTGATCGCCGTCTCCGACGAGCTCGCGCCTGACGCGAAGAAGCTGTTCGTCGATCTGCCGGCGGCGGTCTACAACCAGCGCACCGCGGAGCACGCACGCAACGGCAAGGTGATCGCGGAGCTCGGCCTCTTGATCACGCGGATGAAGTCCGAGCGCGCGAGCGGTGTCACCGACGAGACGATCTCGAAGCTGCGCGACCTCCGCATCGCGTATCACGCGAGCTGCAAGGCCGATTGCACGCGCGGCGTCGTGTTCGCCGCGATCACGAAGCAACTGTTCTGGGCGTACGTCGCGCGCGGCGATGCGGCGGCGGCGATGGCGGAATCCAAGCTCCTCGACCACCTCGATCCGACCGCGCAGCAAGAGATCGCGACGAAGCAGAGCGATCAGATCATCAAGGCGATGGGGCGCACGCATCGCGTCGCGTCGGCGCGCGAACAAGGTATCGATGCGGACACCGCGAGCTCGACCGCGAACGGCAAGCTGCTCGACCTCGGTGACGGCCGCTACATCTACGAGTGGAAGGACGACTTCAAGATCTACTACGAGGCACTCATCCCCGACGGCAGTGAAGTCGGTCATGTCGGCGGCAAGGTCGCGGCGCTCGAGAAGAAGGGCGGCAACATCCTGGTCCGGTTCCAGGACGAATTCTCGTCGGATACCGAGGGCACCGATTGCTTCGAATCGAATCGGATCGATGGCATCGACTCCTCCGGCAAGCTGATCTATCGCCAGGAATGTCGCGGCTCGGTCACCCACGTGCAGCGCCGCAAAGTCGATCCCGTCACGATTCCCGCGAACGAAGCCGGTGCGCTGCACGGCGGTGACGAGATCGTTGGATTCGCGAAAGGCGCCGGTGACGCGCGCCTCGGCAGGATCTGGATCGTCAAGCGCGGCGAGCACGTGACGCGGCTTCGCGAAATGGCGCTGTAGGTTTCGTGTAACCGATCTGCGTAGCGCGCGTAGAGGGAGTCACAACTTCCCCTTTTGGAGAGACTCATGGTCAAGGCAAGCGCGCTCGCGATTTCGTTGTTCGGCCTGATGCTCGGTGGATGCGCCAGCGACGGCAAGGACGGGACGAACGGCACCAACGGCACCAACGGCACCAACGGCACCAACGGCAGCGATGGCACGAACGGCACGAACGGTTCGAACGGTTCGAACGGCGCGCCCGGGCCGGAGCTCGCCGCCCCGGCGGTCTACACGCTCAGCAACCAGGTCGCATCGAACCAGGTTGCCTCGTTCCTGCGTGGCGAGAACGGCAACCTCACGCGCGACAACGAGTACGGCACCGGTGGCACCGGTACCGCAGCCGGCCTCGGCAGCCAGGGCGCGCTCGCGTGGAGCAAGAAGTGGCAGCGGTTCTTCGCGGTCAACGCGGGTAACAACACCGTGTCGATGCTCTCGATCGATCAAGACGGCGTCGTCACGACGCTGTCGACGATCGCCTCCGGCGGTACGAAGCCGATCAGCGTCGCGGTCTCCGGGGACGCCGTCTACGTCCTCAACTACGGCAACGTGAACGTCGCGAACGTCGGCGCGAACATCAGCGGCTTCAAGATCTCGGGCAACGACCTCGTCGCGATCGCGACCTCGACGCAAGCGTTGAGCGGCACCGGCGACGTGCATCCGACGGATCTCGTGTTCACGCCCGACGGCAAGCACCTCGTGGTCGCCGAGCGGTTCGGACCGACCGTCGCGCACACCGGCATGCTCGACACGTTCGCGGTCGTCAACGATGTCGCGCAGGCCGGCAACTTCCAGACCCCGGCCGGCCACGAACCGTTCGCGATCGACTTCAGCCCCGAGGGCTTCATGCTCGTCGCCGAAGTCGGCAACGAGATGGCGAACGGTTCGTCCGCGAGCTCGTACTCGATCTCGAGCGCCGGCGTACTGACGCCGATCACGTCCGCGCTGCCGACGCTGCAAGGCGCCGCGTGCTGGATCGTGTCGGCCGGCGGCTTCGCGTACATCGCGAACACCGCGACCTCGACGATCACCGGCCTCACGGTCTCGACCACGGGCCAGCTCGCGCTCCACGAAGCGAGCGGCATCACCGCGACGTCGGGCACCAACCCGATCGACCTCGCCGTCTCGCCGGAGCGTGGCTATCTCTATTCGCTCGCCAGCGGCAGCCACACGATCAACATCTATTCGATCAGCTCGGATGGATCGTTGACCGCACAACCCGCTCTACCGGGAATGCCCGCTGGTACGTCGGGTCTCGTCGCGCGATAGAGCGTACGCTCCCCGCGAGGGAGGTGGACGTGATCTACAACGACATCGCGGAGACAATCGGTAGGACCCCGATCGTACGGATCAATCGGCTCGCGCCGGCGAACGTCACGATGTACGTGAAGGTCGAGGCGTTCAATCCGGGCGGCTCGGTCAAAGATCGCCTCGCGATCGGCATCATCGAGGACGCCGAGCGTCGCGGTGAGCTGAAGCCCGGACAGACCGTATGCGAGGCGACCTCCGGCAACACCGGGGTCGCGCTCGCGATGGTATGTGCCGCGCGCGGCTATCCGTTCGTCGCGTTGATGGCGGATTCGTTCTCCGTCGAGCGCCGTCAGATCATGCGCGCGTACGGCGCGAAGGTGATCCTGACGCCCGCGGCCGAGCGCGCGACCGGCATGGTCAAGAAGGCCGAGGCGCTGGCCAAGCAGCACGGCTGGTTCCTCGCGCGGCAATTCGACAACCCGGCGAACCCCGCCTATCACCGCCAGACCACCGGCCCCGAGATCCTGTCGGACTTCGCGGGCCACCCGCTCGACTACTTCGTCACCGGCTGGGGCACCGGCGGCACGTTGACCGGCGCCGGTCAGAGCCTCAAGCACGCGCGGCCCGACATCCGGATCGTCGTGGCCGAGCCCGCAGAAGCGCAGTTGCTCGGCGGCGCCGAATGGAAGCCGCACAAGATCCAGGGCTGGACGCCCGACTTCATCGGCTCGGTGCTCGATCGTGAGGTGTTCGATGAACGTCTCGCGGTGACCGACGCGGATGCGATCGCGACGGCACGTGCACTCGGGACGAAGGAAGGCATCTTCTGCGGCATCTCGTCGGGCGGCACGTTCGCGGTGGCGTTGCAGGTCGCGGCCAAGGCGAAGGCCGGCAGCGTGATCCTGGCGCTGCTGCCCGACACCGGCGAGCGCTATCTATCGACGCCGCTGTTCGAGGGAATCACCAAGGAATCCGACCCCGAGCCGTAGCGGGGGACCAATCGTCTCGGGGTCTTAGCGATCATTGACGGTGCTCCCCACCCATGCGACGGTTAACACTGGGTGCCGCAAGTGACCGCGAAGAACGAGCTATTGGCACTCAGCGTGTTCGCCGCCCTCGCGGGCTGCGCGAACGCGAAGCCCGGCGGCGTGACGGCCGATAGCGGCAACGGCAGCGGTAGCAACACCGCGGACGCCGGCCCGACCGCCGATGCCTCGTGCGGCGACATGTGCGACCACGATCATGACGGCGTCGTCGACGGCATCGACCAGTGTCCGAACACGACGCTCGGCGATCCGGTGAACCACGTCGGTTGCTCCGACACGCAACTCACGTCGACGCTCCAGCCGTTCCCGCCGTTCGGCCTGACCTGGACGCCCACCGGCGACCTCGGCCGCGCGGGTGGATTGACCTGGACGTACGTCGGCATCGAGCGCGCAGATCTATTTCACATCGACTGGGTGGTCTGCGATGACCCGGCCACGCCGTGCGGACTGTCGCTCGACGGTGCGATCGACGTGACGACCGAGGATTGGGCGTTCGATGCGGCCGGTTCGGATCTGCCGAACGGCAAGCTCGCGTTCATCAACTCGACGCACATCGCGCTCGCCGACGGCACGAATCCGCCGATCGCGGGCCGGCTGACGGTCACCATCGTCGACGCGGCGATGCCGCCGGCGCCGATCGCGTTCGCGACGGTGGCGTCGCTGAAGGTGCCGCCGCGGAGCGGCCAGTACGGTGCCGAGATCAAGGGCACCGCGTATACGGTCACCGTGCTCGCCGAGGTTCAGGATCCGATGAGCCTCGCGTGGGTGCCGTACCTCGACTACTACGATGCCGCGCCAACGCCCCCGACCGGCAGCAGCGTGACGACCTCGTTCGGTGCCTCGTTCTACGCGAAGTGAAATCCCGTTGCGTGAACGATTCGGCTCGTACGAGATCTACGAGGAGCTGGGCACCGGCGGTCTAGCGGCGGTCCATCTCGCGCGGTCGCGCGCGATCAAGAATCCGGTCGCGCTCAAGCGGATGTACCCGCACGTCGCGACCGTCCGCGAGCTCGTCGGTTCGTTCATCGACGAGGCGCGCCTCGCACGGTACCTGCGCCACCCCGGCATCGCGCGCGTCTACGAGTTCGGGCGGCTGCGCGGCATCTACTACATCGCGTTCGAGTTCGTGCCCGGACCGACGCTGCAGCAGCTCCAGAAGCACTGCATCGAGTTCGTCGGCAAGATGCCGATCGCGGTCGTGCTCGAGATCGCGTACCAGCTGTGCGACGCGCTCGATCACGCGCACAACCAGCGCAACGAGCTCGGCCTGCCGCTCGGCATCGTCCATCGCGACGTGTCGCCGTCGAACGTGATCGTGTCCGATGCGGGCCAGGTCAAGCTGATCGACTTCGGGCTCGCAAAGACCAAGCAGTCCACCGTGCAGAGCCAGGCCGGCGTGATCAAGGGCAAGCTCAGCTACGTCGCGCCGGAATATCTCTCGGGCCAGCTCGATGCGCGCTGCGACCTGTGGGCGCTCGGCGTCATGATGCACGAGCTGCTCACCGGCAAGCGGCTGTTCGATGCGCCCGAGCAAGGCGAGGTGCTCGAGCGCGTGCGATCGATGCCGATTCCGCCGCCGTCGAAGACGAATCCCGAAGTTCCAGCCGAGGTCGATCAGATCGTGTTGAAGGCACTCGCGCGCGATCCGATGAAGCGCTGGCAACGCGCCTCCGACATGCTGGCGGCGATCGGGACCGCGGTCGCGAACCACGCGAGCGGCCGGCTCACGCCGCACCAGCTCGTGAGCTGGGTCGAATGGGCGTTCTCGCAGAAGGAGCCGCTGCGCCGCGAGGATAGCGCCGTGTCGGCGCTCTACGAGATCTTGCAGAGCAAGCCGGTCGTCGAGGTCGGCGCTCAGCTTCCCGCGATCTCGGAGGCGATGATGGATCGCCGGCGCGAAAGCGTCGCGAACATGTCGAGCTTCGGTAAGGCGATGCTCCAGCGCCGCCGCGCCTCGCGGATCTGGTGGGTCGTCATGGCCGTGCTGCTGGCCGCCGCGATCACCGGCCTCGTCCTAGTGGGTTGGCAGCGCTAGCGTGCCGACGTAGTACGCCGACAACGCGTCGGAGTCCCACGAGCCCATCACGACGTCGCACGCGAACGTCTGGAACGTGTCGAGGCCGGCGAGCCACCCCGCCGGATCTACAAGTGCGGTCGGGCCGTCGAGCTCGTAGTGACGGCTCTCGATGAACTCCATCGAGATCGTGCGGTGGTCGTTCGGATCGGTGATGTCGAGCTCGCTGATCCGGCGGCCGAGGCCGGCACGTTCGACCGGGTCGGTGCAGGTCTTCAGATCGGCTTGGAGCAGCGCGAGCCTCGCAGCGCGGAACGCGACCGGATCGGTGCTACCGGTTGCTTCCTCGAGGATCGCCGTCGACAGCGTGACCTGCGCGCGCCACGGCTCGAGCAGTGCCCGCGGCACGGTGTACACGGTGGCATCGGGCTGGCTGGGATCGAGCAGCGCGGCACGCTGCAGGCAAAACGCGCCTCGGGTGAGCTGGACGTCGAACGGTGCTAGCGGTTCTTCGCCCTGCTCCATCATCACTTCGTTGACCGATTCGAACTTGGGCTCACCGAGCAGATCGAGCTGCGCACCGACGAGCGGGTGACCGATGATCGCGATGCCGTCGATCGAGACCGCGCGGACGAACACGCCGATCGGTGGCCCGTGCGTACGCGGAGCGACCGGGTTCGACGTGCGCAGGATCCGATCGAGGTCGGGCTCGCCGGGCAACGCGAACGTGTAGCCGCTGACGCCGCGCGGCTCGTCCGTCGGATCTGGGTTCGTCGCGAGGCGGACCTGGACCCAGCCGGAGAACCGACACACGAGGACACTCACGACGCACCTTCCGGGGTCGAGGCGTACGCGATCACGCGATCACGCACGTACGCCATGTTCTTCGCGACGAAGCCGAGCCGCGGCGACACGCCCGGCATCGCGGCGATCGCGGCAAGCTCGGCGGCGAGGTGCGCGAGTCGTTCGCCGAGCTGGATCTGGAACGTCGCGCGATCCGGGAACGTGCGGATCGGTCCGTCGATCTCGAACGTGCACGTCGCGCAATGTGCGCCGTCGCCGGCCGGCAAGTCGGTCAGGATCTCGGCGAGCGGGCGCACGACGATCGTCATGAGCGGAAAGAACGCGTACTTGCGGTACATGTCGCGATCGGCGGCGGTCGCATCGTTGCGGCCGTAGAGCCGCGCGAGGAGCAGTAACAGCAGCTCGTACGCACGATTTGCGACCCGCGCGAGCGCGACGGCGCGCGGATCGCGGAGGACGTTGCAGCTCGAGCTCGGATCGACATCACCGCGCTCGCGAGTCAGCGGGTTGTGCGGGACCGGCTTCTTCATCGCCGCGCGCGACTCGGGCGACAGCGCATCCCACTGGGTCTTCATGCTGCGGACGATCGTCCAGTGCGAATCGGGATCGTGCGCGGTCGCTCCTTCACCTTGCACGCGGATGAGGTCGATCGCCATCAGCGCCGATGCGAGATCGGTGACCGGCAGCAGCGTGAGGCTGTACCAGATCTGGGTCGGCGTCGCGCCGAAGTCGGCGTTCGAGACCTGCGGATCGTTCGCGCCGAGGAACAGCGTCCTCTCGAGTGGACCGCCGGGCCCGCCGAGATACTGGATCGCGTCGCGCAGCCGCGCGTAGATCGCCTCGACCGACGTGATGAAGGGCGACGGCGCCGACGGATCGGTGCACGGCGCTTCGAGCTGCGCGGTGATCTTGAAGAACTCGTCCCCGAACGGCATCAGCGCGAGCGGCAGGTCGACCGCGAAGTAGTCGCGCTGGAGCGGCAGGTTCGGCCGATCGAAGTTCGGCGACGCGCCGACCGCGATCAGGAGGTTCGTCACGATGCCGAGGTGCTCCATCTCCTGGCGCGCGATCGCCAGGATCTGCAGCATGAACGTGCGCGCAAGCTCGCTATCCGCGGGCGACAGCGCCGGCGACATCCGCTCGATCGAGAACGCGGCGAACAGGTACTGGCACAGGATCGCGTGCTCGAGCTCGGCGGCGGTGCCGAGCGCATCGATCAGCTCCTCGCGCGTCTGGATCGGTGGAAGCGCGGGCCGATCGAGGACGACCGACAGCTGGGTCGCTGTCACGGCGGCGATCCGAGACCAAACCGCCGCGGATCGAGCCCGAGCCGCACGATCATGGCGGCGTTCGGCTGGCGCTGTTCGCGCGGCGGCACGAACAAGGTCGACGCCGTCGACAGCGGTGCGAGCGGCAAGTCGGCGAGCCGGAGGTGCAAGATCGTCGGCAGGCACGTCGGCAGCTGTGCTGCTTCGTACACCACGACGACGTGATCGTGACCGTACGTGAGCGCGAGCGCATCGACGAGCACGCGGACATTCTCCGCGTTCGTACGACCCGGATTCCACGCGAGGTCACCGACGGCGCCGATCTGCCACACGATCAACGCGGCCGACGGATCGGGGCGACGCCCGTAGATCAAGAAGTCGGTCGCCTCGTACTGCGCGCAGCCGACGACCGCGGGATCGAGCCCGAGGTCGGCAAACAAGCAGTCTTCCGCCGACACGCCCGGCTCCATGACCGCGCGCAGGCCTTCCGCGCGCGCACGTCGGATCGCGTCGTGCGACGGATACACGAACACGCCCGGGTGGCCGTAGAACGCGGCGCACACGGTGCGGCCCGCGCGAGCGCCGGCGAGCAGCGTCTGGGTCATCGCCTCGTACGTGTCGTGGCGCGCTCGGCCGACCTCGTAGAAGCGCGACAGCGAGCTGGCTCCCGGCGACAGCTCGCGGATCGCGGCTTCGGTGATCGGATCGGTGGTGACGTAGTGGACCTCGTCGGCAGAGCCGATCCAGGCGCGCGCGTCGAGTGTCATGTGCCCGACCGCCTTGATGCCGGTGCCGACGACGACGAGTAGGCCGCTCACTTGTTCGACTTGTCCGTCGGCTTGGCCGCTTCGGGCGCCGGTGCTGGCGCGGGTTGTGCCGCGCCGTAGATCAATGCCGGTTGCGCAGCGCCGTAGATCAACGCGGGTGCATGCGACGCGTAGATCAGCGCGTTCGGATGCGACGCGCCATAGATCAAAGCGGGCGGCTGGGGCGCGCCGGTCCCGTAGATCAGCGCGGGTGCACCGGCGCCGACTTGCGGTGGTGCGCCGACCCCGTAGATCAATTGCGGATGCGGCTGCGGCTGTGCCGCATAGATCAGCTGCGTCGCGCCCACGCCGTAGATCAACTGCGGCTGCGGTTGCGGTT
>JBDUAS010000529.1:0-2929 GCA_040004535.1 Deltaproteobacteria bacterium
TCCTTCGCGCGCGCGCGTTCTTCATCGCGCCGAGCGCCGCCGATCGCGGCATCGAACTGATGCTCCTCGAGCGCATCGAGCAGCGTCGTCGTCTGCAACCGATTGCGAGACGCGCGCGGCCCGGTCTCTTCGGTCACACGACCGCGATCGATCGAGTCCTGCACGGTCGCGACGATCAACCGCTCGCCCAGCTCGCCGACCCGGCGGTCGCGATAGACCAGGGTCTCCGGGAAGTTGTGGCCGGTATCGACGTGGAGCAGCGGGAACGGAAACCGCGCCGGCCGGAACGCTTTCTCGGCCAAGCGCAGCAGCACGATCGAGTCTTTGCCGCCCGAGAACAGCAAGCACGGCCGTTCGCGCTCGGCCGCAAGCTCCCGAAATATATGGATTGCTTCGTCTTCGAGCACGCGCAGGTGAGGGCGTCGAGCGAGCATCCGTGATGACAGACATATATCCGTTCCCGTCCGATGTCCAGCAGATCCGTTGCCGAGCTCGCGCGTTGGTAAGTCCATGCGCAGTCTGCGGATCGGAGTCGTCATCGCCGGGAAGCTGGTCGAAGAGCGCGTGTTTCCGCCGACCCGGCCGATCACGTTGGGGCAGTCGCTGCGCTGCGCGCTGTCGGTACCGGTCGAAGGCGTGCCGCGCGAGCACCTGTTGTTCGCGCGCGATGAAGGCGCGTTCGTGCTCCACGTCGCGCCGCAGATGATCGCGCGGGTCGGTATCGGCGATCGAATCGAAGCGGTGACCGACACGCTGCGGCTCGCGCCCGGTGCGCGCGGCAAGCTCGTGCTCGGCGATCTGACGCTGCTGTTCCAGGACGTCGCGACCGTCGTGCGCCCGAAGCCGCAGCTCCCCGCATCGCTGCGCGCGCGTCCGATCGATCGCCGGCTCGCGCTGATCATCGGCCTGTCGCTGTGCGTCCACATCGGTATCGCCGCGTGGGCATGGAACGCGGACGTCGAGCACAGCGTGCTCGGCATGCGCGATCTCCCGTCGGAGTTCCGTCAGGAGACGATCGACGTCCAGCTCCCCGACTTCACCGATCACGTCGACCCCACCCAAACTCCGACGACGATGCCGGCGATCGCGCGGCCCGTCGCACCGCAGCATCACATCGTCCAACCCACGCGCCCGTTGCCGAGCGACCCGGAGCAACTCGCGCGCGACGCGTCGCGGATGGCGAGCATCCTCACCGGCGACGACGGCTCGCACGGCTTCGGCGGCATGAACCACCGCCAGCCCGGCGCGGATCTCGCGCGCCAGATGGACGACGCCCAGCATCGCGTCGTCACGATCGGCGACAACGGCCACACCTCGCGCGTCGACGATCGCGCGCGCGTCGGCACCGGTCACGATCTCCACATCGATCAACCCGACGCCATGATCCCCGCCGACACCGAGCATCACGATCGCGCCGGCACGAGTCGGATCGTGATCCAGCCGTTACCCGGCGAGGGCGACCGCACGACGCTGACGCCGCAATCCGTCCTCGACAAGATCCAGAGCGCGTACGTGACCGGGTTGCAACGCTGCTACCGGCTCGGCCAGAACGAGGACGCCAGCCTCGAGGGCAAGATCAAGATCGAATTCACCGTCGACGACCACGGGCGCGTCGCTGAGCCCGCCGCCGAGGGCCTGACGCCGAAGGTCGATAGCTGCGTCCAGCACTTCATGAGCTCGTGGCACTTCGGGATTCCCAAGGACAAGGACGGCGCTGCGACCGACGCGACGTTCAAGATCGCGCTAGTCCTCAAGAAGAGTTAAGCTCGTCGGAGTGCGTGCGGCGCTCGTTGTCCTGATCGTCGTGGTGTCCGGAGTCGCCGGCCTGGCGAACGCGGGCTCCGCGACGCCCGCGCGGTGGGAGACGTTGCCCCTGCCGCCCGCGATGCCCGCCGCGACGAAGAGCTCGACGATCACCGTCGACGGCGCCCAGATCTACTACGCGATCTACGGCACGCCGAGCGCCGAGCCACCAGTGATCCTGTTGCACGGCGGTCTCGGCAACAGCGATCACTGGGCAAACCAGGTCCCCGCGCTCGTCGACGCGAAGCACGAGGTGATCGCGATCGACTCGCGCGGCCAAGGCCGCAGCACGCACACCAACGCCAAGATCTCGTACGACGTGATGGCGAGCGACGTGATCGCCGTGATGGACGCACTCGCCATCAAGCAAGGCGCGATGGTCGGCTGGAGCGACGGCGGCGAGATCGCGCTCAAGCTCGCGATCTACCACCCCGAGCGCGTCGCGAAGCTGTTCGTGTTCGGCACCAACTACAACTCCGAGGGCTCCAAGCCGCGCCGCAACACGCCGGCCCCGACGTTCAACGCGTACGCGCAGAAGTGCCGCGCCGACTACCAGCGCATGTCGAAGACGCCGAAGCAGTTCGACGACCTCACCAACTGGCTGCTCCCCGTGTGGCGCGACCCGATGAACATCACGAAGGATCAACTCCGCGCGATCCAGGCGCCCGCATTGATCACGGATGGCGATCACGACGAGGTCATCGTGCTCGCGCAGGTCGAGGAGATGGCGAAGCTCATCCCACACGCGCAGGTCAAGGTGTTCGAGAACGCCAGCCACTTCGCGCTGTGGCAGGACCCGCAAGAGTTCAACAAGGCGCTCGTCGAGTTCCTCGCGCCCTGACTTACGACCTGCGGCGTCCTCGGCTTCGCACGTAGGCTTCGATGTCGTTGTAGTCGACCGTGATGTATCTGCCGGCCTCGAGATCCGCGATCCCTTTTTGAAGCTCGGCACGCAACGCCTCCAGCCGGGCGTCGTCTTCGTCGCGGCGCGCAGTCTTGCTCTTCCGCATTGTCGCATTCTATGACGGTTCCCGAACGGCCAACTAGCGTCGTAGTAAGTTCGGGACGTGCCAGAACCGGCAGAGCTGATCGGGCCTTACCGGCTCGTCTCGCAGCTCGGCAAGGG
>JBDUAS010000530.1:0-2927 GCA_040004535.1 Deltaproteobacteria bacterium
CGCACCGTCCACGGCTTCTGGACGTACATCGTCGGGTACGGGCCGCGGACGAACGGCGCGAAGCCGGGCAACGAGTCGAGGTGGGCGACATCCGCGAGATCCGCGGAGGTGAAGAGCGAGCGGTGTGGAATCGCTTCGGGCGTCTCCCACGTGGAGCCGGCCGGCGAGCCGCTCGTCGCACCAGACGGAACGACCGCATCGAACTCGATGGCGCCAAAATCGGGCAGCTTCACGACACGAGCTCCTCGAGCGTCGCGATCACGTCGCAGCCGATGAAGATGCACGTCACACCCGCAGCCTTCAGCGCCTTCTCGAGACCGCCCGGCCGCCCCGCGAGCGCGACGCGATAGCCCGCCTCGCGCAGCGTCGAAGCCGCGGCGACCGCCTCGAGCGCGTAGCGGTCATCGGTGCCGCACAAGCACGCGATCGTGCTCGGTGCGGGTGGTGGTGGCGGCGCCGCCCACGCGAGCTCGCGCGTGACGAGCCCGGCCGTCGCGAAGAAGCCCTGGGCGAAGCCGAGGCGCGCGCGAAATTCCGCCGGCTCGCCGAGCGTGACCAGCACGACCTCGCGCGAGCGCTCGACCCGCGCGCGCAGCGCCTCGAACGCCTCGCCGTCGCGATGGCCGTGCGGCCCCGGTCCATGACCGCCGGCCGGCAGGTCCGGCAGCGGCGCCGGCAGCTTCTCGTCGACGTTCGCGAACTCCGACACACCGAGGATCGGCTCCTTGCGCCGCGCGATCGCGCCGGCGCGGACCTGCCACGCTGCTTCGAGGCGCTCGCGGATCGCGGGCAGCCGCGCGACGATGCCGCCTTCGCGCTCGAGCGCGGTGAACCTCGACCACGCCTCGCGCGCGAGCGCATCCGTGCGCGCCTCGAGGTAGTACGAACCGCCGCCCGCATCGAGCACGCGGCCGAGATGGCTCTCCTCGCGCAACACGAGCGCGGTGTTGCGCGCGGTCCGGCGGCCGAGTGCCGAGGCCGTGCCGAACGCCTCGTCGAACGCGGCCGGCGTCACGACCTGCGCGCCGCCGAGGACGGCCGCGAACACTTCGGTCGTCACGCGCAGCATGTTGACCCATGGATCGCGCAGCGCCTGCGTCCTCGACGAGCACACCGCGTGGAGCTCGAGCGCCGCATCACCAAAGCCAGCGGCCGCGAACAGCTTCCACCACACGAGCCGCAACGCGCGCAGCTTGCACAGCTCGCCGAACGTGTCGCGGCCGACCGCGACCTGTGCCCACATCGCCTGCGCGGCGTGCGCGACCGACATGCCCTCTTGCACGAGTGCGCGCAGATACGCGGCCGCCGTCGCGAGCACGAGCGCGAGCTCGTCGGCGGAATCGGCGCCGGCGCGGTGATAGCCGAGGCTCGAGACGCGCACCGCGCGTACGCGATGATCGGGCGCGCCGAGCGTGCCGCCCTCGCGCTGCTGCTGGAGCCGCGATGCGAAGCTGCCGAGCTCGTTCAGCCGGCGGGGCAGGGCGCTCGCCGCGAGCTCCCCGCGCCAGACCTCATCGATCGGATCGAACCCGAGCCACGCACGCCGCGCGTGCATCACGGCCTTGAAGTGCTCGATCTTCGGCGTGCCCTCGGCATCGATCACGACGCCGAGTCCGTGGCCGAGCGCCGCGGTCAGCGACGCGCGGTCGCCGTCGCGCACCCACAGCGCATCCGCACCTCCCGCCAGATCGTCCTCGAGCGCCGCTGGATCCGCGTGCATGCAGATCTCGAAGGGCACGGCCTCCGCGCTCGCACCGCGCACGTACGGCGCGACGCCCGGCGGCGGCGGATCCGCGACGCGCTCGGCGTAGAGCGGCTGGATCGCCAGCCCCTCGGGCGTCTGGGTGACGAGCTTTTCGAACGGGGCGCCGGCGAGCTCTTTCTCGACCTGCGCGCGCCAGACTGCGATGGACGGATTCGACGGCACGACGCCCGGACCTTACATCACATGTTTCGCCGGTACTGGCCGCCGACTTCATAGAGCGCCTGCGACAGCTGGCCGAGCGTGCAGACCTTGCACGCGGTCATGAGCGCTTCGAACACGTTCTCGTTGTCGAGGGCGGCGCGCTGGATCTCGGCGAGCGCCGCCGGCGCGGTCGCCGCGTTGCGCTTCCAGAACGCATCGCGCGCCGCGATCGCGTAGTGCTTCTCGTCGGTGGTCGCGCGGATCACCTCGAGCGGCGTCACCGTCGGGCTGCCCTTCGGATCGAGGAACGTGTTGACGCCGATGATCGGGAGCGTGCCGTCGTGCTTCAGGGTCTCGTAGTACAGCGACTCTTCCTGGATCTTCGAGCGCTGGTACATCCGCTCCATCGCACCGAGGACGCCACCGCGCTCGCTGATCGAACGGAACTCGGCGAGCACCGCGGCCTCGACCATGTCGGTCAGCTGCTCGATGATGAACGAGCCCTGGTTCGGGTTCTCGTTCTTCGCCAGCCCGAACTCCTTGTTGATCACGAGCTGGATCGCGAGCGCGCGTCGCACCGACTCTTCGGTCGGCGTCGTGATCGCTTCGTCGTACGCGTTCGTGTGGAGCGAGTTGCAGTTGTCGTTGAGCGCGAGCAACGCCTGCAGCGTCGTGCGGATGTCGTTGAACGCGATCTCCTGGGCGTGCAGCGATCGGCCGCTCGTCTGGATGTGATATTTCAGTTTTTGCGAGCGATCGTTGCCGCCGTACTTGTCGCGGATCGCGCGCGCCCAGATCCGCCGCGCGACGCGCCCGAGCACCGCGTACTCAGGGTCCATGCCGTTCGAGAAGAAGAACGAGAGATTCGGCGCGAACTCGTCGATGTTCATCCCGCGCGACAGGTAGTACTCGACGAACGTGAACCCGTTCGCGAGCGTGAACGCGAGCTGGCTGATCGGATTCGCACCGGCCTCGGCGATGTGATAGCCGCTGATCGAGACCGAGTAGAAGTTCCGGACCT
>JBDUAS010000531.1:0-2919 GCA_040004535.1 Deltaproteobacteria bacterium
CGCGTCAAGGATCTCCCGGGCGTTCGCTATCACATCATCCGCGGCACGCTCGACACCACGGGCGTGCAGAACCGCAAGCAGTCGCGCTCCAAGTACGGCGCGAAGCGCCCGAAGTAAGAGGACCAAGACCATGCCCCGTAAAGGTGAAGTTCCGAAGCGTCAGGTCCTCCCGGATCCGAAGTACACCGATGCCCCGACCGATGTTCGGAAGCGCATCACCAAGTTCGTCAACGTCGTGATGTCGGACGGCAAGAAGGCCGTCGCCGAAGGCATCGTCTACGGCGCGATGGATCTCGTCGCAGAGCGCGCCAAAGACGATCCGTTGAAGGTGTGGGAGCGCGCGCTCGGCAACGTCCGCCCGCGCGTCGAGGTCAAGAGCCGCCGCGTCGGTGGTTCGACGTACCAGGTCCCCGTCGACGTTCGCCCGGATCGCTCGCTCGCGCTCGGCATGCGCTGGCTCGTCGAGTACGCGCGCGGACGCAACGAGAAGACGATGATCGACCGCCTCGCGAACGAGATCGTCGACGCCGCGCAGAACCGTGGCAACGCGGTCAAGAAGCGCGAAGACGTTCACAAGATGGCAGACGCCAACAAGGCGTTCGCTCACTACCGCTGGTAACTAGCTAACGAAAACGAGGCGTCCGGTAGGTCGGCGAAAGCCGAAACCACCGAGCGCAACAGAGATGGCAACCCGCCCAGACATCACCCGCTCGATCCCCCCGGATCGCACCCGAAACATCGGGATCATGGCGCATGTCGACGCGGGCAAGACCACGACGACCGAGCGGATGCTGTTCTACACCGGCGTCACCTCGCGAATCGGCGAGGTCGATGACGGCTCTGCATTCACCGACTGGATGCAGCAGGAGCAGGAGCGCGGGATCTCGATCACTGCAGCCGCGACGACGTTCACGTGGCCCAGAGCACGGGAGAGCAAGGACGCCTGCGTCGTCAACCTGATCGACACGCCGGGTCACGTCGACTTCACGATGGAGGTCGAGCGCTCGCTGCGCGTCCTCGACGGCGCGATCGCGGTGTTCTCTGCCGTCGAAGGCGTCGAGCCGCAGAGCGAGACCGTGTGGCGCCAGGCCGATCGCTATCGGATCCCGCGCGTCGCGTTCATCAACAAGCTCGATCGCGAGGGCGCGGATCCCGCGCACGTCATCCAAGAGATGAAGAGTCGGCTCGGTGCGACGCCGATCGCGATCCAGCTCGCGATCGGAATCGGCCCGACGTTCGCGTCGGTGATCGACCTGATCACGCTGCGCAGCCGGACGTGGGATCGCGACTCGATGGGCGCGACGTTCACCGACGGTCCGATCCCGCACGGTCAGGTTCCCGCCGCGAGCCGCGCGCGCGAGTCGATGATCGAAGCGATCGCCGAGCACGACGACGAATTGATGGCGGCGTGGGTGTCTGGTCGCGAGCTCGCCGCCGATCAGATCAAGGCGGCGCTGCGCCGCGTGACGCTCGCGAACCGCGGCGTGCCGACGCTCGTCGGTGCGGCGTTCCGCAACCTCGGCATTCACAACCTGCTCGACGCCGTCGTCGATTATTTGCCGTCGCCGCACGATGTAAACGGCGCGGTCGTGCGCGGCCGCGATCCGCAGGATCCGCAAGCGGCACCGACGATCGTCCGCAAGATCGGCGACGATCAACCACTCGCTGCACTCGCGTTCAAGGTCCAGTCCGACGAGAGCGGTGGCCAGCTCACGTTCGTTCGCGTCTACGCCGGTTGCTTGAAGGTCGGCGACGCGGTGTTGAACGCGACGCGCGGCCAGCTCGAGCAAGTCGGCCGGCTCGTCCGGATGTTCGCGAACCGCCGCGAGGACATTCGCGTGATCGAGAGCGGCATGATCGGCGCGATCGTCGCGTCCGGCTCGGCTGGCCAGAAGATCGGCACCGGCGACACGCTCTGCGATCCACGCAACCCGATCCTCCTCGACACGATCGCGATCCCGACGACGGTGATCAACCTGAGCGTCGAGCCCGAGACCGATGAAGACGCGGGCAAGATCATGGCGGCGCTCGATCGCCTCGCGCTCGAGGATCCGTCGTTCATCGTCAAGACCGATCCCGAGTCCGGCCAGATCCTGCTCTCGGGCATGGGCGAGCTCCACCTCGAGATCGTCGTCGAGCGCCTCCGCCGCGAGCTCGGCGTCAAGGCGCGCGTCGGCAAGCCGCAGGTCGCGTATCGCGAGACCGTGACCCGCCGCGCCGAGGGCGAGAACAAGTTTGTCCGGGTCGCCGGTGGCCCCGGTGGCTCCCGCGGCGAGTACGGCCACGTCCAGCTGGTCGTCGAACCGACCGACCGGGGTGGCGGGTACGTCTACGAGAATCGCGCGCCCCAGACCGACATCCCATCGGAGCACGCGCCGGCGATCGCCGCGGGAGTGGCGGAGGCCGTCGAGCGTGGAGTGATCGCCGGGTACCCCATGACCGACCTCCGTGTCCAGGTCGTTGGTGGCAGCTATCACCCTGTAGATTCAAATAATTACGCGTTCAAAGTGGCCGGTACCAAGGCGTTCGTGGCAGCCGCCAACAAGGCCGCTCCGACCATCCTCGAGCCGATCATGGCGCTCGAGGTCGTAACCCCCGAGGAATCCGTCGGCGACGTCCTCGGTGATTTGCACGCACGCCGCGGAAAAGTCGCTGGAATTACCGCACGTCCTGGTGTACAAGCCGTCGCCTGTTTCGTCCCCATGGCCTCCATGTTCGGATACGCGACCGACCTTCGGTCCCGCTCTAGAGGCCGCGCTACTTACTCCATGGAACTCGACCACTACGCTGAAGTGCCGCTTCAGCTCCGCGAAGAACTGACCGCTCGTTAAGGAGAAGCCACCGTGTCGAAAGAGAAATTCGTTCGCAACAAGCCCCACGTCAACATCGGCACGATCGGCCACGTCGATCACGGCAAGA
>JBDUAS010000532.1:0-2918 GCA_040004535.1 Deltaproteobacteria bacterium
CGAGGTCACCGGGAGCCTGGAGGCTATCGGTGTCGGTGTGCGCGATCACGCCGCGAGGCGTGACCAAGTTCACCGCTAGGAAGGTCGGCGGTGCCATGGTTAGCCCCGCTTCGCGAGCTCGGCGGCCTTCGCGCGGACGTCGTCGATCGTGCCGGTCATCTCGAACGCCTGCTCGGGAAGGTCATCGCACTTGCCGGCGAGGATCTCCTCGAACGAGCGGACCGTATCCTCGCGCGAGCAGAACACGCCCTTGAGGCCGGTGAACGTCTCGGCGACGTGGAACGGCTGACCGAAGAACTTCTCGATCTTGCGGGCGCGCGCGACGGTGATCTTGTCATCCTCGCTGAGCTCGTCCATGCCGAGAATCGCGATGATGTCCTGGAGATCCTTGTACTTCTGGAGGATGCGCTGAACTTCGCGCGCGACCTTGTAGTGGCGCTCGCCGACGACGGCGGGCGTGAGGATCGACGACGTCGAGTCGAGCGGATCGACGGCCGGGTAGATGCCCTTCTCCGTGATCGCGCGGTTGAGCACCGTCGTCGCGTCGAGGTGGGCGAACGCGGTCGCCGGCGCCGGATCGGTCAAGTCGTCGGCGGGCACGTAGATCGCCTGCACCGAGGTGATCGAGCCGTCCTTGGTCGAGGTGATCCGCTCCTGCAGACCACCCATCTCGGTCGACAGCGTCGGCTGATAACCGACGGCGCTCGGGATGCGGCCGAGGAGCGCCGAAACTTCCGAGCCGGCCTGGGTGAACCGGAAGATGTTGTCGACGAACAGCAGGAGGTCCTGCTTCATGACATCGCGGAAGTACTCCGCGACGGTGAGCGCGGAGATCGCGACGCGCTGGCGAGCGCCGGGCGGCTCGTTCATCTGGCCGAAGATCAGCGCGGTCTTCGAGAGGACCGAGCTACCGTCGAACAGCTTCGCTTCCTTGAGCTCGTGGAACAAGTCGTTACCCTCGCGGGTACGCTCGCCGACCCCGGCGAACACCGAGAACGAGCCCGACTTCTTCGCGACGTTGTTGATCAATTCCTGGATGAGTACGGTCTTGCCGACGCCGGCGCCACCGAACAGGCCGATCTTGCCGCCGCGGCGGTACGGAGCGAGGAGGTCGATGACCTTGATGCCCGTGTCGAACATCTCGACGTTGACCGAGAGGTCCGTGAACTTCGGCGCCGCACGGTGGATCGGGAGCCGCTGCTTCGCGTTGATCGGGCCGGCCTCGTCGACGGGCTCGCCGACGACGTTGAGGATGCGGCCGAGCACTTCGGGGCCGACCGGCATCGTGATCGCCGCGCCGGTGTTCTTCACCGACTGACCGCGGACGAGACCGTCCGTGGTGTCCATCGCGACGCAACGCACGGTGTGCTCGCCGAGGTGCTGCGCGACCTCGACGGTGAGGTTGTCGGTGCGGCCGTCGATCGCCTTGTTGGTGAGCAGCAGCGCCGTGTTGATCTCGGGCAGCTCGGCCGAATCGAACGCCACGTCGACGACGGGGCCGATGACCTGAACCACGCGGCCCATCGAGTTAGGTGAGTAATCTGTCGTTGCCATGGTACTTGCCCTCTCTCAGCCCTTCAGGGCCTCGGCGCCGCCGACGATCTCGGCGAGCTCCTTCGTGATCGCCGCCTGACGAGCGCGGTTGTACTGAAGCGTGTAGCGCTTGATCATGTCGCCGGCGCTCTTCGTCGCGTTCTCCATCGCCATCATCTGGGCGCCGAAGAACGACGCGATCGATTCGAGCGTCGAGCGGAAGATCTGGTTCTGGACGTAGAGCGGAACGAGCGTCGAGAGCAGCTCCTGCTTGCTCGGCTCGTACAGGTAGTCGGTCTGCTGGGTCGCAGCGGGCGGCGCACCGTGCGGATCCTTCGCGACCAGCTCCGTCGATTTCTCGCCGGCCTTCTCGCCGGCCTTCTCGCCGGCCTTCTCGCCGGGATGGACGGGCAGGATCTGGACGACGCGGACGATCTGCGAGCCCGCGTTCTTGAACTCGTTGTAGGCGAGGTAGACCCGGTCGACCTTGCCTTCGCGGAAGTCCGCGATCACGCGAGTCGCGGTCTCACCGGCGACGGCGAGACCCGCGGCACCGTTCTGCGGCGCGAGATCGAAGCTCGAGATCCGCGCGTTGCGGCGCGCGAAGTGCTGGTTCGCCTTGCGACCGATGATCCGGAGCGAGACCTCGTTCGCATCGCTCAGCTCGTTCGCCGCGAACCGCTCGACCGCGCGGATCACGTTGGAGTTGAACGCGCCGGCGAGACCGCGATCCGACGTCACGACGACGACCGCCGCGTTCTTGAGCTGGCGCTCCTCGAACAGCGGGTGCGAGTCCTGACCCGCGACGCCGGCGAGCTCGCTGACCACCGAGGCCAACGCGAGCGAGTACGGGCGGGCCGCGATGATCGCGTCTTGCGAGCGGCGCAGCTTGGCCGCGGCGACCAACTTGAGCGCACTCGTGATCTTGCGCGTGTTCTTCACGCTCACGATCCGCTTGCGGATGGCCTTCAAGCTCGGCATGACTGCTTACTTCTTCTCCTCGACGGAGAACTGCTTGGCGAACTCGGTGAGTGCGTCGCGCAGCTGCTTCTCGACATCACCCTCGAGCTTGCCGTTCGTCTTGAGCTCGGCGAGCAGGCTCGCCTTGCGGGCCTTGACGAACGACAGCAGCTCGCGCTCGTAGCGGTACAGGACGTCGACCGGGTAGTCGTCGACGAACCCGTTCGTGCCGGCGTAGATCACGATGACTTGCTCTTCCATCGGCATCGGCTCGTACTGGCCCTGCTTCAAGAGCTCGACCATGCGGACGCCGCGCGCGAGCTGCGCCTGGGTCGCCTTGTCGAGGTCCGAGCCGAACTGCGCGAACGCGGCCTTCTCGCGATAGCTCGCGAGCTCGAGGCGGAGGCGACCGGCGATCTTCTTCA
>JBDUAS010000533.1:0-2913 GCA_040004535.1 Deltaproteobacteria bacterium
CGACGTCGCAGCTGCCCGGCTGGCACACGACGATCTTCCCGCCGTACTTCGTCGCAGGCGCGATCTTCAGCGGCTTCGCGATGGTGCTGACGCTGCTCTTGCCGCTGCGGTTCTTGTTCAACCTGCAGCACATCATCAAGCAGGCTCACATCCACGCGATGTGCAAGATCATGCTGGCCACCGGCATGATGGTCGGTCTCGCGTACGCCAGCGAGTTCTTCATCGCCTGGTACTCGGGCAACCCGTTCGAGAGCTTCGCGTTCATCAGCCGCGCGTTCGGTCCGTTCTGGTGGGCCTACTTCGCGATGGTGAGCTGCAACGTGCTCATCCCGCAGTTCTTCTGGTCCAACTGGGTCAAGAACAACAACGTGTTGATCTGGATCCTCTGCATCTTCATCAACATCGGCATGTGGTTCGAGCGCTTCGTCATCATCGCGACGTCGCTCGCTCGATCGTTCCTGCCGGCGCAGTGGAGCTACTACCACCCGACCCGTTACGACGTCGGCGTCTTCGTCGGCACGATCGGCATGTTCCTCATGTTCTTCCTCTTGTTCTTCCGCTTCGCCCCGGTCGTCGCGATCAGCGAAGTGAAGGGCGCGAGCGACGGCGCCCATGCGTCGGGCCGCGCGAAGGGAGCCCACTAACATGGCAACCGAACACGAAACTCCGGCTCCGGACAAGGCGACCGAGCCACGGCCCGATAGCGAAAACCAGACCGGCGACGCGAGCGGCAAGCATGGCGCGGCGGGAGAGCTCTACGGCTACCTCGCCGAGTTCGACACGCCGGGCGAGCTCGTCGAAGGCGCTCGCAAGGTCAAGGACGCGGGCTTCACCGAGTTCGACGCTTACTCGCCGTTCCCGGTCCACGGCATCGATCCCGCGATGGGGATCAAGCGCACGATCCTGCCGCTGATCATCTTCGGCGGCGGTTTCACCGGCGCGCTCAGCGGCATCCTCCTGCAGTGGTACTGCAACGCGTATTCGTGGGGCTGGAACATCTCGGGCAAGCCGACCTGGTCGATCCCCGCGAACATCCCGATCGCGTACGAGCTGACGATTCTCCTCGCCGTCCTCACGTCGTTCTTCGGCATGTGGGCGCTCAACAAGCTCCCGCAGGTGTGGCACCCGCTGTTCCGCAGCGACCGCTTCCTGCGCGTCACCGATGACGGCTTCTTCATCGGCATCGAGGCGAAGGACAAGCGGTTCGACGCCGACAAGACCAAGGTGCTGCTCGCCGAGGCGGGCGCGATCGAGGTCGAACCGGTGTTCTACGATCCGGACGCCTCGAAGAAGGTGATGCCGAAGTGGATCATGGCGTTCATCGTCGCTTCGACGGCGTTCGCGTTGATCCCGTTCGCGATCGCCGCGAAGGCGCGCAACTCGCACTCGAGCGAGCCGCACATCCACATCTTCCCGGACATGGATTTCCAACCGAAGTTCAAGTCGGACACCGCGAACGACCTGTTTGCGGATGGCCGCGCGAACCGCGGCGAGATTCCGGGCACGGTCGCCCGCGGCTGGCTCGAGGAAGACACGACGTTCTACCTCGGCCTCACGGCGGAGACCGGCGGCGCCTGGATCGATGGCTTCCCGGCGAGCTATCCCGACTCGCCGTCGCTGACGCCGGACTTGCGCGGCAAGCCGTTCGTCGTCGATCAGAAGCTGCTCAAGCGCGGTCAGAACCGGTTCAACATCTACTGCACGCCGTGCCACGGCTACGATGGCCGCGGCCAGGGCATGGTGCCTACCCGCGTGAAGGAGCAGGGCGGCGTGTGGCTCGCCCGTAACCTCGTCGATCGCGCGGGCCCGGTCGTTCAACTCCCGAACGGCCAGATCTTCAACACGATCACGAACGGCTATCCGCCGACGATGATGGGTTACGGCGCGCAGATTCCGGCCGCGGATCGATGGGCGATCGTCGCCTACGTCCGCGCGCTCGAGCGTTCTCAGATCGCCTCGAACGAGGACCAGGCAGGTCAGCGATGAGTCTCACCAGAACAGTGCACCCCGAAGACAAGTACAAGGCCGGCAAGCTCGGCTCGAGCATGGTGAAGGCGGGCCTCGGCCTCGCGGTCATCATGATGATCGTGTCGCTCGTGCTCGGCTCGATGCACAACGACGGCTTCAAGCGCTTCCTTTACGCGTACGTCGTCGGCTGGAGCTTCATCGTCTCGATCGCGATCGGCATGCTGTGGCTGGTGCTGTTGCACCACCTGACGCGCAGCCGGTGGAGCACGGTCGTGCGCCGGATCGCGGAGGCGATCACGGGCGCCTTCACCGTGATCTTCCTCGCCGGTCTCGGCTTCACGCTGCCGGTGCTGTTCGGCAACAAGAACCTCTACTACTGGTCGACCGACGACGCGCACAACGCGACGCTCAACCCGACGCTCGCGCACAAGCTCGGCTGGCTGTCGCCGGGCTCTTGGTTCGTGCGCTACTGCATTTACGCCGCGATCTACATCGGCATCTCCTGGTACTTCGCGAAGAAGTCGCGGGAGCAGGACGAGTCGGGCGATCCGAAGATCAGCGACACGCTCCGCCGCGCGTCGGGCCCGGCGATGATCGTGTTCGCGCTGACGACCTGCTTGATGTCGATGGACATCCTGATGTCGCTCGCGCCGAAGTGGTACTCGACGATCTACGGCGTCGACTTCTGGGGCTCGGCTTGCGTCGGCGGCTTCGCGACGCTCGGCCTGATCGTGTTGTGGGTCCAGCGCAACGGCCGGCTCACCCACTCGATCACCGAGGAGCACTATCACGACATCGGCAAGTGGATGTTCACGTTCACGTTCTTCTGGGCCTACACCGCGTTCTCGCAGTTCATGCTCCAGTGGTACGGCAACATGCCGGAGGAGACGGTCTGGTACAAGTACCGGATGTTCGGCGACTGGCAGTGGGTTTCCATCGCCATCC
>JBDUAS010000534.1:0-2898 GCA_040004535.1 Deltaproteobacteria bacterium
GAACGTCAGCCACTCGAACCGCCACACCAAGCGGCGCTTCGAGGTCAACCTCCGCGACAAGCGGTTCTGGCTCGAGGACGAGAAGCGTTGGATCACGATCCGCGTCTCCGCTCGCGGGATGCGCATCATCGACCGCCTCGGCCTCGCCACCGTGGTCGCGCAGCTGCGCGCTCGCGGCGAGAAGATCTGAGCCCCCCCGCGCGGCCATCGCCGTGCGGTCTTCGTTACGCCATTCGTTCGCGCTGAGCGCCGCACTGGTTTGCGGCTGTCGCGGTGCGGATCGTCCACGCCCCGGCACTGCGGCGGCGTTCGAGATCGAGGTCGGCAAAGCCGGCCAGACGTTGCGCGGGGTCACCGGCGATGGCGCCCGTGTGATCGTCGCGCGCGGTGATCTCGCGAGCTCCGAGATCGAAGCGCGGTCCGGCGCGACGATCGCCTGGCACGTCACCCTGCCCGCCTCGGTCGGTGTGCTCGCGATGCTCCCGCAGGATGTCGCGGTCGCGATCGCCGGCCGCGGCGCGATCACCGGGATCGGCGCGGCACTGCAGCTCCACGGCGAGCCGAGCGCGGCGATCGTCGCGCTCGATGCCGCGACCGGCGCGGTCGCGTGGCGCGTGCCGTTCGATGCGACCGAGCTCGCGATCATCACATGCGTCGCCGCGTTGCCAAGCGGGGGAATCGTCGTCGGTGGCACGTTCTCCGGCACGTTGCGCGTCGGCGACGCTGCGACGCCTGCCCCGAACGCGCGCGATGTCGTATCGAGCGCCGGCAAGAGCGATGGGTTTGTCGCGACGCTCGATCCGAACGGCCAGCTTCGCTGGATCGTGCGCGTCGGCGGCGGTGGTGCCGATGCGGTGCAAGGCGTGGCGGCGCGCGGCGATCGGATCGCGCTCGCCGGCACGTTCTCGCCCGGCGCGGAGCTCCTCGGCGAGCCGCTCGCCGCGTTCGACGAGCGGTTGCCGTTCTCGGATGGGTTCGTCGCCGAGCTCGATCTGACCGGCGCGAAGAGGTGGGTCGAGACGTTCGGCGGCAAGGCCGACGATGCGGTCGCCGGCGTCGCGATCGACAGCTCGCAACGCGTCGCGGTCGCTGCGACGATCCGCGACACGATCCGGCTCGACGGCAAGGACCTCGCGGCGCGCGGCGATGGCGATGGCTTGGTCGCGTGGTTCTCCCCGGCCGGAGTGCCCGGCGCGACGACGATCCTCGGCGGCACCGGGTTCGACGGCTTGCGCGCGATCGCCGCCGTCGACGATCGCGTCGTGGTCGCCGGGTTCTTTCACGGCGCGCTCGCGCTCGGCAAGCGCCTGATCGATTCGAGCAGCGGCGACGACAGCTTCCTCGCCGTCGTCGATGCCGGCGGTGGCATCGAGAATTCGTGGCACGTCGGTGGCCCGGGCCGCGAGGAGATCACGGCGCTGTCGGCGGTGCCCGGTGGATTCGTCGCCGGCATCGCGCATACGGCGGAGCTCGCGATCGACGACGTCAAGCTCGCCGCGCCCGCCGATCCGGCGAGTGGCGCCGCCGTCATCGGTCGTCCCGCGCCTTAGCGATAGATCTCGAGCTTCAGTGCGCCCGTTGTCGTTGTAGCAACAGTCGAACAGCACCGCAGCGCCTACTCGACCGACCTTCAGACCATGCGCAACCGCCACAGCGCGTTGTGGAGCTCCGACAGCGCGTATTGCACGTGGGCCTGGACGTCGCTCAGACGCGCCTCGGACAGCCGGCCCTCGACGAGCGCGGTGACGCGATACGTCTCTTCCTTGAACGTCACGGTGATGCCGTCGATGTCGATCCGGTAGACGTTGTAGTCGTCGTCATCGCGCTTCTCGAGCAAGCGCGTATCTTCGTCGACGAGGTAGAGGTCGCGCAGCACGCCGAGATCGGGCTCGCGGCCGGTCGCTTCGATCAAGCTCGCGAGGTAGTCGACGCTACCCTTGTAGTCGGGATGCTCGACGCCCCACAGCAGCTGGCGGATCTCGAACAGGTGCGCGCGCGAGCCCTCGGGCGGGAGCAGGTCGAACCGCTGCCAGTCGCGTTTCGTCCGGCGTTCCCACTGGCAGGTCGCGAGATCGAGCGCCCAGTCGTCGATATTTTCGGCGAGCGAGTCGGCGGTCTCGACGACGCCACCGCGCACGATCAGCATCGTGCCCTCGAGCGTTGCGGTGTGCTTGTGGATCCAGCCCGGCGGATCGCCGGTCGTCGCCAATGGCTCGATCGCGTTCGTCGCGAGCACGAGGCGGTATACGGGCGTGGTGCCTACGGTCCGCGAGTCGTGATAGCCGAGGCTGCCGACGATCACGATCGCAGCGCCGAACAGCGTGGCCGAGTGAAAGTCGGTCGGCGGGAACACGTCGCTCGGATAGCCGTAGATCGCGACGTCGCCATTCGGAGCGACGATCACGACGTCGTTGTAGATATAGAAATCGGGGTCGTAGTAGTCCTCGTGCTCGCCGGCGATATAGATGGTGCGGCCATCCGCGAGCACCGTCGTGCTCTGGCCGAATCGATCGAAGCACCACGTCGGGCCGCCGCCGGGTACGCGCTCGTAGCCGTATCGCTTGTTGACCAGATACGCGTTGATCCGATCGTGAACGAGCGAGGCCCACAGCGGATTATCCAGCCGCGTCGGGTTCGCATCGCCAAACCGCGGCTCGCGCCACGCCGCGAATTCGTTACTCGTGATCGAGGTAACCGTCACACTTCGACGAGCATGCGCTCGGGCGACTCGAGCCGGTCTTTGACCGCGACGAGGAACGACACGGCCTCGCGGCCGTCGACGACCCGATGGTCGTACGACAGCGCGACGTACATCATCGGCCGGACCTGAACGGCGTCGTCGATCACGACCGCGCGCTTGACGATGTTGTGCATGCCGAGGATGCCGGTCTGCGGGTA
>JBDUAS010000535.1:0-2892 GCA_040004535.1 Deltaproteobacteria bacterium
TGGGAGGTCTGGTGCGACGGCATGGAGGTGACCCAGTTCACCTACTTCCAGCAGGCCGGCGGCATCGATCTCATGCCGGTCACCGCGGAGCTCACGTACGGCGTCGAGCGGCTCGCGATGTACATCCAGGACGTCCCGAACATGTACGACGTGAAGTGGGACCGCCACACCACGTACGGGCAGATCCGACATCCGTGGGAGGTCGAGTACTCGACGTACCAGTTCGAGGAGCTGAACGCGGACCACGCGTTCGAGCTGTTCGCGCAGTACGAGGGCGAGTGCCAGCGGTTGCTCCAGCGCAAGAACGCGGCGGGCGAGCCCGCGCCGCTCGTCCTGCCGGCGTACGAGTTCTGCATGAAGTCGAGCCATCAGTTCAACTCGCTCGACGCGCGCGGCGCGATCAGCGTGACCGAGCGGGCGGCGTACATCCAGCGCGTCCGCACCATGGCGAAGGCCTGCGCCGTGACCTACGTGCAAGCGCGCGCGCGGCTCGGCTTTCCGTTGTTGCCGAAGGAGCTCGGCGCGCAGGCCAAGGCCGCGTTCGACGCCGAGATGGCGAAGGATCCCGAGCAGCCGGTGCGCGCCGTGAATCCCGCCGGGCTCGCCGCCGCGCGCGTCGTCGCGCCGCACGCGCAGGAGCTCCCGCAGGTCGACGAGCGAGTTCGGAGCGCCGGGGCGCGCCTCGGCGAGGAGACCGGAAAAAATGTCCGCTGACCTCCTGTTCGAGATCGGCTGCGAGGAGATTCCGGCGAAGATGCTCGCCGCTGCGCTCGCGGCGCTGCCGGGTCAGGTCGAGGCGAAGCTCGACGCCGCGCGCCTGAGCCACGGAACGATCAAGGCACTCGGCACGCCGCGCCGGATCGCGGTGATCGTCGAGAGCCTCGCCGAGCGCCAGCCCGATCTCGACGAGCTCGTCGTCGGGCCGCCAGTCGGTGCGGCGTTCGGGCCCGATGGTGCGCTGGCGAAGGCCGGCGAAGGCTTCGCGAAGAAGACCGGCGTCGCACCCGGCGCGATCACCAAGCAGGAAGTCGCCGGCAAGAAGGGCCTCTACGCGGTCGCCCAGAAGCACGTCGCCGGTGAAGCGACGCGGATGTTGCTGCCCGCGATCTTGAAGGAGCTCGCGGCGGGTATCACGTGGCCCAAGTCGATGAAGTGGGGCTGGAGCGAGCAGACGTTCGTGCGGCCGGTGCAGTGGTTGGTGGCGTTGTACGGCGGTGAGGTTGTCCCGTTCGAATGGGCGGGGCAGACCGCGGGCCGACAGACGCGCGGCCATCGGTTCTTGTCGAGCGGCGTCCACGATCTGGCGAACGCCGGCGCGTACGTACAGGTGCTCCGCGCCGCGAAGGTGCTCGTCGATCCCGAGGAGCGTGCGCAGCGCGTGCGTGAAGAGCTGGCGCGGCTCGCGCGCGAGACCGGCCTCGTCATGCGCCCCGACGAGGCGCTGGTGGCCGAGGTGATCCATCTCGGCGAATGGCCCGTCGGCATCGCAGCAAACTTCGATCCCGCGTTCCTCGAAGTTCCCGAGGAGATGGTGATCACGTCGATGCGTCTGCACCAGCGCTACTTCGCGTTCGATGACGCGAACGGAAACCTGGCGAACCAGTTCGCGACGCTCGCGGCGACCCAGGTGAAGGATTCGAAGATCGTCGCCGAGGGCAACCAGAAGGTGCTCGCGTCGCGGCTGTCGGATGCGCGGTTCTTCTTCGCCGAGGACAAGAAGCATTCGATGGACGATTGGAACAAGACGCTCGATAGCGTCGTGTTCCAGGCCAAGCTGGGCGAAGGCGCACGCACGATCGGCGACAAGGTTCGCCGGATCGAAGCGATCGCGACCGCGGTGCTCGGCTCCAGCGTTGCGACCACTGCGGCGAAGTACTGCAAGGCGGACCTCGCGTCGAAGGCGGTCGGCGAGTTTCCCGAGCTCCAGGGCACGATGGGTAAGCACTACGCACGCCATCACCGGCTCGGCCAACACGTCGCGGATGCGATCGAGCAGCACTGGTGGCCGAAGGGGCAGGGCGCCGAGCTGCCGCGCAGCACCGAAGCGGCGGTTGTCGCGCTCGCCGACAAGATGGACACGATCGTCGGTTGTTTCGCGGTGGGCCTCGAGCCTTCCGGCTCGGCGGATCCGTTCGCGCTCCGCCGCGCGGCGATCGGCATCTGGCAGATCCTGCTCGCGCGTCCCGAGCTGTCGTTCGCGAAGCTGTTCGCGACCGCACGCGAGGCACTCGCGAAGCATGGCGTCACGTTGAAAGACGCGACCAAGCTCGAGGACTACTTCCGGCAACGCCTGCACGGCATCTTTGGCGAAGCCGGGATCCCGACCCAGGATGCGAGCGCCGCGCTCGCGCAGGGCTTCCAGGATCCGAGCGATGCGCGCGCTCGCGCGATCGCGTGCTCGAAGATCTCGAAAGAAGCGCGCGAAGTGTTCAAGCGCGTCGCGAACATCCTCGACGATGCGCGCGCGAAGAAGCTCGAGCCGGGCACCGCGCCCGATCCGAAGCTGTTCGTGCAGGCCGACAACGTCGAGCACGCGCTCTACGCCGCGATCGAGCAAGCACAGCAGCGCGAGACTCATCCGCGCGCGAACCGTGACTACGCCGCCGTGTTCGAATCGCTCGAGCGCCTGCGCCCGACCGTCGCCGCGTTCTTCGACAAGGGCGGCGTGATGGTGATGGACCCGGATCCGAAGCTGCGCGACAACCGGCTCGCGCTGCTCAACTGGTTCATCGCTCCGTACCTCGCGATCGCAGATTTCCGTTTGCTTGGAGGCGCCCAGTGAGTGGTGTCACGTTCGTCAAATCATTCGGTGGTGGTTCCGCCGAGGGCCGCGCCAAGGACAAGGCGCTGCTCGGCGGCAAGGGCGCGAACCTCGCCGAGATGGCGTCGCTC
>JBDUAS010000536.1:0-2885 GCA_040004535.1 Deltaproteobacteria bacterium
TGACCTCGCCGCCGAACGAGCGATCGTTGATGTCCATCGGGATCGACTCGTAGAACCGGCCCCACGCACCGTAGATCTTCGCGCGGCCCTCGTGGGTCGGGTCGTACGTGATGCCGAGCCGCGGCGCCCAGTTGCCTTCGAGATCCATTGCGGTGTCGCCGATCGTGTTGCCGGTCAGCGGATCGATCGTGCCGCGCAGATTCTGCGCGTACCTCAGCGCTTGTTCCTCGTAGCGGAGGCCAAGGTTCAACGTGAGATTTTGCACCGGCTGCCACGAGTCGCGCAGATAACCCGCCCAGTTGATCGTCTGGCCCGCGACCTGGGTGCCCGGCGACCCGACGGTACCGCCGAGGTACGAGCACGTGAACGACTTCACGCCCGCGCCCGCGACGCTGCCGCCCGCACCGTTGTTCGGCGTCGTGCACGTCTGATCGAACCGCGGATCGGTCTCGCCCGTGCCCGCGAGCTGGACCCAGCGCGCGACCTGGACGATGCCGCCGTCGAGGTCGTTCGTGATCTGCGCACCGCCCGAGTTGAGCCGCGCGAGCTCCTTGGTGTTGTCCTCGAGATCGACGCCGGCCTCGATCTCGTGCGTGCCGGCGGCCTTCACGCGCTGGGTGAGGCTGATCCGGCCGGCGCGCCGCTCCTCTCGATCGTGCTGGATCGCGCCGGCGCCGCCGATCGCGTACGACGTGATCGGGCAGTTCGAGATCAACGGGTACGGATCGTTCGGACCGCCGTCGTGGCAGCCGGCGTTCGTCACCGCCGATTCGCCGCCGAGGCCTTCGAGCTGGGACAGCGAGCCATCTTGCAGATACTGCGCGGGCTCGAGGTTCAGCGTCGGATCGATCGCGCCGCTGTCGACGGTCGAGCGATGCCACGCGAGCACGCCTTCGATCTCGGTGCGGCCCTCGTCGAACTTCGCGGTCCAGCGTGCGGCAGCGTCGGTCGTGAGCCCTGTCGTCTTGCGGCCCGTGCCCGCGAGCCCGAGCAAGCCCGGGGTCTCGCTATCCGACGGCTGCGCGATCAAGCTGAGCTGACCCTGATGGCCTTCGAACGGCGCGCCGCTGATCTTCGCGATCAACGACGTTGATTTCGTCGAGGCCGAGCGGACTTCCCGGTCGAGCTCGTCGGTGAGGTAGAAGCCGGTCTTCGGATCGAGATCCGGCGCGCCGTCGGCGTTGTCGAGCGAGCAACCGGCGACGCCGGCCCTGCGGCAATCGGTCTCGCGCTTCGTGATCCGCGTGTAGCTCGTCGCGTCGATCTGCGGCGCGATGCCGAGATACCACCACAGATGGCCCTTGATGATCGGCCCGCCCATCTCGAAGCCGACGTTCGCGAGGTATGCCTTGTCGGCGCTGACGTCGATCGACGATGCGTTCACCGGTGCGGTCTTCGCCTTCGCCGCGAGAAAGCCCGGCTGATAGATGCCGAACACAGAGCCGCGGAACGTATCCGTGCCGTTGCGCGTGACGATGTTGACGATGCCGCCGGTCGCGCGGCCGTACTCCGCGTTGTAGCCGCCGGTGACGACCTCGAGGTCCTCGATGAACTCGTTCAACACGGGCGTGCCGATGTTTCCGGTCGTCAGGCCCGTGATGTCGACGCCGTCGACGATGTAGCGATTCTCGAGTGCGGTCGCGCCGGAGAACGCCGGGCCGACGCCGTCGTTCTGCGAGCCGCCGATGCCGCCGAGCGTCGACTCGAACGTCGGGCTCGTGTGCGGCACGCCTTCGAGCTCGGGCCGGCCGATGTGAAACTTGTGCGCCGTCGACGGTGTCTCGATCGGTGGTGGCGTGCCGTGCACCGCGATCGCCTCGCCCATCTTCACCGCTTGATCGAGCCGCGTGACGGTGTCGATCTGGACGACGACGCCGGAGTGGGTGAGCTTCGTGACGTCGAGCTCGAACGCGACCGAGTACGTCGCGGGCGGCAGGCCGGTGATCTCGTACTTGCCATCGCCGTCGGTGATCGCGGTCTGGCCGCCGACGGTGACGGAGACGCCGGCGAGCTTCTCGCGCGACACCGAGTCGGTGACCGTGCCGGAAATCGCGCCGGTCGTGATGCCTTGGGCAGCGGCCGGTGCGGTGAAGATCAGGATCAAGCCGACGATCAGGAACGCGTAGCGCATCGAACATACGTAGCGAGTGCGCGCTTGCAGCGACACGGCGCGCTGATCAAGCGCTGTCACACGCTGCGTGCGACACGCGCGGCCCTGTCGCAGCCCTGCTCGCGAGATAGACTCATGTCGCGCGTGATGCCTGATCGTCTCGTCCAGCTCTCCACCCAGATCGTCGGCTGCTTGCAATGCCCGCGACTCGTGCGGTGGTGCGCGGCCTCTGCAGCGGCACCGCCGAAGCGATTCGTCGACGACAAGTACTGGCAGCGCCCGGTGCCGGGATTCGGCGATCCACGCGCGAAGTTGCTCGTCGTCGGGCTCGCACCTGCGGCACATGGTGCGAACCGGACCGGGCGGATGTTCACGGGCGATCGCAGCGGCGACTGGTTGTACGGCGCGCTGTATCGCGCGGGCCACGCGAACCAGCCGAGCTCGACCCACGCGCGCGATGGCCTCGCACTGACCGGCGCGTACGTCACGAACATCGTGCGGTGCGCGCCGCCCGACAACAAACCGTCACCGAAGGAGCGCGATCGGTGCATGGCGTTCTTCCGGCGCGAGCTCGCGCTCCTCACCGAGGTCCGCGCGATCATCGCGCTCGGCGCGTTCGCGTGGGACGGCGTGCTCCGCGCGCTGCCGGTGCAGAAGCCGCGCCCCAAGTTCGGCCACGGCGCGCGCGCGCAGATCGGCGCGTACACGCTGCTCGCCAGCTATCACGTCAGCCAGCAGAACACGTTCACCGGCCGGCTCACCGAGCCGATGCTCG
>JBDUAS010000263.1:0-9637 GCA_040004535.1 Deltaproteobacteria bacterium
GGCGCGTCGTCGATCACGATGCAGATGGTGAAGAACGTGCTGCTGTTCCGCGAGAAGACGCTCGCGCGCAAGCTGCAGGAGCTCTACCTGACGTGGCACGTCGAGAACACGCTCGACAAGGATCGGATCTTCGAGATCTATCTCAACGTGATCGAGTTCGGTCCCGACCTCTACGGCATCGGCCCGGCGGCGCAGTACTACTTCGGCAAGCCGGCGAAGGACCTCAACGCGGTCGAGGCTGCGTTCTTCTCGACGATCCTGCCCGATCCGAAAGGCCGCTCGGCGCAGTACTGCGCGAACGAGATCACCAAATGGACGAAGACCAAGATCGAGCACATCTTGGCGAACGAGCTCCACCGCAAACAGCTGACTCAGGAGGAGTACGACAAGGCGTCGGCAACGCCGCTCCAGTTCTACAAGACGTTCGACAGCGAGAGCGAAGAGGACTGTCTCAAGCGGGTCAAGAAGGCGATCAAGAACGCACGGCCTACGAACCCCTTGAAAGATCGTGAGGACGACGCCAAGCGCGACAAAAAGCCCGACGCCAAGCCGCACAAGAAGCACAAGCACAAGGATTCTTGATGCTAGAAGAGGGCATGCGCCGTCTGGTCCTCGCCCTCGCTCTGTTCGCCGCCGCGCCGGTGAGCGCCGCGGGTGATCCTCCACACCGCGGTCCGATGGAGACGAACCCCGTCGAGGATGTCGCGCGTCCGCACGAGATCCTGTCGGATCGGCCGTCGGGGTTCTGGACGTCGAACCGGCCCGCGGTCGGCGGCGCCTACAAGTATCGCTTGCTCGAGCTCGGTTGCGCGATCTCGTTGCTCACCGGTTGGCTGACCTGGCGGCTGGTCAAGAAGACGAAGGCGCCGCCGCGCGCGATCGTCAATCAGCCGTCGCGCCGAACCACGCCGTGACGCTCCACACCGCGGCGGGCTGCATCGGCTCCGTGAACTGATAGATCCGCGCGGCCTGGACCGCGTTGAACAAGCGCTTCGCCCACACGATGCGGAGCTCCGCGGCACCGGCACCGTCGTGCGAGCTCGCAGCGGCCCACACCGCCGCCTGGATCCGCTTCGCCATCGCGGTGCCGGCGTTGACGGTCGCGAGTGCGCCGAGACCGGGTCGCGAGCGGACGCCGAGCTCGAGCCAGCCGTTCGGGATCGCGATGCCGGCCGTGGCACCGAGCGAGCCGCCCTGGAGCTCGCCGTCGTGCGCGCGCTGCCACAGCGTGACCCGCTCGACCCGATACAACGGGCCGAACATGTTGCCGGCGGTGCCACCGCCGCCGCGTGCATCGCCGCGCAGCGTGTAGCGAGTGTCGTCGCGGACGATCGTCGATTCGGCGTAGCCGACCGCGGTGAAGCCGAGCCCGAGCTCCGCGATGATCGACGCGCCGAGCTCGGTCCGTGCGGTCTCCGATTCGATCCGATAGCTGGCGCCGGCTTCGACGGAGCTCGCGATCCGGGTCTGCATCGGGAGAGCAGGCGCGGTCGGATCGATCGCGACCGCGAGGTGCGCGCCCCACGGCGCCGCGACTTGGTAGTTGACCGCGCTGGCGATCACGACGGGATCGAGGACATCGTCGAGCTCGATCACCGCGTCGGTGTCCTCGGTGACCGCGGCCGCGCGCACGCCGGTGCGCCAGCGGTCGTCGAGCGTCGCACGATAGCCATCGACGAGCCGGCCGACGTGACTCGGCGCGAGCCGACCCGCGGCGATCGCGAGGTGGCCGCCGTCGTCGAGCTCGGCGGTCGCCGCGAAGTCGCGGATGATCGTGACTGCATCGGCGACGCTCGCCCAGTCACTGCGCCGGAACGCGCCGCCATCCCAGACCCCGCGCACGCCGAGATCGAGATGGGCGTCGCGCCACGCTTGATCGAGGTGGAGCTCGAGCGCGCCGTAGGTCTCCGCGCCCTGCGCACCCGCGCCGACCGCTGCGCTCGCCGACAGATCTTCCGCGCGGGCGGGGCTTGCCCACACGAGGACCAGGACCGCCCAGACGCGCATCCGCGAACGTTCGCGCGGGGAGCTGCCGCGGGCCAATTTGTGGCCGGTTTCAGGTGTGAATATACACCGCCGACAGCTCGACCGACGACGGCTCCAGTGACGACGGTTCGACCGACACCGGAGATGACGGCGGCGACACGGGCGACACGGGCGACGATGGCGGGGGCGATTCGGGCGGCGACGGCAGCCCGCGCCTGCATCCTCATGAAAACGTGAAATCGCTCACGACATCAAATCCCCGTCAGTAGCGAAGGCGCTGTTACAGTGCGCACTTGTTGCGGCAGTACGTACTTCTCGTTGTTCTGGGGTCCGCGTGTAGTGGAGGTGGAACCTCCTCCGCGATCGATGCGGCCCCCGACGTGATCACGACGGATGGGCGCTACAACGCCGATGACGGCACGCCGACCCGCCTGCAGTGCACGAGTCAGTTCGGCAACAAGCTGTCCAGCATCGCGACCTACGGCCGGCTCGACGGCTATCTCGTCGCGATCGTCGCGCCGACGAAGCAGAACGGCTGCAACGCCGATTCGTCGCACGTCCATCTCCAGATCCGGATGATGGGCGCGGTCTACGACGTCGCGGTCGATGCGACCGACGCGCAGACCAGCGTCGACGATGTCCACACGGACCAGCTCGATCACGATCTCGGCGGACCCGGCTGGGCCGAAGGCTGGCACACCGACGTGCTCAACGACTACGTGGCGATGGGCTTGCACTCGTCCGACCTCGTGCTTCACACGAAGCCCGAGGTCGTTTCGCAGATCACCACGTTCCTCGCGACCGCGAACCACATCAGCGTCTACATGACGTCGTATGGGCCCGACGGCGGACACCTCGTGCACCGCAACGGCAACGGCCACGACGGAATCATCGTGACCGATCCGCTCTCGCAGCCCTCGCACTTCATGGTGCTGAGCTTCAGCGACCAAGCGTTCTAGGGCACGCCGAGGCGGGCGAGGATGCCCTTGATGATCGACGTCGCGCGGACCTCGTCGAGCAGGTCGTCGATCTTCGACAAGCCGGTGAACGCGGAGAACCGGCGCAACAGATCGGCTGCCTGCGCCGCGCGCCGGATGCCCATCAGCTCGAACAGGTGCTTGCGGCCGTGCGCGTACAGTTTGGCGTCGAGCGCGCGCCACGGTGCGAACCGATCGGGCTCGGTCAGCGGCCAGGTCGGCGCTTGCCCGGCGGTCGAGCCGGAGCGCTGCAAGATCACGTTGACCGCGTGACGCGCGGACTCGTTCGCGCCTTCCATCGACGCGAGGTCGGTGCCGGTGCGGACGTAATCGCCGGCGAGCACGAGGTTCGGGATCGCGGTGCCAGCGTCCGGCCGGATCGCCCACGAGCCGGGCGGATGGACGAGCAAGCGCGACTTGTTGACCGGAGGCAGCGTGCCGCCGGAGTAATCGAGGTCGTCGTCGAGGTGCGCCGAGTGGAGGAGCTCGTCGGTCAGCACCTTGTCCTCGGGGTTCGTGCCGTTGAGCGCGGCCTTGAGCTGCTGCCAGATCTCGGTCTTGATCTCGGCGGGCGTGCACATCTTCGCGATCTTCGGGATGAACGTGCCCGGCGTGTTCCAGTCGGAGACGTCGATCGAGAGCAGGCCACCGACCTCGCCATCACCGTACAGCCGGCGGAACAGGCCGAGGTCGCGCCAGAACTGCGGCTGCGAGATCGACGTCAGTGCCCACGGCGAGTCCGGATAGAACGTGTGGCCGCGGACGAGCGGCACGTCCTCGTACAGGTAGTACTGGATGCCGACCATCCACGACACGAGGTCGTCGGCGTTGCGGTTACGCAGCGTCTCGAGCACCGGATCCATCGCGCCCATCGCGGGCGTGATCATCCCGATCGCGGCGTCGATCGGTACGGCGAGGATGTAGAAGTCCGCGGTGACGGTGGTGCCGTCGTCGAGCTTGATCCCGCTGATCTGGGTCGGGCTGGTCTGGATCTCGGTGATCCGCTTGCCGCCGTGCAGGCCGACCCCGAGCGACGTCAGATGCGCGATCCACGGATCGAACCACATCTCGCTCGTCGGTCCACCGAGCGTGCGGTCGTTATTCACGCCCGAGTCGGCGTAGTCGAGCATCAGCTGCATCGAGATCGTGCCGACGGTGCGCGCGGAGCCGCGTTTCGGATCCATCGCGACCATCGTCCGCGGCACGGCGCGCAGCTGGCGCTGGAACTTCGGCGAGTACAGATCGCCTTCGAGGAAGTCCCACCACGCGATCTGCTCGTACTCGCCGAGCCGGCGCTCGTCGCTCGACGTGAAGAACTGGAGGATCTTCGCGGCGAACAGGCCGCAGTCGCTTTCGTCGAAGTCGAGCTCCTGGAAGAACAGCTCTAGCGCCTGGAGGATGTCGTACGGCTTGTCGACCTTCTTGCGCGCGAACCGGAACCACGTGTCGTCGTCGACCATCGCGATCGCGCTCTCGGTCGTCGGCTTCAGGTGATCCGTGACATGGCCGCTGCCGCTCGGGATGCGCGCCATCGTGTCGATCACGTGCTTGTAGAACCGCGGATAGAACCGGAAGCCGTGCTCGCCGGGAAGATCCTTGCGGCCGCCCGCGCCGGTTCCGGTCACGGGTTGGCTGCGCGCCTTGCCACCCCACGCCGGGCGCTGCTCGTAGACATCGACCTTGAAGCCGCGCTCGACGAGCTCGTGTGCTGCGGTGAGGCCTGCGACGCCGCCGCCGATGACGATGACCGAAGTTGCCATGACTAGTTGCTCCCTACGAAACCACGCCGCCTGTGAACCACTTCACCGCGAACGCTAACGGACCTGGATCGATCGGGGCACCGGAGAGCGCCGCGATCGCGAGTTGATCGACCTTGCCACCGCGCTCGGATGCGATCCGGCGTGCGCGCCCGAACAGCTCGCGTGCGGCGTCCCGTTCGCCGACGAGCTGTTCGGCCTGGCCCCACAGGCGTAGCCCGGTCGCCGCGTAGAACGACCAGCGGCCGCGTCGATGCAACGCGCGCGCACGCTGCTTCGCACGGGCCGCGGCTCCGGCGTCGCCGGCGGCGGCACGCCCGATCTCGGCGGTCGCGATCACGACATCGATCATCGCCTGGATCGCGGGCATCGCCGACAGCCACTGCGAGCGCGCGCTGCGTTCGAGCTCCTCGCCGATCGCGCACGCGCGCTGATAGTCGCCTTCTGCAAGCGCGAGCTCGCCGGCGAACACGTGGCGATAGATCGACGCCATGCCGCGATGTGCGGCTGGCGCGCCCGCGAGGTCACGTTCGAGCGCGCGCGCGGCGGCGAGGTCGGTGCCGGCAACCACGAGTGCGCGGCCGCGGTAGCTGCCGAGCATCGCGCGCGCGATCAGATCATCGGAAGCGTCGGCAAGCTCGCCGAGCATCGCGAGCGATCGTGCGGGCTCGCCGGCATAGAGCTCGCCGAGCGCCCAGTACGTGCGCAGGAAGCTCGCTTCCCACGAGCGCTCCATGCCGAGTCGCGTGCAGATCTGATGCCCTTCTTCGTGGGCGATCCGCATCCCGCTCCAGTTGCCGCGCAGCGTCGCGAGGATGCCGGCCGCGCCGGCGGCGACCATGCGCGGATACGGCTCGCCGCTCTCGATCGAGAGTCGCTGTGCGCTCGCGATCGCGCGATCGCCGAACCGGCCGAGCGAGCCGGTGGCGAGATAGGCGGCGAGCATGGCCATGCCCATCGCTTGGGCGGCGTGATCGCCACCGCGTTCGGCGACCGCGATGCCGCGCAGCACGTACTCGAACGATTCGATCGGGTAGGGCGTGGACAGGAAGCTCGCGATCACGCGATACGCTGCGATCACGACCTCGTCGGTCGTAGCGCGGCGCCGCAAGCGTTGCGGGACGAGCCAGCGCGCCGTCACGCCGAGCGCACGTGCGGCGCTGAGCGCTCGGCCGCGCGCGCGCTTTTCGCCGCGGCGATCGAGAACGCCGTCGAGGATGTCGAGACCGCGCTCGATCTCGCCGAGCTTGATGTACGACTCCGCGGCGCGCACGTACCAGCGATCGCCGCGAGCGCCGGTCTCCCCGCGCGCGCCTCGTGTCATGGAATCGCTCGCGGGCGGCGCCTCGCCGCGCGCGAGGATCTCGAACTCGCCGGCTGCCGCGGCGAGCTTGCCGCCGAGGAACAGCGCTTCAGCGCGCTTGGCGCGGAGTGCGGACAGGATGTCGGGCGAATCCGCGAGACCCATCGCGCGCCCGTACCAGTCGGCGGCGAGGCCCCACGCGAGCTGGGCCTGCGCGGCGTCGGCGGCGATCACGGCCCAGCGCAGCGCGCGCGTCGCTTCGCCGGCCGCCGCCCAGTGATACGCGAGCTGGTCGGGCGTCGCATGTTCGCGCTCGAGCAGCTCGGCGTACTTGCGGTGCAGCGCGTGCTTGTCGGGTTGCGCGAGCGCGGCGGCGGCGGCGTCGCGCAGGCGCTGGTGATAAAACACGTAGGCCGAATCGCCGTTCGCCGTCGGTGTCGAGCGCACGACCCGGCCGTCCTCGAGGCCGCGCAGCGCGGACTGGAGCAACACCGATGGCAGCTCGGCGAGTGCGCGCAGCTGATCGAACGTCGCGGCACCGCCGGCGAGCGAGGCGATCTCGGCGACCCGGCGCTCGTCGCGGCCGAGCCGATCGAGCCGGCGCACTTCGGCGTCGTGCGGATCGGCGAGGCCTGCATCGGCGAGCTCGAGGCCGATCAGCTCCGCGAGATACGGGCTACCGGCGGCGAGCTCGGCGGCGGCGGCGAGGCGATCGCTCGGGGCCTGCGGTGCGAGCTCGGCGATCAACTGGGCGACATCGCGCGCACCGAGCAAGCCGAGCTCGATCGTGTCGACGCGCGCGGCGAGGCGTTCGAGCAGCTCCGCCGGTGGAGGTGGTTGATCGACACCAGTCGTCCACGTCGCGACGATCGTCAGCGGCCGCGCGATCCGCTCGACGAGCAGCGCGAGCAGTTCGAGGCTGTCCTCGTCGGCCCACTGGAGGTCGTCGATCACGAGGACGCCGCGCATGCCGAGGCCGGAGCCAGGGCCGCGCGGGAACGCGAGGACGTGGCGAAACAGCTCCGTCATGCCGAGCAACGCGCGCTCGCGCTCGACGCGCAAGTCCTCGGCCGGTGGCCGCTTGATCGCCTCCTCGAGCAACGCGCTGAGCGACGGGAACACGCGCGCGAGCGCACCTGCATGGTCGATCTGGGCGACGAGCTGGGCGTTACCCGCGAGCTCGGTCGCGAGGTCATCGATCACGAAGTCGAACGCGCGATACGGCACGCGCTCGCGCTCGTGGCAGCGCCCGCGCCAGATCACGTCGTTCGCGCCGTCGCCGAGCCGTGCGCGCCGGATCCCCTCGTCGATCAGCGAGCTCTTGCCTACCCCCGACGGACCGGTGACGAGCACGAGCCGGCCTTCCGGCGTCGGATCGACGATCCGCGCCTGCATCCGTGCGAGCTCGGCTTCACGCCCGACGAATCCCGCGGCGCGCCGGACCGGCCGCGGTTGAGACAACTCGCCGGTCAGCCGCGCCGCGATGTCGAGCGCGCTCGGCCGTCGCTGGGGATCCGCGTACAGCATCGCGTCGATCAGGTCGTCGAGGTCGGGTGGGATGTCCGCGTTGATCGAGCTCGCCCGCGGTACCGTGATCGTACGGTTGAGCCGGGACAACACGTGCATCGTGCCGCCGAACGGAGGCGCGCCGGTGACCAGCTCGAACACGACAACACCGAGCGCGTAGACGTCCATCGCGGGACTGACTTGCAGGCGCTCGACGTATTCCGGTGCGAGGTACGCCGCGGTGCCGACGACGCGAGTCTCGCGCGAGATTTCCTGCTCCGCGCGGCGATGCTCGAGCGCGAGCCCGAAATCGAGGAGCTTGACGGTGCCGTCGCACACGAGCGCATTCGACGGCTTGACGTCGCGGTGGATCACGCCGCGGGCGTGCAAGAACGCGAGACCCTCGGACAGCTGCGCGAGCACCGCGCGGACGCGGCCGAAATCGACCGTCGGCACCGGCCGCACGATCGGGTTCGTCGGTTGCGAGGCCGGCGACAGGATCTCCATCTCGGTGTGGGCGGCCTGGATCGGTAGCGCGCTCCGCGTCGAGCGATCCGACAGGTCGATCGGCGCCGGTAGCGGGCTCGGTGCGACGAGGCTCGGGCGCTCGACCCACCGCCGCGGATCGATGCCCGGGATGTACTCCATCGTGAAGTAGCAAGACTCCTCGTGCGCGACGAGCTCGTAGAGCTCGACCAGGTTGGGGTGGCGCAGAGACGCGACGGCGCGGAACTCGCGCTTCAACCACAGCGTCGCGCTGTGATGCATGATGCCGCGGAACTTGATCGCGACGTCCATGTCGCGGCGCAGATCGCGGCCGAGATAGACGATGCCCATGCCACCCCGCCCGAGCTCTCGCACGACGTGGTAGCGATCGCCTACGAACCGATCGATGCCCTCGGCCGCAAACACCCACTACGACGCTATCATGCGTGGCGTGGAATCTCGCGATGCGATCGATCGACTGATCGAGAAACATGGACCCGATCGGATCTGCGAGGCGTTGCTACCGATGATCACGCAGGAGCGGATCGCGCGGATCGATGCCGTGCTCTCGACGCGCCTCGGGTCGGTCATCACCGCTGTCGAGGATACGTACGATCCTCACAATGCCGCGGCCACGATCCGCACGACCGAGGCACTCGGCCTGCAAGAGCTGCACGTGATCGAGCCTCACCTGCGATTTTCGGCCGCTCAGGGCGTCACGCGGGGCGCGCATCGCTGGATCGACCTCACGCGCTGGCCCGACGCGGAGGTCGCGATCCCAGCACTGCGTGACCGTGGGTTTCGGGTCTACGCGACCGCTCCCGGTGCAACCGTGTCGGTCGAAGACGTCGACGTCAGTACACCGCTCGCGATCCTGTTCGGCAACGAGCACGACGGCGTGTCGGAGAGCGCCATCGCTGCGAGCGACGGCGCGATCGGCGTACCGATGTTCGGGTTCACGGAGAGCTTCAACCTGTCCGTGACCGTCGGAATTGCGATGAGTCGGATCGCGACCCGGCGCCGCGCTTATCTAAACGCCACAGGCGATCTCGCAGCCCCCCGCCTGGCGCACCTGCGGGCCCGCTGGTTCGCGCTACGGATCCGCGGTGTTGTAGGTGTCCTCGAGCGCGCGCTAGGCTAACTGGCGCGAGGGCCGGCTCCGAGGGATTATCCAGCGGTCACGAGACGTTGACCCGAGGACCTGCGAGACCTACATGGAAGCGAAAGCCAAGCCCGAGAAGTTGCAGAAGGCGGTGCCCGCGAAGCGCCGGCCGCTCTGGCTGAGCCTACTCAAGTGGGGCGGCATCATGGCGCTCGCGGGCATCGTGCTCGGGTTCTCCACGATCGCGTTCGTGCTGTGGATGTACGGCCGCGATCCGAACCTGCCGGACCCCAAGAAGCTCGAGGACTATCACTTCAAGCAATCGACGAAGGTCCTCGATCGCAACGACCACTTGATCGGTACGCTCGGCGAGCACCGCCGCACGTTCGTCCCGTACGACAAGATTCCGCCGATCGTGATCGACTCGTTCGTCGCGGCCGAGGACAACAAGTTCTGGACCCACGGCGGCGTCGACTACGTCGGCATGATGCGCGCGTTCGTCGCGAACCTGCGTGCCGGT
>JBDUAS010000537.1:0-2873 GCA_040004535.1 Deltaproteobacteria bacterium
AAACCCCACCCGAAGCAAGACCAGACAGGGGTCGTGCTGCCCGCACGATGACTCCGGGTTGGTCGCTCGAGCCCGACGGCAACGGCGGGCCTAGATGAATGGTCGCTAACTACAGAACTCGGCTTACTGTCCTCTCCGGCGTGTGAGCCTTTGTTCGTGATAACGTGACCGGTGGGTATGGAGCCGCAGTCACCGGTCCACGAGATCGTGAGTGTCCTGTGGAAGGCGCTCCATGATCTCGGCGTCGAGCCGGACACGAGCGACGTCGAGCGCTGGGGCTTCTCGATCCACGGCGCGATCTCTGCGCCGGGCCGCGAGTATCACAACCACGATCACGTGATCGCGCTGACCCGCAACTGCGATCCGCTCGAGGTGATCGCGGCGCTCTATCACGACGCGGTCTACATCCAGGTCGACAAGGACGTCCCGAAGTCGATGGCGCGCGAGCTCGCGACCGTGATCGCGCCGAGCGACAAGGGCTGGCACGTGCTGCCCGCCGCCGGCGAGCGCGAGGCGACCGCGGACGTCCTCGCCGTGTTCGGCAAGAAGCCGGGCGATCACGTATCGCCGACCCAGGCGCTGAACGAGCTCGCGTCGGCGCTCGTCGCGGCGATCCAGCTGTCGCAGATCCTCGACCGCGAGCAGCGCATCGCGATCGCGGCGTGTATCGAGCAGACGATTCCGTTCCGGCCAGATCCGGTGCCGGCGCTGCGCGATCGGCTCGCAGCGCTCGGCTTGGGTGGTGCGCTGCTCGAGCAGACGGTCACGCGCGCGCTCCGCGTCGGCAATCGCGACGTCGAGAACTTCGCCGACAACGATGCGGCGCGGTTTCTCGACAACACGTGGAAGCTGCTACCCGAGTCGAACCCGGCGCTCCACCTGCCGCACGTCTACACCGTGCGCGACTACCGGAGCGCGCTCCAGAAGATGGAGCACTTCCTCGCGCAGCTGCCTGCCGATCGCGTGTTCCACGCGTGGGGCGACGAGCCCAGCGCGGGCGTTCACGCGCGCCGCGTCGCGCGTACGACCGGCAACCTCGAGCTCGCGGTCCGCTACCTCCGTGCGAAGCTGTACTCGATCGCCTTGGTCGAGGCGATCGCGGACGTCACGGGCGGTGACGTGCCACTCGACTTCTTCATGGGCGGGACGAAGGACTCGGCCGAGCGCGATGCTGCGAAGCGGATCGAACAATTCCTGCCGCACCTCGGCAACGTGAAGTCGCTCGATCCGCCGCTCCATCGCTTGCTCCAGGAAGGCCGCGCGTCGGAGTCGAGCTTCGATACGCGGCCGTCACCGGTCGGCGCCTTTTTGCATTCGACGACCGGCGAGGCGACGATGATGAGCGGCGTCGAGCGCGCGAAGCGCTGGTGGGCGGGCGCGAGCACCGCGCTCGACTTCCTGTCGAGTCAGCCGCCGAAACCGGTCGCCGCGATCTGTCGCGCGGCCGCACACATCATGGATACGCGCCGCGATCGGTTGTTCACGCTCGCCGATCGGCTCGAGCAGGCCGCGACCGGCTAGCGGCTCACGCCTTCGGTGCGTCGCCACCCTCGGCCGCCGGCGGCTCGAGGAACTCTTTGCGATAGACGAGGCGGCCACAGCGCGGGCAGGTCTCGATCGATACCATCCGCGCGAGGATGTTGTTGAGCTGCGGCGGGAGCGCCATGTGGCAACCCTGGCAGGTGCCCTTGATCACCGGTGCGACCGCGTAGCCGCGCTTGGCCGAGAGCGAGTCGTAGGTCTTCAACCAGCTCTTCTCGACGCTGTTGCGTGCGGCATCGCGCGAGGTCTTCGCTTCGCTCAGCATGCGATCGAGCTCGGCGACCTGATCGGCCATCGCGGCCTCGCTCTCGGCGAGCTGGTCGCGCAGCTTCTGGACGTCGGCATCGCGCGCCGAGAACTGGGTGTTCGATTGCGCGACGGTCTCGGTCACCTTTTTGAGCTCGGTCTCGCGATCGGTGATCGACTTGCGCTTGTTCTCGACCTCGCGGCTGGCGGCGCCGAACTCCTTGCTGTTCTTCGACTGCTGGAGCTTGCTCTGCGCCGCCTTCAGCTGCTCGCGGTCACGATCGATCATCTCCTGCTGGCTCTTGCGCCAGGTCTCGGTCTCGCCCAGCTTGGCGCGCTCCACATCGAGCATGCCCTGGAGCTTCGCGAGGTCACGGCGGAGAGGGTCGAGCTTGGCGGGCAGCTGCTTCGCGGCGATGTCGAGCTCGCGAACTTTGACATCGAACGTCTGGAGCTGAAGGAGGGACAGGAGCTGTTCGCGCAAGGGACGACCTTTCTACTGCAACTTCTACTTTTCAGGGTGGGCCCACCTGGGTTTGAACCAGGGACCCACCGGTTATGAGCCGGCCGCTCTAACCAACTGAGCTATGGGCCCGCTACGGCGGATGCCACTCGCTGTGGGGAGCCGCACGTAACGCGACGGGACACTATCAGGTTGTCAGAAAACGACAACCGTCCGAGGCAACATGACCGATTACTTCCGACTCGTTACGCGCCGTCGCAGCGCTATACTGTTCGTCGATGAACCTCGGCAATCTGGCTCGTGTGGTGACGGTTGCAGCGGCTTGTCTCGCGGCCGTTGGATCGGCGACGTCGAACAGCACGCCGCCCGCACAACAACCGCAGACCGCGCAGACGAGTCCGCCACCGCCACAAGACATGGAAGCGGGACGCGCGCTCGGTCTGTGGCGTTCGACTTTCGGTGCGGTGAAGATCGAAGCCGATAACTCGAAGGGCGGGATCCAGAGCGGGGCGGTGCAGGGCGTGTGGCAGTACCAGCGCCAAGGCCAGGACGTGGTCGGCTACTTCTTCGGCACGCTGCGCGGCAACGTGTTGCAGTTCCGCTGGCAAGAGCCCGCGAATCC
>JBDUAS010000007.1:0-77212 GCA_040004535.1 Deltaproteobacteria bacterium
GACACCGATCCGAGGAATCCACCGCGGCTATGACCCTCGAGAGATCTGACCTTAGTTGAAATCCGAATCTCGGACACGCGCGCGCCGATACAGCGCTCTCTGTCAGCTGCGGAGCGCGGTGACGACACCGATCATGTACGTCACGGTTGCACCGACGAGCGTCGCGGCGAACCCGATCGATAGCTCGTTGACGCCGCCGTGGCCCGCGCGGGGGAGCACGAAGCCGTAGCCGATGATGATCGAAGGAACCAGAAACCCCGCGAGCGGCACGAGATGTCTGGCGCGAAGCTGAGCCATCAGCGCACCATACACAGGAACCCGGCCGCCCCGGGTTGTCCGCGCAAGCGTCCGAATTCGCATTTCCCGACTCGCTCGACAGCACGTCGAACCTCGCGCACGCACTGATCAAGTCGATCTTCACGGTCCGGGCATTGCCGACGTTCTACCAACCGGTCCACAACGTCGGTGTCCCCCACGATGAGTGAGAAGCACGACCACGAGGAGCACCACGCGCACGATCGGCACGCGCACGATGGGCACGCGCACGATGGGCACGCGCACGATGGGCACGAGGGTGACCATGCCGCGCACTCGCATGGCCATGGTCACAGTCACGCGCCGCCGGCTCGGATGACGAGCGCGTTCCTGATCGGAATCATCTTGAACGTCGCGTTTGTCGTGATCGGCGTGATCGCCGGCTTCGTGGCTAGCTCGACCGCACTGCTCGCGGATGCGGCTCACAACATGGGCGATGTCGTCGGTCTTGCGATGGCGTGGGGAGCGATGGTTCTCGCGAAGCGTGAGCCGTCGACACGGCGCACGTACGGCCTGCGCCGTACCACGATCCTCGCGGCGCTCGGCAACGGTGGACTCGTGCTGTTCGCGATCGGCGCCGTGGTGTGGGAAGCGGTGCAGCGGCTCGGCGACACGCACGTGGTGGATGGCGGCATCGTCGCGATCGTCGCGGCGATCGGCGTCGTGCTGAACGGGCTCTCCGCCATGCTGTTCGCGCGCGGGCGCGAGAAGGACATGAACCGCCGCGCGGCATTTCTTCACCTCGTCGCCGACGCCGCAGTCTCGGCGGGCGTCGTGGTCGCGGGGCTCATCGTCTGGCGCACGGGGTGGGCGTGGGTCGATCCAGCGACGAGCATCGTGGTCTCGGTGGTGATCCTGTTCGGCACGTGGAAGCTGCTCCGCGAGGCGCTCGATCTGCTCCTCGATGCCGTGCCCGGTCATATCGATCCGGTCGCGGTCGAGGCGTACCTCGCGGGGCTTCCGCACGTGACCGACGTGCACGACCTTCACATCTGGTCGATGAGCACCACCGAGGTCGCGTTGACCGCTCACCTCGCAGCGCCATGGGACAAGTGCGCGCCGACGTTCCTCGCCGAGACCTCCGCGGAGATCAACCGTCGCTTCAAGATCGGGCACGTCACGATCCAGCTCGACCCGGCCAGCCATGCCGACGACTGCAAGCGCGCCGTCGATGGCTCCGTCTAGCCCATTCTCGAGAGCTAGCCGGCACGCGGTCGTCGCGCCAGTGCTGCGTCGAGCCACCGCAAGTTGCGGACGGTACGGCGAGCGGCGTCTGCCACTCGAGTGCGGGGCGTTGCATCGTAGCCGTGAGTGCGGTCACCCAGCGCAGGTGCTGGCCGAAGTTCGGCAGCGCGACGTTCGCCTCGTCCCAGTACACGGCGCCGCGCGAGCCACCGGTGATCGAGCACGTGGACCCGCCGCCATTGGTCTCCCAGAACCCGGCATCTCGATCGAGCGTCTCGACGGTGACGAAGTCCGTGCCGTCGCCACCCATCGCGAGCAGGAACTCGCCGACCGCCTTGCCCGAGGCCTCGATGTCCGCGTTCGGATCCAGGTCGTCATAGTACGAGCCCCACATCGAGGCGTGAAAGCCGAGCTTTGCTATCGGCGCAACGTGCCGGCCGATCGCGACCAGGCAGTGCATGAGCCCGCGCGCGGTCTGCGCGAGCTGCGCGCACTCGGGGACGTCCGCGAACTGGACCTGCGCCGCGATCTGGTCGGGCGACGTGCCCATCGTGGCGCGCTGCATGAGATAGCCGAAGAAGTCGGGCTCGAACTGGACGAGCGCGGGCTTGCCGTTGTCCGCGATGCGCTGGAATGGCAAGCGCACGTCGGCGAGGTACTGGTGCATGCGTGTCGCGTCGTCGAGGACGGTGTCGTTGTGATTCTCGAGCTCGAGCGCGAGCTGGTAGTACGTGAACATCGAGGTCACGCCGTGCGTGGTATCGGTCTGCGCGAAGAACAGCGGGTAGTCGCCGTTCGTGTTCCAGGTCGGCCAGCCGGTCTGATCGCCGTAGCCGTCGAGGTACGCGTAGTGGAGGTCGATCGGCACGCCCGCCGTGTACGGACCGCTGTTGTCGTTGCCGACGCCGATCATGAAAGCCGGGGAGCCGTGCACGTCGATCGCGAGCTGGCGCTGGCGGTCTCGCAACGTGAGCACCTCGCTGCCGCTACCACTGCCACCACCGTCCGTGGTCGCGCTGCCGCCGTCGGATCCGCCGGCCTACGGAGAACCGCCGCCGCACGCGCACAGCACGGCGAGGATCGCGCTGATTCCCCTCATCCGACGATCATGCCCGGATTCGCGCGCGCGTGGGGAGCCTTCTCGAGGTCCAGAAAGGCGATAGAGTCATTGCATCCAACCCGACGAGCTTCTCGCCACTCTCGACGCCGACACGATCGCTGCACTCGGGCACGAGCAAACGATCCGCCCGGCGGAGCTCGATACTGCCGAGCTGCGCGCGATCACGATGTTGCGCGACCTGTCGCCGGGCTCGTCGGTCAAGCTCGAGCTCGGCAGCGTGATCGGCGAGGGCGGCATGGGCGTGATCCATGCCGCGGAACAGCTCGCACTCGCGCGCACGGTGGCCGTGAAGACGTTGAAACCGAATCGCACCGGGCAGACCGCGATCCGCGATCTCCTCCACGAGGCGTGGATCACGGGCTCGCTCGAGCATCCGAACGTCGTGCCGGTCCACCACCTCGAGCTCGATCGCGACGGGATTCCGCTGATCGTGATGAAGAAGATCGAGGGCGTGTCGTGGAGCGTCCTGATGCGCACGAACGACCTGGTGTGGAATCTCGGGATCCTCGTCCAGGTGTTGAACGCGCTGCGGTTCGCGCACCATCGCGGCATCCTGCATCGCGACGTCAAACCCGCGAACGTGATGATCGGCGAGTTCGGCGAGGTCTATCTCCTCGACTGGGGGATCGCCGTCAGTCTCGCCGATGATCGCAACGGCCGGTTTCCGCTCGCATCGCGTCAGAAGGACATCGCGGGCACGCCGGGATACATGGCGCCGGAGATGCTCGCGCGCGAGGGCGACGTGCTCTCGGAACGCACCGACGTCTATCTCGCAGGCGCCGCGTTGTTCGAGATCCTCATGGGGCGCCCGCCGCACGTCGGGCGCGACGCGCTGACCGTGGTCACCCAGATCCTGACCGTCCAGCCCGTCGTGCCACCGAGCGTGCCGGCCGAGCTCGCGCGGATCTGTCATCGCGCGCTCGACGTTGACCCCGAGAAGCGGTTCGTCTCCGCCGAAGCCATGCGCCAGGCCGTGCAGAGCTATCTCGAGCATCGTGGCTCGACCGAGCTCGCGGCGCGCGCGCATGCCGACCTCGCGCGGCTGCGCGATCCGGCGGTGCTTGCGGGTTCGCGCGAGGAGATCTATCGCCTGTTCGGCGCGTGCCGGTTCGGGTTCCACGAAGCGCTCGCGGAGTGGCGCGAGAATGCAGACGCGCACCGAGGGCTCGTCGAGGCGACGATCGCGATCGCCGAGTACGAGCTCGCGCACGACAACCCGACCGGCGCGCTGGCGCTGCTCGGCGAGATCGACGCACCGCAGCTACTCGAGCGCGCGCACGAGGCCGTGAAGGCGCACGCGAAGCGCCAGGCCGACCTCGAGCAGTTTCACCGCAACCTCGATCCCACGATCCACGCACGCACGCGGACGGTCGTCGGCGCCGTTCTCGGTCTGCTGTTCACGGCACTGCCACTGATCGTCAGTCGCGTCGGTTCGCGCGACACCGAGACCGCGCGGGTGAGTTACCTCGTGTTCTCCGGTGCGTTCGCGCTCGTCGTGGCCGCCTTCGGCTTGCTCACGCGAGCGACGTTTGGCTCGACCGCGGTGAACCGCCGCGCACTCGGATCGGTCGTCTGCCTGTTCGTCGGGCAGCTCGCGCTCGGACTCGGCGGCTGGCTCCTCGATCTCCCACTCGCCACCACTCAGACCCTCGCGATCGTGATCTGGGCGACGGTGGTCGGGATGTTGGTGCTCCACTTCGATCGCCGGCTCGCGGCGAGTGCGGTCGGCTATCTGATCGCGTTTTTCATCGCCGCGCGCTGGCCGTCGACCCGCGCTTACGCGACCGCGGCCTCGAACTTCGTACTGGCGATCAACGTGCTGCACACCTGGGCACGTGGTGGCGGATTTCGGATTCCCCCCCGGCAATGAGCGTTCACGTATGCTCGCGTGATGCTCGCGGATCATTTGGAACGGATGAAGCGCGACGGCTTCACGGTCGTCGAGGACGCGATCGAAGCAAGCCTGATCGAGGCGCTGCGCGCCGACATCGTCCGGCTCGAGCGCGTGCTCGGCGTCGAACCGGCAGCGAACATCTTCGAGGGCACGTCGACGCATCGCATCTACAACCTGCTCGCGCGCGGCACTGTCTATCAGCAAGTGCCCGTGCATGCGAGCGTGCTCCCGATCGTCGAGGGTGTGCTCGACCGCGGATGCTTGGTGTCGTCGCTGTCCTCGATCGCGATCGGCCCGGGCGAGACCGAGCAACCACTCCACGCCGACGATCAGCTGATCCCGTTGCCCAAGCCGCACGTCAGCATCATCTGCAACACGATGTGGGCGCTGACGGATTTCACGATCGAGAATGGCGCGACGCGAGTGGTGCCGGGCTCGCATCGCGCGGATCGTTCGCCGTTGCCGTTCGGCGAGCCGGTCGAAGTCCAGTATGCGGAGATGAAGGCCGGCAGTGTGCTCGTGTTCGATGGCTCGATCTGGCACGGCGGCGGCGCGAATCGCACGAGCGAGCGCCGGCTCGGGTTGGCGATGAACTACTGCGCCGGCTGGATCCGGCAGCAGGAGAATCAGCAACTCGGAATTCCGCTCGACGTCGCGCGAGGATTCTCGGCACCGTTGCGCAAGCTCGCCGGCTTTGGCCTGTACAAGCGGCTGCTCGGCCACATCGACAAGTGCAGCCCCGACGATCTGCTCGAGGGCGGGCCACCTCGCCCCGTCGTCGGCTTCATCAAGTAGCGCGCGAGGTGAGCCAGGTGCGCAGCGCGTCGTACACGGTCGCGGACCCGAGCAGCTGCACGTGGCCGGTGCCGTAGGCGACCCAGCGATGCGCATCGGGGAACGCGAGCGTGAGCTCGGGCCTGGCGTGGAGGCCGAGCGCGCTGGCGACGGAGACCAGGCCATCGCCGCGTTCGCGTGCGCCCGCGGCGGGTGACAGGCTGCCGGCGATCGCGTAGCAGCGCACGCCTGCCGGCAGCGGTAGCGGTGTGCGATCGTCGGCGCGATATTCGAAGCGATCGCGCCCTTGCCAATGCTCGTCGAGGACATTGCCGTAGCGGAGGTCGGTGACGCCTGCACTGCGAATCATGCCGAGCCGGACGAGCGGGGCGCTGTAGCGGCTGATGCCGAGCAACAAATCGATCCAGTTACCGCCGCGTTCGAGCGGTGCGCCGTGGTGGGGTGCGCCGAGCGTGATCAGCGCACGGAGATGTGATCGCCACGCGTGATCGGCACCGGCATGGCACGCACTACGCGCGACGAGCCCGCCCATGCTGTGGCCCAGGAGGGTGATCTCGTCGATCGCGGTCGGCCAGGTCGAGACGAGGTGCTCGAGCTGGTCTGCGAGCGCGCGACCGTTGGTCGAGATGTGCAGGCCGGAATTGTAGCGGAGATAGATCGGCGTGAACCCGAGCTCGCGGGCGAGCGCGGCGCCGTGATCGTGGCCCGCTTGCAGCCACTGGCGGTCACTCATCGACGATCCGTGGACGAGGACGAGCAGCTTCGAGCCGGGCTTGCCCTCGCAGCGAAGCGTCATCTCGATCGCGAGCGGGTTCGAGGTCTCGAGCAGGTAATCACCGAGCACGCCGTTGAGGGCGGCGAGGACGGCCTCGCGCTCGTTGCCGGCGACACTCGAGCCGAGCAGCGGCGCGAGCTGGGCGAGTGCACGATCGACCCCGGCGCCGACGAGCGCGGTGACTCCGCGGACAGCGCCGTAGATCAGGCCCGTCGCCGCGCGCGCAGGACCGGCGAACGGCTGGCCGAGGATCGCAGGTCCGCCCGCGATCGTCGCGTGCATCGCCTCGACGAGCGAGGTCACGCCCCGGGTCGCCTCGACGGCGAGCCGGCCCGCGCCGCGCAGATCGTCGACGTGACTGCGCGGCTTGGTGGACACCCTGCGAGGGTAGTACGGTGTCGAGCGACTGACGACCCCGCCGGCCCTTGGATACCAGGCGCGTTAGTTTGCGATCACTGCTGGCACTCGGCGCTGCACTCGATCGGGCAGCCCGAGCTGCAGATGCAGTTGGGGCCCATGTTGTAGAGGTCGAGGGAGCTGGCGTGGGCGTTGACGCAAGTCTGCTGGCACGTCGAGTCGGTGGCGGCGCACGCGGCGAGGCATGTCTTCAACGCGTTGCAGTCGGCGTTGTTGGTGCAAGCGGCATAGGCGGAGGCGCACGAGCCGCTGCCGGTCGATGCGGCGTTGAAGCAAGTCATGCAGGCGGCGGGACCCGAGCACGTATCGGTCTCGCAGGAGTCGCCGCTCGCACACGCGTTGTCACACGAACCGCAGTGCGCGTTCGTCGTGGTGTCGACGCAGGCGTTACCGCAGACTTGCTGGTTGTCGCTGCAACCCGCGAACGAGGTCGTCTCCGTCGAGCTTGTTGCGAGGTCGAGCCAACCGACCGGCTGGATGTCGACACCCGGGAGCATGCCCGTCGTGGTGAGGTCGTAGATCGAGCTCAGCTTGCTGCGAGTGACCGCGACGGTGAGATGGTCGAGTGAATCACCAGACGCGAGCACGGCCTTGATCGCCTGGCGTGGGAGGTCGAACTTGCCGGCCGTATCGTCGACCTTGCAGACGAGGGTCCCGACCTTGCCGCTGTTCGCGACGACCGTTGCGGTGACCGTGATAGCGTCCTGGCCGGCGCTCCACCGGATCGGGATATCGCCCGCACCGAAAATATCGGTGATGCCGAGCTTGTCGAGGGCGGGCTCGGTGCGAAACACGTGCGTCGCCGTGAAGCTCTCGGAGAAGCCGAGATAGCCGGCACCGGCGCCCGCGCCGGTCGCGGTGACCGAGAGCTGGGCGCCATCGTTGAACAGCGAGCCGCTGTCGATGCCTTTGAACGAATAGGGCGGGAACAACGTCACGGGCGTGGTCGTGCCCGACAGGGTGAGCGTGCCGGCGTCGAAGCTCTGGCGCTGGCGGCACGCGGAAGTGTTCGGGGTCGGGAAGTAACACTCCTCGGTGTCACTGCACATCGCGTCGCAAACCGGTTTGCAGGTTGCCTTGCAAGCTTGATCGAACGCGCAGTATTGCTTGGCGCCGCAGGTCCCGTTGCACGAGGGCGCGAGCATCACCTCGCAGCCGGCGACCGTCTGGGTGCAAGCGGGTGCCGTCGCCGCCGCATCTGGAATGAATCCCGCGGCGACGGTCGAGGTCGCGTTGCCACCGGTGGTCGCATGAGCCTCGATGACGGTGATCGCGCCCATCGCGTGCGGCCCCATCGGCGGATCTCCCGACCCAGAACCACCAGAACACCCAGCCAGGACTACGAACGTGATCGTCGCGATGCGCATCTGCATAGCGGTGCGAGCCAGATGGCGACCACATGTCGCATGAAATCGCATCGCGCTGCGAACGTGTTCGAATTCGTGCGACCGCGGACCGGCTCGCGGCTCCCATTCGTTAGCCTCGCGACGTGCCCAGCCCGAAGCTCACGTTTTCCAAGATCGCCACGTTTGCGGAAAGCCTGCCGAACGTGAAGGTCGGCGCGAAGTGGAACCACAAGACGTGGATGGTCAACGACCGCGGCTTTCTGTGGGAGCGTCCGCTCGGCAAGACCGATCTCGAGCGGCTCGGCGACACACCGCCGCCGCAAGGTGAGGTCCTTGCCGTCACCGTCGAAGATCTCGACGCGAAGGACGCGCTCCTCGCGATGGGGCTGCCCGGCTTCTTCACGATCCAGCACTTCAACAATTTCCCGGCCGTGCTCGTCGAGCTCCGCCTCGCACGGCTCGGCGACATCAAGATGGTCGTCGAAGCGGCGTGGCGCGTGGTGTCGGCGAAGCCGCCACTCGAGAAGCGCGCGAAGAAGCCCGCAGCCCGATCGCGCAGAAAGTAGCTAGCGATCGCTATCGAGATCCTTGTCACGCTCGCGCCAGCCGCGCGGGTTCTCTTGCTCCTCGCGCGTGCGGCCGGTCCAGAACCCGCCGGTCCCGAGGTGCGAACCAGAGCGCGCGGCGCGGTCTTCATCGTCGCGCGTGCGGCCGGTCCAGAACCCGCCTGTCGCCCAGTCAGAGCCAGCACCACCGAACACGTTCGAGAGATCGATTGTTGGGAACATGTCGGCCCTCGGTGCACGCACCGGACCACGTCATCGCCGCGTGATTTCAAACGCGTAGCCCCGCGATGGCAAATGGGGCTTTGCCCCTCGGCTGCGTCACCTTCGGTCGGCGTTCACATGCCGCCCACGCACGACGATGCCGCAGCGGTTCGCCCGGCGCTGATCCGCGCCGGGGACCTCGCGAGCCGCGCGCACGGCGGATACCGCCCACAGTTGCCGGGCAAGAGCGGCATGTCCTGGCGATGCATCACGAGGTCGAGGACCCAGTGCGGCATCACGGCCAGACCGAGCACGATGCCGCTGCCTTGCCGGCGGCCGCGAAGGCGAGCTCAGTTGCCGAGCTCCTTCCGCTGGGTCGCGTAGTAGTCCTCGCACGCGCCGTGGCCCCCGCTCAGCGAGCCCGGCAACAGGTGATAGCTGTCGATCTCGCACGGCTGGGCCACGTTGCACGCGACCTGATCGGCCCAGCGAAAGCTCACGGTCGAGAGGTCGCGAATCACGCGCGTGTCGCTCGCGTGATTGTCCTCGCCGATCGCCGCGACGATCGCGGTGGCACCTCCCGTATAGATGGCCGGGTTGTTCTGCGGGATCATGATCAGGCGCCCGGCACCGTCGCCCATCGTGTTGCGCGGATCCGCGAACATCGTGAGCGATTCCAGCGCGCTTCCACCGGTCGTGCACGAGATCTCGATCGACCAGTCGTTGTCGGTGCCGTCGTAATACGTGCACGTGCAATCACCGAGACCGTTGCCCGTTCCATCGCTGTGGTCGAACGCGATCGCTTCTTCCGGCGTGGAACAGGAGGCGAGGGCGACGAGACCGACAACAACTGCACGTCTGGACATTCCCCCCATAGTACCGCGCGGCGTCGGCTTCTCGGGGTGTGAGGGCAAGATCTGGCAGCCGAACCGAATCCTTTGGCATTCGCGCCGAGGCTCGCCTATAGCTCGCGCGTGCGTACCATCGCGATCGTCGTCGGCCTGAGCCTCGGAACCAGCATGACGGCGTTCGCGTCAGACGATCGCGGCGCGCCGATGGGGCCGACTGAAACCGAGACGCTGCGCGGCAACGTGCTGGTCTGGCAAGATGCGACGTTTTACGTAGAGGGACGCGACGACGCGGCGACGCTCCACGTCGCGAGCCTCGCCGGTGCGCGCAAGGACTCGCCAGGCGTGGTCATCCCGATGCACGTGGTCGCCACGACGCACGACTTCGTCGAGGTCGAAGCGGCGGCGAGCGGCGACTGTGCGGGCGGCAAGCTCGAGACCAGCGACGACCTCGCGAAGCTCCATCTGTTCGTCAAGCGCGCGGCGCTAGCCCCGGTGCTGGTCCAACCGTACGCGCGCACGTTCGAGAACGGTACGAAGATCGCGCTGCGTCCTGGAATCGCGCTGATTCCGGCCGCGGCCGAGGGCAAGTTCATCGCGGCGGTGACCGGCGGCACCGTCACGCTCGAGTTGCCCGCGACTTCGGTCGGTCATGCGTACAGCCCCGACAAGTCGCACGCGCCGATCGCAGTGTCCGAGCACGAGTACGAGATCGCGCCGAAGACCTCGCTCATGCTCGGCGATATGCCGGTCGCGCTCGCGGGTCAACGCGCGATCGGGACCGAGCCGCACGGAACCTCGACGTTGCTGTCGTTTCGCAGCCGGTGCACGAGCCTCGATCTGTTGGCGCCGGCCAAGGCCGTGCACCCGTTCGACGACGACGACGACGCGAGCCTCGCGATGGGCGGCAGCGGCGGTGTGCTCGCGCTCCGCGAGCACGACTACATCCCCGCGGGAACACCGCTCGCGACGCCGGGCGGTCACCCGATCGCGGCGGCCGCCAAGCCGATCTATCTTTCGGCACCGCCCCACGGCAAGACGGCGTGTGTCGATCGCCACGTTCACGTCGACGGAGACGCGCTCGCCCCGACCGACGGCGACGACCGGATTCGCGTATGCGCACCGGCCAGCCGCGTCGTCCACGAGCGCTGGCGCAGCTCCGGCTCTGCAAACGGTGCGACCGGGCGCTGAAGCCGGCGCTATGATGGGGCCATGGCGGACCTCTACGAACGCATGCTCGCGGCGGCGCACGATCGCTCTGGATACGTTCACCTCGACGTGATGCCACCGCGCGATGCGCCGACGAAGCAGCTCGTCGCGTTCTTGTTCGACCCACCGCCTGGCGAGCAACTCGCGCTGCGACCTCAAGGCCAGTCGGCGTCATTGCCGATCACGCACGAGCAAGCGCGCGCGCTGCTCCAAGCCGGCGCGAAGTGGAACGGCCCGGCGCACCTCCGGGCTGAAGTGCTGCCCGGTAGCTGAAGCCGGTCAGCTCGTCTTCAGCGTCAGCGTCCACTGAATGATCAGCGCCGTGTCGATCCGCTCCGAGGGATCCTTGGCTGGATCGATGCCGATCGAAAAGTCGAGTCGCGAGAATGGGTGCTCGCCCTCGATGCGGATGGTGTCCTCGCTGGTCGCGAGGACCTCGAACGTCACCGGATAGACCTTCGTCACGCCGTGGCACGCGACGGTGGCATCCGCGGTGTACTTGGCGCCGGCCTGGTGCTTCACGTTCGCGACGTCGACGGTAATCGTCGCGAACTGGCCAACGTCGACGTACGCGGGCGACTTCAGATCGTCGTCGCGCTCGGTGTTGCCGGTCTTGATGCTCGTCGGGTCGAGCTCGATCGTCGCGGTGCCGCCCTCGAGGTGCTTCGGATCGAAGTGAGCCTTCGTGACGGCGAACCGGTCGAAATGGACGACGACCGGATCGGCGTCGAGGTCCTCTTTTCCGGCCGTCGCTCGATGGCGTGCGAGCACCTCGACGCGATCGGGCGCGGCGGAGATCCTCGGCGCTGCGGACCCGTGGTCCGGGTTGTCCGCCGGCTTTTTGCACGCGGTGAGGGCGAGCGTCGTCGAGAGCAAGAGCAGAGCGATGGTCTTCAAGGGCGATCCTCCGGGTCGCCATTATAACGACGATCGTAGTACAGGTACTACGCATGTAGTTGATTGCATCCGCGACAGCGGCGAAGCGATTCAGATTTCTGACTCGTATCTGACGCCGATGTCGCGCGTGCGCGTTCGATCACGCGCTCGTCATTCCTCGCGCCTTCGCCGCATCGTGGTGCTCGCCGCCACGATACGGTGATCAGCGAAAGAGGGTTGTATGGGCGTCGTCTTCCATTGCCTGGCGGTCGTGTTGTTCGTGAACCGCTACGTCGCGGGGTTGATCCTGCGCGCATTGCGAGGCAAGCGCTGGGACGAAGTCGACGTGAGTTACGAGCCTGCGGTCACGATCATCGTGCCGATGTTCAACGAGGGGACGGCGATCGTAGAGACACTCGAGAGTCTGATCGCGGTCAACTATCCACGCAAGAAGCTCGAGATCATCTGCGTCGACGATCACTCGGCCGACGATAGCCTCGTGAATGCGGAACGCGTCGCCGCCTGGAGTCATGGGCTGCTGCGCGTCGTGCGAAACGCTCACAATCTCGGCAAGCGGATGTCGATCTTGAACGCGACACGCGAGGCGACCGGCGAGGTGGTGGTCACGGTGGATTCCGATGTCGTCGTCGAGCCGGACGCGATCACGCAACTGGTAAGACGGTTCACGGACGAGCGAATTGCCGCCGTCGGCAGTTGGGTGGACGTACGCAACAAGAACGAAGGCTGGCTCGCGCGCATGCAGGTGGTGAAGTACTGGTACTCGTACTTTCTGATCAAGAACCTCGAGTGGGGATTTCGTCGGATCATGTGTCTGTCGGGATGCATGACCGCGTATCGCAAGCGCGCGCTGCTCGCGATCGAGCCCGTGCTCGAGCATCGAACGTTGCTGTCACTGCCTATTAACTACGGCGAGGACCGGTTCCTGACGCGCCAGTTGATCAAGGCGGGCTACCTGACGACGATGACACTGGAGGCGCGGTGTCGGACGACGGTTCCGGTGAAGCTCTCGAACTACTTCTCGCAGCAGCTACGGTGGCGGCGCTCGTCACTGATCGATTTCGGCGGCGGTCTCGGGCACGTCTGGAGATTGAACCCGATCCTCGCGATCCACTTCTCGACGATCTTCGTGTTGCTCGTGATCTATCCGGTCTCGATCATCAAGGCCGTGCTCGCAGGGAAACTGCTCCCCGCCCTCGTCATGCACATCGCCATCATGGCGGTGTTTGGCGTCTACTATCGCTGGCGAGTGCGCGCGCTGCCGCCCGAGCAACGCGTTGGCGCGTTTGCGATCCTGCCTCTCGCGCTGTTGATGCCGATCAGCTACGCGCTTCAGACCCCGCTCGCGCTGTTCACACTGGACAGCGGGAGCTGGGAGACCCGGAATCATCAGCCTGCTCCGACGAGCGGCAAGAGCAAGGCGGATCGAGCGGAGGATCGGTCAGTAGCTAGCGGGTGAGATCGAAGTAGAACGTTCGCCCGCAGCTCAACCAGGAGTCGACGAACGCGAACTTCATGTGGTGCGGGTCGACGGTGAGCCCGGTGAACAGGCCCTGGACCTCGCCCGAGAACAGGCCGACCGATGCGTACGCACCGACGGTGGTCTGCGCCTGGATCACGATGCGCGAGCCGAGGTTGCCGCCGTTATCACCGTAGTAGAACGCGACCGCAACGTCGCCGGTGGTCGTCGCGGACCACAGGCCGTTGGGACCGATATGCAGCTTGATCTGATACGGCTGGGCGAATGACGGCGGCGTCACCGTGCCGGTCCAGTCGCCTGCGATCGCGGCCTGCACCTCGGCCGCGCCACACAGGCCTTGGTTGCACGCGTCCTGGCAGCTCCACGTACCCGCATTGCACGTGCACGCGCCGGCCGACACGACGAGGGCGCACTGGAGCGGCGCGGCGCAACTATCGGTCGCGTTCGCGGAGCACGCGCCGGAGTCGGTGCACGAGTAGACCGGTGGCGGCGCCTCGAGGCAGGGGCTGCCGGATTGATAGAACGTCGTGAACTCGCACCCGTAGGGGCAGCTGCTCACCGGGTTCGCGTGCGTGCGCGTACCGTCGACCGTTTCGTAGATCGTCGTGCCCTCGCAGAAGTACTCGAGAGAGCTCACGCCGCCATCGATCAGAATGACCGGCGGCGCGTCGTCGTCCTCGGTCGGCGGAGAGGGATGATCGCCGGCGAAGTAGAGGCTGCAGCCACTCGTGAGAGCGAGCGCGAGGAGGGCGAGACGCATACGACGAGCATATCGCCGACCACCGTGTCCCCGGCGGCAAGCTGGATCACGGCGTGGAAACGATCACACACCCCCGGAAAACCGAGGGGCAGGCGGCCCCGTGTTACCGTGGCGCCGGGTGTGACGGCTGACTACGAGCTTCTGTTCGACGCGAACCCGCGACCGATGTTGGTTTTCGATCGCGAGACGCTAGCGATCGTCGCCGTCAATCAGGCTGCGTGCCTGCTGTACGGCTGGTCGCGCCACGAGCTGATCGCGATGACGATTCGCGAGCTCCGTCCGCGCGAACAGATTCCGATGCTCGAGCGCGCGCTCGAGAGCGAGCGTGCACACACGGAGCAGCACTTCACCCGGATGTCGCGTCACGTCACGAAGGATGGCCGCCCCCTCGATGTCGACCTCGAGATGTCGCGCATCGTGCTGGACGGCCGCGCGTGCGTGGTGTGCCTCGTCGTCGACCTGAGCGGCTCCGAGACCTCGCTCCGACGCTCGCTCGCGAACTTCCGCGCGCTGATCGAGCGATTGCCGGTGGGCACGATCGTGCATCGCCACGGCCACGTCATCTACATCAATCCCGCGGCGGTGCGCGGGCTGCGCTACGACACGGCGTCGCAGATCATCGGCAGGCCGCTGCTCGAGCTGCTGCATCCGGATGATCACGACGCGGTGAAGGCCCGCATCCTTCAGACGATGCGCGAGGGCAGGGCGCCCGCCGCGGAAGCGCGGATGCTACGGCGCGATGGCACGATCGCGTTTGTCGAAGCCGAGGCCGTGATGCTCGACTTCGATGGCCAGCCCGCGAACGTGGTGATCGCGCACGAGGTGACCGAGCGCCGCGATTTGTTCGCGCGCGTCGCGGCCGCGGATCGCATGCTGTCGATGGGCACGCTCGCCGCCGGTGTCGCGCACGAGATCAACAATCCGCTGTCGTACCTCGTGTCCAACCTCGAGCTCCTCGCGCGCGAGGCGACGCCGTCGCAGACCCCGCTGCTCGCGGATGCGCGCGAGGCGACGGACCGCGTGAGCGCGATCGTGAGCGACCTCCATCAGCTGACGCGCCCGGCCGATGACACGCTGTGCCCCGTCGACGTGGTGCGGATCTTGACGTCGTCGATCAAGATGGCGAACAACGAGCTGCGCCATCGCGCTCGCCTGATCACGAGTTACGAGCCCGGCCTGCCGCGAGTCGTGGCGAGCCCCTCACGGCTCGGCCAGGTGTTTCTCAACATGCTGGTCAATGCGGCGCATGCGATCGGCGAAGGCCACGCGGACCGCGAGGAGGTCCGCGTGCGGGTGAGCGCGAGCCAGACGCGCGATCACGTCTTCGTCGAGATCGAGGACACCGGCGTCGGCATTCCCGCCGAAATCGTCGGCCGCGTGTTCGACCCGTTCTTCACGACGAAGCCGCACGGCGTCGGCGTCGGCCTCGGTCTCGCGATCTCACAGCAGATCGTGAGCTCGATCGGCGGCGAAATCTCGGTGACGAGCACGGTCGGGGTCGGCAGCACGTTTCGGATCTCGTTCCGCGCCGCCGATCCCAACGCGAAGATCACCGAGCCTCGCATCGAGGTGCCCTCGGTCGCCTCTGCGCTGCGGATCCTGGTGATCGACGACGAGGCACAGGTCGGTCGCGCCGTCGTCGCGCTGCTATCGCCGGAGCACGACGTCCTCGCTGTCACTCGTGCGCGCGCTGGACTCGAGCGGCTGGCCGCCGGCGACGAGTTCGACGTGATCCTGTGCGACCTCATGATGCCGGAGCTCAACGGCATGGAGCTGTTCAGCCAGCTGGCGGTGCGCGATCGCGATCGGCTCGTGTTCATGACCGGCGGCCCGTTCACGCCGCAGGCCCGGGCGTTTCTCGCGGGGCGCGAGCACCTGCAAAAGCCGTTCAGCGAGGATCAGCTGCGCAGCACGATCGCCCGAGTCGTTCAGAACGACTGATCGCTGAAGCTGAACATCCGCAGGTGTGAAGGCGTCGACAGTGGCTCCGTGACGACGACGCCGTCCTTGCCGCCGCCGTTGCGGTGGACGAGGTGCGCGCCGGTGCCGCCGTAGCTCGTGGTGAAGATCGAGATGTGATTCACGGCCGCGAGGTCTGACGTGATCGTCGAGACGATCTGCGCTTTGCTCTCGAGCGACAGCGCACTCGCGTGCACGCCCAGCGCTGGATAGTCGATCGTGACGCCCGTATGGAAACCCTCGGCCCATGCCGGACCCGACGGCATCGCGATGTCGAGCGTACCGGTGTGGACGTCATCGACGTGGGTCGTGCCGTTGGTGGCGTCGATCGCGATGTCGTAGATCGCGTTGTTCATCTTGATCTGGAGATGGACGTGCGAGTCGTCGTCGTTGCAGCCGCTCGTCGCGCCGGGTGCCACGATCGCGACGAGATAGCCGTCGAGGCGACCGTACGTACCCGAGCTGGGCAGCGCGCTGCCGAAGTTGCTCGTGCACGGTTGTCTCGTCGGCGTGCCGTCGACGCCCGAACCCGAGCCGCTGCCGCCGCTGCCGCCGCTGCCGGCCGCGTCGAGCGGACTCGCACTACCGTGGCCATCGCTCGTGGCATCGTGGCCGTTCGCAGCGTCGGTCCCTGTTCCAGTCAGTGGCGCGGTGCCGCAACCCAGGCACGCGAGCAGAAGCGAACAGCGCAGGTACATCGATGACAGCTTAGGCGCGGCCGCGTGGCGGCGCCGAAGCGGTTGGCCAATACGCAGTGACACGAGGTGCCACTCATGAAGGGCACACCGCGCTGCGCTAGTGAACCGGCGGATACACGCGACCGGACGGTTGCGGTGCGCGATTCGCTATTCGGATAGGAACTTCTCGAACGCCTTGAAGTTGTACGGCCGACCGAGGAAGTCCTTCACGAGGTCCGCGGCGTCTTTCGCCCCACGCCGGTAATGGACGATCCCCAGCACGCCGAGCGCCGTGACGACGATGGCGACGAGCCACGGCCAGCGTCGCGGTCGGATGTCGTGGTCCACACCGAGCAGACAGCGCCGGCCGCGCCCGGTTTCATCCCCGTAAACCGGCGAGCGGGGCGGGGAGCGTATCGAGCGTGAAGGGGGTCGGTTCCGAGTCGGGCGGCCAGTACCAGAGTGAAGTGCCAATCCACTCCGAGGCTCCGACCTGCACGCCCTCGCCGATCTTGTTGACGAGCGTTTGCAGCGCTTCGATCGTCGCGCGATCCGCTGTTGGCTCGAGCTCGGCGATCAGCCAATGGTGCCACGTGATCGGACACTTGATGTCGGGGGCGATCGAACCTGGCGCGTGGGGCGAGAGCATCAGTGCCGACAGGAAAAACTCGTTCGCGACGACGAGCTCGACCTTGGCTCCGGGAACCTCGACCTTTGCGATCTGGACCTCCGCCATGCGCACGATCCCTTGCGCGATTCCGAGATCGAATGCGGCGTCGAGGTCGAGACCGATCTTCGAGACCTGCTCGTGCGTGACCGTCGCTTCGCCACCTGGAACCTCCTGGACCATCACGAGCCACGCGTCGCCGAGCTTTCGGCAGGCGATCTTGTCGTGGTCGAGCATCGAGAAGTAAATCTCGCCAAAGATCTGCGCCCGCAGCGATCCTGGCTCGAGCGGAGTCCCACCCGTGCGGGTTACCCGAACGTTCGCGTCGCGCGCATCCTGGGGTGCGGGTTCGTCGATCGGCTCGACCGTCGGCCGGGTCGCGGGATGGCCGAACATCTCGAGCAGGTCCGCTCGAATCGCCTCGTCGCGCTGATGGGGCTCGAGATCGCGGCACCGGCCCGCGAGCGCCTTCAGATCCCAGTAGTCGTACGCGGCATGATCGGGCAGATCGATGCGACCGTCCTTGATCAGGATAGGAGTCAGCGCGAGCTCCCACTCCGCTGCGATGGTCACGAGATCGCCGACGAACTGTTCCCACTCGTCGGTGAAGCCCCAGCGTGGCGGCTTCGCCGGATCCGACGTTCGAGAGAACCAGCCCATGGCTACCTCGCTTTTAGCGCAGTGTCATCCCCCTGAGCGATGCTGCGGCCATGGAAGAAGTCGTCGAGCAGACCTCCGATCCGCGTCTGTGGAAGAAGAACGGCTGGACCGCGCGGGTGATCAAGAACGAGAACGACGAGGGCTGGGCGGTCGAGATGACGCGCGATGGTGATTCCGAGCCGATCCTCGTCAGCCCGTGGACGATGGGCCGCGACAAGGTGAACCCGAAGCCGATGGGGCACCCGGACTTCAACAGCCTGGTCAAGGGCGCCAACGACGTGCTCGTCCGGCATCAAGCGGCACTGCGCGCGAAGCTGCATCGATCGATCACGTGTCAGGGGAAGAGCGGCCAGCGGCTGCAAGCGGATCTGGATATCCAGCTCGACGAAGATGACCCGCACGCGATCCTGAAGGTGGTCGACACGGCGACGGACGAAGTCGTGAGGACCGGGCGTGCGAGTGCCGCGTTCAAGCTGAGCGAAGCGAACGTCCAGAAGTTTCTGCTGACCGGCGAAGCCTGAACGCGGCGTCACGCGATGTCGGTGGGGAGCGGGTCGCGTGTAGTTTCGTTGTTGACAATGCGTAACTAACTCGTTACAGATAAGGCCGTGGACGCGGTCGCTCAGGCTCTTGCAGACCCTATCCGCCGGGACATCCTCCGGATGGTGCGAGACCGCGGCGTCACCGCCGGCGCGATCGCCAGTGCGTTTTCGGTGAGTCGGCCTGCGGTTAGCCGCCACCTACGCGTGCTGCGCGAAGCCGGTCTGGTCCGCGATCAGCTGCAGGGGCGCGAGCGCGTCTATCAGATCGAGCTCGCCGCACTCGCTTCGCTCGAAGGCTTCCTGCAGGAGCTCCACGCGACCGTCGCGAACGAGTGGGAGCGCCGGTTCATGGCGCTCGAGACCGAAGTCCATCGCGTGCGCCGCCAGCGCAAGCGTGCGCCCGTTGTCACGATCACGGAAGAGACCAAGAAGGAGACCGCATGAATCCCCAGCCGACCGGCCGCGTTGACGGCGACAAACTGATCATCACCCGCACGTTTCGCGCGCCGATCGAGGACGTGTGGACGAGCGTGACCAAGTCCGAAAGCCTCGAGCGCTGGTACGGCCGCTATGAGGGCGAGGCCGGGGTCGGCAAGACGGTCCGCTTGCTGATGGTGTTCGAGAAGGGCGAGGCCTGGACGAACGTCCTGATCGAGACGTGCGACGCGCCCCACCACCTCGTCGTCAAGACGATCAGTGGCTTCGGCGAGAAGCGCCTCGAGCTCCACCTCGCGCAGACCGGCGACACGACGCAGTTGACGTTCGTGCACAACCTCGCCGAGAAGAAGAAGATGGTCGGCGAATTCGGCCCCGGCTGGGAGTACTACTTCGACAACCTCGTCGCCGTAAAGGCCGGCGAGCCGCTACCGAAGTTCGAAGATTACTACCCGGCACAGAAGCAGTACTTTCTCGACCAGGGTCAAGCCGCCAAGCAGTGAGCGCGACGGGCTCGCCTAGCTCTGCGTCGCGCAGCCGGGGACGGAAGCTCCCGCGAAGCCCCAGCCGGCACCGGTGAGGCCGGAGATCTGGATCGACGTGACGTTGGGCTGGTCGATCCTGAGGTCCTGGTACGAGTAGTTTCCTTCGTTCGGCGTGTTCGCACCCGTGAGCTGGCCGCTGACGAAGGTCATGCCGTCGGGGCCGGGCGAGACTCCACACACGACCTTGGGGCTCAACGTCGCGGCCGCAGGATCGAGTGGGTAGGCGTTGCCGTTCACGGTCACCGACGCGGTGTCGTCGGTGTTCATGCCCCACACCCGAATGGAGGGGTGCGATATTGGCGCGACGAACGTGACGGTCGCGGACATGCCGGCGCCCGACATCCAGTAGTTCGGATCGATCGGTGCGCAGCCGAAGCTCTCGAAGGCGCCGCCGCTGAACGTGTACGAGAGGACGTCCGTCGCGGTCGAGGTCGACGCGATGAAGGTCATGCACCCGGGCGCATCCATCGGGACGCTGGTTGCATCGTGCACCACTCCATCGTGAGGCTCGCCCGGTGCGTCATCGATGTGACGACTCGGGACGCTCCCGCAGGCGGTGATCAGGCCAAGCACTGCGAGTTGCGAACGCATCACGACAGCTTATTACACGGGGCTGCGACCCGCGCTAGGTTCGGCGGATGGGTGAGTCGAAGACCAAGCCGACGAGCATGACTGCTTCGCAGTTCATCGCGCGCGTGCCCGGTCCGGATCGCCGCGCCGACGCGGAGGCGCTCGTCCAGATCTTCCAGCGCGCGAGCGGCGAGCCGGCCGTGATGTGGGGCCCGTCGATCGTCGGGTTCGGGTCGTACCACTACAAGTACGAGAGCGGGCGCGAGGGCGACATGTGCCTCGTCGGCTTCTCGCCGCGCAGCGCAGCACTCGTGCTCTATGCGAAGTCCGGCGCGAAAGGCGAGGCCGCGCGGCTCGCGCGGCTCGGCAAGTACAAGGGCAGCACGGGCTGCCTCTACGTGAAGCGCCTGGCCGACATCGACGTGACGATGCTCGAAGAGCTCGTGCGCGCGAGCGCCGATCACAACCGGGGCCGAGACCAGTGCGATGTGTGCGTCACCGACCGCGCCGAAAAGGCGGCTGCGAAGAAGGCGGTTGCGAAGAAGCCCGCCGCGAAGAAGCCGGCGAAGCGGCCCGCAAGAGCCAAGCGCCGCGCCTGATTTCGAGTCGCAACGCGGTGGATCCGACGGCGTCGAATACCTGGCCGGCGAGGCCCTCTCGCGAACTGACTACCACTCCTCTTTGCCGATGCTCTTGCGCGTCCACTTCTCGTTCTTCCACTCCATCGTCCATTGGTCCAATGTGTCTCTGTGGGCGGGGAACGTGATCGTGACGATGCCAGGACCCTTACCCTCGACGCGATAACCTCGTTCGTCGTCGGGGTCGCCGTTGGGCGCCTGCTTCTTGATCAGTGCGTCGAGGACCGGCCCGAGCTTTCCCCATGCCGCCGGCGAGATACCGACCACGAGCGGCACCGACACCTCGGCGGCGCCCGGACTCGCGATCGTGACTTCCGAGAAGCACGAGTCGTTATCTTGGCCCTTCGTCACCGCGGCGATCTTGATGCCGAGCTTGGTCACCTTCGCGCCGATCTTCACATCGATGGTCGCGCCGTACTTGGGCGTGATTACCATGGTCTGTGATTTGTCATCGACGCTCACCGTGATCTTGGTGATCTGATTGTTCTTGGCGAACAGCTTCTCGGTGCGCTGCACACCGGGCGCCAGCGTGATGTGATCGATCTGGGTCGGTTCGTAGAGCTCGATCGTGACGCCTTCGCCGATGCCTTCATCTTTCTTGCCTTCGCACCACGAGTAGTACGCGGATGAAGTCGTCATATCCATCGAGCGCTCGTACGTATTCTCGACGAGCCGCCAGGCCTCGTAACCCTTGCCGGCATAGGTCGAGGACGCGGTGACCGACTTGATCGAAAACACCTGAGCCGGCAGCCGCGGCGCTGCACCCGCCGAACCCGCCACGGCCATCAACGCGACGAAGGCTTTCATCGACTCGATGGTACGGCGTTGTCCCGGCGGACGTCATCATTGTGCGTGATACGCTGCGCGCCACTGGAGACGAGCAAGCATCGCCCGGCAGCGACGATCGCGATCGTCACGTTCGTGGCGCTGGTCCTCGAGCTCACGTCGACGCGGTTGTTCGCGTATATCGGCAGCTCGCACGCGACCTCGACGGCCCTGTCGATCGCGCTGCTCGGCCTCGGCGTGGGAGCCGCGATCCGGTTGCGGATGCCGAGGTGGACCGAGCCGGCGCTGGCGGCTCCGGCGCTCGCGGTGGCGCTGTGGCTCCTCGCGTCGGCAGCGACCGCGGGCGCGGGATTGCCAGCGCTCGTTGTCGTGTCGCTGGTGACGTTCGCGTGCGCAGGCATGCTCGTGTCGAACGCTTACGCCGAGCGTGGAAGCAGCGCAGCGCGCGCGACGTACGCGCTCGATCTGTTCGCGGCGGCGGTGGGTTGTTTGATCACGCCTCGACTGATCGGCCCATTCGCGCCGACGGAGATCATGGGTGTGCTGGGCCTGATCACTTGCGGGTTGGCGGTGATACTGAGCGAGCACCGAGCTCGTCCGCGCATCGTGATCGCGCTGATCGGGGTGGCGCACGTCGGCCTCCTGGTGCTCGGACGCACTGACACGCTGCCCGACGGGCCGCTCGAGGTCTTGCTTGGTTCGGATCCACATTCCGAGAAGGCGATCGTCGAATCGGGCACGTCTCCGCGTGACGTGCTCGATTCCGCGTGGAGTCCCCTCGGCCGGCTCGACGTCCACCGCGCGCCCGAGCCCGATCGGCTGGGCGTGTTCACCGACGGCATGAGCCCGACCTACATGGTCGAAGAGCCGCACGCGAAGGCGGGCACGTTCGAGACGACGTGGGGCCTGCTGATGTCGTTGCCATATCGCGCGCTCCACCCCGATCACGTCCTCGTGCTCGGCGCCGGCGCGGGTGCGAGCGTGTGGCTGGCGTTGAAGTACGGCGCGACGCGCGTCGACGCCGTCGAGGTCAATCCCGCGATCCCCGACGTGCTCGCGCGCTGGAAGCATTTCGCCGGCGACGTCTATCACGTGCCGGGCGTGCGCCTGTTCATCGAGGACGCGCGGCGCTACCTCGCCGACACCACCGAACGCTACGACGAGATCGAGCTCGCGCTCGCACTGACCGGCAACGCGCACGCGCAACCCGCCGGCATGGAAGCGACGCTCTACACGGTCGAGGCGGTCGAGCTGTACCTGCGCCATCTGACGCCGGCCGGTGTGCTCGTGCTGATCCACAGTGATCCGGGCAATGCCTTCCGCCAGCTCCTCACGGTGATCGAAGCGCTCGGCCGGGTCGGCGTACCGCGCGAACGAGCGCTCGAAGGTGTCGCCGTGCTCCGCGATCCACGGCCGGGAACCGCGTATCGCTACATGATCGTCGTCCGCACCTCCGCGATGCCGCTCGAGGTCGCCGACGGCCTCGATCTCGATCCGGCAGAGCTGTTGTGGGGACCGGGCGATCCACCCGACCGCCGCAAGCAACTGCTCGATCCGAAATCGCTCGGCGCCACCGGCCGCGACGACCTCGCGCCGGTCCACGACGAGCGGCCGTACTTCTTTCAGAACACCAAAGGCCTGGCCGCGACCGCACTCGCCGAACCCGGCCGGTTGTGGGTGTTGTTCGGCGCGATCGTCGTCGTGGTCGTCTTGATGATCGAGCGCCTGCGCGACGCGACAACGTTCTTCCGGCCCGCCGCCGTCGCGACGGGACTCGGCGGCGCCTATCTGTGCGTCGAGCTCGCGCTGATCCAGCGCTTCACGCTCGCGGCCGGCGGCACGCTCTACGCCGTCTCGTTCGTGCTGTTCTGCTTGCTCGCGTGGAGCGCCGCCGGCGCGTTGCTGCTGGGCGATCGCTGGCGCCGACTCGCCCGCGGGGTGACCTGGGCCGCGCTCGCAGCCGGGCTCGCCGTCGCCGCGACCGCACTGCTCGTGCGAAACCTCGCGTGGCTCGATTCCATCTCGAGCGACACCGCGCGCCTGCTGCTGATCGCCGTGCTCCTCGCACCCGCCGGCCTCGCGATCGGCGGCCCGTTCCCGGTGCTGCTCGCTTCCCACGGCGAACCGGCGATCCGGATCGCGAGCCTGTGGGCGATCAACGGGGCCGCCTCCGTCGCCGGTGGCATCGTCGCCGTGCTCGCGCTGCGCGTTGGAGGCACGACGGACGCGCTCCTGATCGCTGCCGGCTTGTATGGCGCGGTTGGGCTGATCGCGCCCGGAAAGCCATGACACCGTCAGATCTGTGTGGCACCTGCGGCGTAGTCAAGATGCCGGCCACGTCGCGTTGCGAGCGGCGATTTCAGGTCGCGTCCCCAAAACAGATGATTCAGCGCACCGTGACGCCGAGGTGCGCGCGGACCGCGAAGTAGCTCGGCGAGACCGAGTAGCTGACGAGCTGTTGCACGCGCTGGCCGGGCCGGCCGCTCGCGCTGGCTTCGGTCGACAACATGCGCGCGGCGGCGGCGAGCTCGCCAGAGACGAGGAAGCCGGCGCGCTGCGATGCGAGGTCGACCGCGGTGCGCCAGCGTGCGAGGTCGGGGCGTTCGGGTAGGCGCTCGACGATCGCGCGGAGCGCTGCAACGCCGGTGCGCGGCAGGCGCCTCTGGATCTCGGCGGCGATCGCGGTTCGCAGCTCGGAGCTCGCGCCGAAGCCGGGCCGACCGCCGAGCTCGGCGGCGGCGGCGACGGCAGCCTCGAGCTCCTCGACCGCCGGCAGCGCGAGGCGGAGCCAGTAGGCGGGGCGCAGCAGCGACAGCATCGCGCCGACGACCGCGGCGAGCTCGGTGTCGCGGTAGCCGGTCATGAGGTCGCGGCCGACGATCACCGCGGGGACGAGGCGGCCGCGCTCGATGCAGTTCGCGAGCAACAAGCGGCCCTTGCGCCGCGGCTGGATGTAGACCTCGGGCAACGCGACGTTGAGGACGCGCGCGGCGTGGCGAAAGATCTTCGCGATCACGCGCGTGCCGTCCTCGACCGGCAAGCGCTCCTTCGGCTTGAGCTCGAAGTCTTTCGGCGCACCGGCACGCGGCGCGACCGCGGCTTCCCAGATCAACGCGAACAGCGCACTGATCGTGCGGTCCTCGTCTGGAAGTCGCACGGCCGCGGCCCACGTGTCGTCGTCGAGGATGCCGGTCGCCTTGTCGGCCTCGTGCGCCGCGAACCGCTCGTAGAGCGCGCGTTCCTCGTCGTTCGCCTTCTTCAAGAACACGAGCGCGCGCGCGACGCACCACGCTTCGTCGAGCTTGCCTGCGGCGAGACTCGCTCGGCCGAGCGCGCGATACGCATCGGGGTGCTCGGGGTCCGCTTCGACGAGCTTCGTCGCCTGTTCTGCGACGCGCTCGGGCTGCTTGCGACCGACGAGCGAGTACAGCTCGGCAAGCACGGACGCGCGCTCCGGTTGCTTCTCGGGATCGAGCGCGTGAGCGACCTCGAACGCGCGGATCGCGTTGTCGTACTGCTTGAGCCGCGTCCGATAGATCTCGCCGAGCGCGTGCCACAGCGGCAGCAGCACCGGATCGCCCTTCGGCACGCGCTTGACCATGCGCAGGTAGCTCTGCTCGAGTCGCTTCCAGTTGCGGTCGGCGGTGACGAGCTCGTCGATCAAGCGAAACGTATCGAGGCCGCGCGCCCGCGTCGCCGGCGTGAGCGGGTCTTCGCGGAACATCTCGGCGAGCGCGCGATCGTAGGCGTCGAGCGCGCCCGGCTTGTCGCGGAGCTCGGTGCGCCGGATCTCCGCCGATGCGAGGTAGTACGCGGCGCGCTTGCCGGGCTCGGCCTCGTGCTCGAGAAAGCGCTCGATCGTCTCGGTCGCCGCGCGCCACTGACCGGCCGCGGACTGGAGGTCGAGCACGCGCTGGAGCAGGGGGCGGTTACCGGCATCGAGCTCGAGTGCTTCGAGGTACGCCGACATCGCGCGCGGCGAGTTGCGCAACTTGTCGCGATACAGATCACCGATCCGCTCGAGGACGGGCACGCGCTCCACCGGTTCGAGGATCGCTACGAGCGCGCGCAACTGCGCGATCGCTTCGTCGACCCGGTTGCGGCCGAGCTCGAGCTCGGCGAGATCGTGGAGCGCACCGCGATGGCGCGGGTCGAGCTCGAGCACCTTGCGGTGGAACAGCACGGCCTGGGCGACCTTGCCGAGCGTGGTCTGGATCTCGGCGAGCCGGCGATAGACGTCGATCAAAACCCCAGGCTCGAGCGTGCTCGCGTGGCGGACGAGGATCGTCTGGTACGCCGCTGCCGCCGCTTCGAGCGAGCGCGATCGGTACAACGCGTCTGCACGCTCGATGGCGAGCGCGGGCTTCGGGTCGAGCGCGCACGCTCGATCGTAGAGCTCGAGCGCCGTGTCGAACCGATCGAGCTCGAGTGCGCAACGTGCGGCGCGCGAGAAGATCTCGAGCCGCTCGGCCGCCGGCAGCGCCGGGTCCGCCTGGGCACGTACGACCTCTTGCTCGAGGTGCGGCCACAGCGACTCCCACTGCTCGGTCGCGTGCAACAGCTCGGCGAGCGCTAGCTTGGCGTCGGGATGCTCGGGCTCGAGCTCGAGGATCAAGTGCAGGCATTGCCGCGCGCGCTCGGTGTCGTGGAGGCGATGCCGGAACACCCACGCGGCATCCGCGAGCCGGCGGACGCGCTCCCGATCTTCTTGCGACAGCGTCGCGGCCTGGATCAATTCTTCGCCCGCCGCGACGAGCTCGTCCTGCATCAGGTGGAGGCGCGCCATGCCCTCGTGCGCCCCCGCGTTTTCGAGGTCGAGTGCGATCGCTTGTGCGAGCGTGATCCGGGCGTTCGCGGTGTCGCGCACGTTCAGGTAGAGCTGCCCGATCCGCGCGAATAACTCTGATCGTGGCTTCGCGACGGTCGTGGTCTCGAGCAGGGTCGCGAGCGCCTCGATCGCCTGCTGGGTGTGACCCGCACGATCGTGCAACCGTGCGAGCGCTTCGAGCGCGCCGCGGTGTGCCGGTTCGATCGCGAGGACGGCGCGATAGGCCGCCGTCGCACCGGCGGGATCGTCGAGCTTGTCGTCGAGCACGGCGGCGAGCTCGATCAGCGCAGCGGGGTCGCGCGAGTCGCGCAGCAGCGCGGCGAGGTCGCTCCATGCCTCGGAACCGCGCAGCGCTCGTGCGAGACCGGCGCGCGGGGCGGGATCCTGCGGTGCGAGCTCGAGCGTTCGGCGCCAGCAGATCGCCGCGCGATCGAACCGGCCGCGGTCGCTCCAGGCGGTCGCAACGTCGGCATATCGCTTCGCGCTCGGCCGTGCGTCCGCCTCCGCTTCGCGCGCTTCGAGCAGCGCGTCGGTCTCGCCGGTCATCTCGTAGACGTGCGACAGGCCTTCGAGCGCCGCCGCATGCTTCGGATCGAGCGCGAGAGCCCCCTCGAACGCTTGCACCGCATCGGCTGGACGGCCGAGGTGATCGGCGAGCACCGTGCCGAGCTCGACGTAGAGATCGAGCACGATCGGGCGCTCCTCGGTCCCGTCGAGCACCGCGATCAAGCGCGGCACCAGGTCGGGCAGGGCGTCCCACCTCTCGGTCGCGAGGTCGAGCCGGTGCAACGCGATCAACACGTGCTTGGATTCGGGCTCGTCGGCGAGCGCGGCCTCGTACCACCGGATCGCCTCGTCGGAATCGTCGAGCGTGGTCTCGTACAGATCGCCGAGCTGCGCGTAGAGCTCGCTGCGCCGGCCGCGATCCGCTTCGAGCTCGGCGCGCCGCGCGAGCAGCGCTGCGACATCGACCCACCTCGCTTCGGCGCGCAGCATCCCGACGAGCTCGGTGAGCGGCGCATCCGCGGCCGGCTCGAGGGTGACCGAGCGCTCGAGCGCGCGCATCGCGTCGTCGCGCTGCCCGACGTGGTCGCGGGTCCAGATGCCGACCAGGTGCCACACCCGCGCCGCCGCGAGCGGGCGCCGGACTTCGAGCTCCTCGGCGAGGGCAGTGCCTTCGGCAAGCAGCTCGTCCCACGCCTCGGCGCCAGGGCCGAGCCGCGCGAGCTCGTCGACGATCTGCAGCTGATCCGGTGCGATCCGGAAGATCGTCAACCATACGAGGAACGCGGCGCGCAGGTCGCCGACCTTGTCCTCGTACATCCGCGCGACCGCTTCGAGCGCGGCGATCCGCTGCGGCGGATCCTTCTGGCGCGTCGCGCGATCGAGCAGCAGCGCCGCGAGCGGCTCCCACTGCTCGCGCGCCGTGTACAGTCCTTCGAGCTCGCGCGTTGCGGTCTCGTGGGCCGGGTCCCAGTTGAGAATCCGCTCGTATGCGGCGATCGCGGCCTCGTCGTCGCCGAGCTTGCCGTTCGCCACCCCAGCGAGCTCGAACAACAGCGCGACGCGGCGTTGCGGGTCCTCGGCGAGTGCGACCTGTTTGTCGAGGACGTCGACGTAGTCGGCCCATCGCTGCTGCTTCTCGAGCAACGTGTGAAGTGCCTCGAGCACGCGCGCGTCGCCCGCATCGATCGTGAGCGCGCTGCGCCACGCCTCGATCGCGCGATCGGGATGGCCGAGCCGATCGGCCTCGACGCCGCCGAGCTCGAGCAAGAGCTCGAGCTGGCCATCCTCGTCGGGCGTACCGTGCTCCATGCCCGCGCGGACCTCTTCGCGGATCGCGATCGCGAGCTCGCTCCACGCGCCGCGCTCGCGCAACACCGGGAGCGGATCGGGCGGCTGCGTGATCTCGACGACGTAGCTCGTGTCGTTGGGATCTTTGGCAGCGCGCGCAGGTGCAGCGGCCTTCGCGCGGGTCTCCGCGAGCCGCACCATCGCCGTCTTCGTCGCGGCGAGCGTCGTCAGGAGCTCGGTCACTTCGGCGGCGCCCAGCTCCGCTTCGTCGTGAGCGACGACGAGTGCGATGGTGCGCGAGCCGTCGCTGATCGGTAGGACCAAGGCCGTGCGTGTCGGATCGCCGAGCTGCTCGAGCATGCCGTCGACGAACGGCTCGCCGGTGCCGATCGCGGTGGCGGCTGGCTTGCGCGAGGCGATCGCGTCCTCGAGCGCCGGGACGGTGTGGCGCGGGATCCGAAGCGCCGTGCCGCGGCCGCGGAGCTCGTCGACGTGGATCGAGAGCAGCGTTACCGAGGCGGCGCGCGACTTCACCGCACGGACGAGCAGGTCGAGGATCTGCTCCCGGTCGGTGGCATCGCCGAGCGCGAGTGCCGCATACGCCGGATCGAGTGGTGTGGGATCCCCGCGCACGATGATCATCCTAAGGTACGCTCGTCACTCGGTGGGCGATTCATCCGACAAGAACGACAAGACCCAGATGCTCTCGGACAGCCAGGTCCTCGAGGTCAAACCGTCGGCCCCGAAGCTGCCGGTAGAGCTGCCGGTGAAGGCAGATGACAAGAACGACCGGAGCGTGTGGAAGGGCCTCGTCGTCGGCGCCGACGACTTCGCGCCGCCCGCGCCGACGAAGTCCTCCGGCGGCCGATGGGTGGTGATCGGGATCCTCGCCGCCGCCGCGTTCGGGGCAGGCGCGTACGTGGTGTGGCCGAAGGGCAACGCGCCGGCGGCGCAGGTGGACGCGGCAGCTCAGCCTGCCATCGCGACCCTGCGGGATGCCATGCCGCAAGATGCGGCAGCGGCCGATGCTCCTTCCGTTATTGAAGACGCAGCTACTGCGCCCGCGACCGAGACGGCCGTGCCGGAAGATGCTGCGCCTGTCGCGCCGGATGCGGGCGTCAAAGTGATCAAGCGCAAGCCGCCACCGAAGCGGATGATCAAACGCAAGCATCCCTGATCGTCACCTGAATCGCTCACGCTCGACGAGCAACACACCTCGTCAGGTTCGGCGAAGTGGTGTGCTCAGCGGTCGCCGTCGCGCTTCAGGATCAGAAACGCGATCCGCTCGTTGTTCGCCGCCTTTGCCGCGTTCGCATCGAGTGGTTGGGTATCGCCGTAGCCTTGCGCGACGAGCCTTCCGGGCTCGACCCCCGCCGCGACGAGGTACCTCGCCACGACCTCCGCGCGGAGTTGAGAGATCTCGAGATCCGCAGCGCCAATGCCATCGCTGCGCATGTGCGACTGGACTTCGACCAGCTCGATGCTCGGATTGCCGCGCAGCGTCTCCGCGACCGCATCGAGCGTCGCGCTCGAGGTTCCTCGCAACGTCGCCGTCCCGGGTGCGAACTCGACGACATCGAGGATCGTCGTCTCGGTCTCGGTGACGACGACCCGCCCGCGCTCGCGCGGCGTATCCGCCGACACCAGCAGCAATGACCCGAATGCCAACGCGAACGCCACGAGGGTGCGACGACTCACGGTCCTCTCGAGCAGGTGCATCGCTCCAGTATCCCGCACGTGTAGCGCCCGCGCTCATCTATTTTCCATTACACGCGGTCCAACGAGCTCGTTGTCGTGTAACGGTGCGCCGGGACTCGCGCTCCATCGGCCCGAGGCGCGCCGACCTCGAGCAGGACTTGATGTCGCTCTGACCAGACACCGAGGGAGAGCTCGTGCACCATGGACGTTCATGCTGCAGCTCAAACCACCCGGACTGTTCTCGCGCGGCAAGATCTTGCTCGGCGTCCCCGCGCCCCACATCACGCCAGACTCGCTTGTCCAGGAGCTCGGTCAGGCTTGGGCGTCGCAAGGCTACACGGTCTACAAGACCGCGCTGCTCGGGCTCGACGTCGTGCTGAAGAAGAGCGGGTGGACCGGGATCGGCATCAAGATCAAGCAAGACAACGGCATGACGGTGCTCGCGTACAACGCGTTCGCGCCGTCGGCGATGGTCCGTGTGCTCGCGATGGGGCTCATCCCGATCTTGATCGTCAACTCGACGTCATGGCAGCCGCTGCTCCGCATGTTCGAGCAGTACATCCAGCGCTCGCCGTACTACAACGCAGCGCAGCTCGGCGGTGGCGTTCAGGCGATGCTGCCGCAGGCGACCGCGCACTATCCGCAGAACCACTGACGCGTTCATCTTGCGCGGTGAACGTGACCTGCGACGTGCGCACGCCCATGCAGTCGTCGGTCTCGGTGTTCCAGGTGCCGTCGAGGATCCGATCGGCGTAGCCGTCCTGGTTGTCATCGACGAGGCGCGCCGAACCGCTCTCGAAGCGCAGCGAGTCGAGCACGACCGGCGTGAGCGAGCCGCGTAGCTGATCGACCATCGAGTCCCACAGGACTCTGCGTGGGGCCCTGTTGCACGCGGGTTACGTAAAAACTCCTCGTGGTCGTGTCGATCGGCGCAGAAGGTCTAGGCGACGCGCGCTCGGCGCGGCACACGCTCGGTCGCCAGCTCGTCGGTGACCTTGCCGAGCAGCTCGATCGCGACGGCGACGATGTGCTTGTCCTCGTAGCCCTGCGCTTTGAGATCGCGATACAGCGAGCGCACCAGGATCTGGATCGCGCGCTCTCGAGCTGCATCGTCGGTCATGGTGGTAAGCCTGGGCCCGAACGGTCGCTCACCGATACGAATGCGTGCTGTCACGCGCTGACGCGAACGAGGCGCGAGACGTGAACAATTCGTGCACACCGATTCGCGGCGGCGCTTGCGCGGCCTGCCTCGCGCGACAAGGATCGCCACGCATTCACGAGCTTGGAATGCGCGAGGGGATCCGCGATCCAGGAGGTTTCAAGATGACGTTGTCGCCGGCGCGCGACTCGGACAATCACGCGATGCCGACGTTGATCGTCGTGCCGATCGAGGGGCCGTCGTACTCGTGGGAAGTCCGGCGCTGGGGCACGGCCTCGCACTTCTTCCATCGCACGCAGTACATGGAGTGCCGCGGTCATGGTCCGCTCACGATGGATTCGATCGACATGACGTATCGCGACTGCACGCCGCCGGATCTCACGCACGCGCAGCAGAAGAAGTGGAGCACGCGCTAGCGAGCGCGGCGACGTGCATCGTGCGGTGGATCGCGAACCCGAGCGAGAGATAGAGCTCGATCGCGGGCGTGTTCGTCGCGTACGCCTGGAGATAAGGCGTCTCGCCGCGCGCCAGGATCCGCCCCGCGACCCACGCGCACAGGCTCCGACTGTAGCCACGGCCGCGCGCGCTCGGATGCGTGCAGACGCCGCTTAGCTCCGTGAAGCCGGTGTGGCGCATGCGTTCGCCGGCCATCGCGACCAGCACGCCGTGCTCCTTGACCCCCCAGTACTCGCCGAGGCTCTGCGTGCGAGCTCCGAACGGGCCGGGCTTCGTCAACGTCGCGAGCTCGAGCATCGCCGGCGCATCCGCCTCGGTGAGTTGCTCGATCTGCGCGGCTCCACGCGGCGCGACCGTGACGAGGCGCGACGCGAGCATCTGCACGCCTTGCGCGGTCGTGACTGCGACGGTGCCCGGCGGCACCACGATCTCGTCGGCCTGCAACAGCAACAACGTCCCGGTCGAACGAACGAGCGCTGCGAGGGCGGCGAGACTCTCCGGTGCATCGTCGCGCGCCGCCGCGAGGTGACCGATGTCCTTCGCGAACCGGCGCGCGCGCGCGCCGCCGATCGCCACGCCCGCTTGGTTGTGGGTGAGGGCGTCCCACACGGGACGAACCAACACGTCCGTCATCGCGCCGCCTTGCGCGCCGGCTTCACCGCCGCGGCGCGATCGCGGAGTGGCACCGCGACGAGCCCGTCCTCGAGTGCGGTGAGCTGGGCGAGCAGGGGCCCCTTCGCCGGAGCGCAAAGGTCGCGGACCGCCGCCTCGATCACCGGCCACACGTCGCGCTTGCCGGCCTCGACCAGCTCGCGCCCGCGCTTCGCGAGCACCACCGTCCGGCGCCGCTGGTCCTCGCTCGCGGTCCGGATATCGACCAACCCGGCATCGGCGAGCTGCGCGAGCGTGCGGGTCGCTCCCGGCTGACTCGCGCCGACGGCCTCCGCGAGCTCGCCGATCGTCGACGGGCCCATGCGATCGATCGCGGCCAGGTACGTGAACTGCGCGGCTTGGATCTCGAGGCCGCAGGCATCGAGGATCTGCTGGGTGTGGGCCTGGAGTCGCTCTCCCAGGCGCTTGAGGCGCGAGCCGAGCGTGAGGTGACCCAGGTCGCGGACGACATCCGGAATCATATGCAACGTTATATAACATGCTATAGAACACTTGGCCAGTGGTCTGATCTTTGGGTGCTGCGCGCGTGCCGCAGCCTCTCAACAGCGGTCAGACAGCGAGTGCTGCCGGAGTTCTGCGGTTTCGAGGCGGTGCGTACCGTCCGTGCGAGTACGGTCCGTACGCGCTGGTTCGCGCGGAGGGTTCATGCTCGCTCGTATTTGCAAGACGCTCGCTCTCACGGCCTTGGCCACCACCGGCTGCGGCAACAGCTCGGACGGCGACGGGCCGGATGCCGCCGTTCAGATCGACGCTGCACCGATGCCCGATGCGCCGGCGAGCCAGGCGGGGGTCGTCGCGATCCCGCTCGTTGGCCTCGGCGGCGCGTACACCGCGAAGCTCCAGCTCGGAGGCCAGCCGTTCGACGTCGTCGTCGATACCGGCTCGACCTCGACCGGCGTCGCCGCCGCGTCCTGCACGAACTGTTCGGTCCATCCCGCGTACACGCCCACGGCGACGGGCATGGATCTCCACCAGGCCGCCTCGAGCCAGTACGGCAGCGGCTCCTGGAAAGGCGAGGTGTTCGAGGACAACGCGGCGATGGGCACCCGGCCGGCGATCGCGCTCGACTTCGCATCGATCACGAGCCAGACCGGGTTCTTCCAGGGCTCGGCGTATCAGGGCATCCTCGGGCTCGGTCCCGACGGCCTGCTCCTGCCGTACACGACCTCGTACTTGACGAAGTTGATCGGCTCGGGGATGACCGGCGAGGTCGCGTTCCAGCTCTGTCCGGATAGCGGCACGATGTGGCTCGGCGGCTACGACGCGGCGGCGGCAACCGCTGCGCCGGCCTTCACGCCGATCAGCTCGGCGGCGCCGTATTACATCGTCAGCGTCGGCGCCGCGTCGGTGTCGGGCACCGCCTCGTTGACCGGTGCCGATTTTGGCCCGACGATCATCGACACCGGCACGACCCAGACGTTCGTCCCGGCCGCGGTCCTCACCGCCGTGATCAACGGCGTGAAGGGCTCGACCGGCTACACCGCCGCGTTCGGCACGCAGGCGCTGACCGACGGCGCGTGCCTCAACACGACGATGACGAGCGCGCAGCTCGATGCCGCGCTGCCGCCCCTATCGCTCAGCTTCGCCGGTTCGACCACGCCGCTCGCCATCCCGGCGACGCGCAGCTACATGTTCGATCAGGGCGGCGGCTCGTACTGCTTCATGTTCAGCGACTCGAGCCAGCTGTTCGGGAGCGCCCAGAAGGTGTCGCTGTTCGGCAACACGCTGCTCGCCGGCTTGCTCACGGTCGTCGACATCGACCACAAGCAGATGGGCTTCGCGCTGCAGACCGGCTGTGCCGAGGCCAACTTCGCGCGCCGCCCGCTGGTCCGTCGCCGGCCGACGATCGACTCGGCGACGCTCGCGACGATCATGCAGGCCGCGCAGCCCTAGCGCGCCGGCTTGCTCGGCTGCTTCGGGGCCGCGTTCTTGACGTACTTGTCGAACCAGCGCAGCTCCTCGTACGCGAGCTGCTCGTTGGACTCCATCGCCGAGTACCAGTGCGGCTCGTGCGGCAGCATGACGAGTCGCGCGACGCCGCCGTTGCCTCGGATCGCCTCGTAGAGCTTGGTCGCCTGGAGCGGCGTGGTGCCGGGATTCGCATCCTCGGCGCCGTGCATGATCAGGAGCGGCGTCTTGATCTTGTCGGCGAAGAAGAACGGCGAGACCTTCATGTAGACGTCACGGCCCTTCCACACGGAGCGCTTCTCGTTCTGGAAGCCGAACGGGGTGAGCGTCTTGTTGTACGAGCCGCTCGTCGCCACGCCGGCCTTGAATAGATTCGTGTGGGCCACCAGGTTCGCCGTCATCAGCGCGCCGTGGCTGTGACCGGTGACGCCGATCCGATCGCGATCGACGACGCCGAGCTCGACCGCCTTGTTGACGGCGGCGTTCGCGTCATCGACGAGCTGCTCGAGGTACGTGTCGTACGCCTTCTTGGGATCGCCGACGATCGGGAACGCGGCGTTGTCGATGATCGCGTAGCCCGAGACCAGCAGCAGCTGGTAATCGGAGATCCGCGTGAAGTACTGATCGGTGCTGCTGTTCTGGCCGGCGGTCTTCGCGCTGGCGTAGTCGAGCGGGTACGCATAGAGGATCGCGGGGATCCGGGTGCCCTCGACGTAGCCGGGCGGGGTGATCAGCGTGAACGATAGCTCGGTGCCGTCCTTGCGCTTGTACTTGACGAGCCGCTTCTTGATCGCGCGCACCGCCGGCGTCGGATCGGGGATATGCGTGATCGCCTTCGCGTCCGCCGAGCCGATGGTGCGCAGGAACGCGTTCGGCGGATCGCTCGGCGTCTGATGCCACGTGAAGAACGTCTTTGTATCGCCGGCGAACGTCAGGAAGTACTCGAAGGCGTTCGCCTCGCTGTGGAACAGCCGCTCCGCCTTCTTGGTCGCGAGGTCGAGGCGATCGAGGAACGGACGCAGGCCATCCGGCGTCGCACCTTCGCCCGACAGGAAGATCGCGGCGCCATCGGTGCGGATGACCCACTCGCCATTCGCGAGCTGGCGATAAACCGGCTCGCCCGGATCCTTGTAGTGCTCGTCGCTCGATAGATCGAACAGGACCGCGGGCGCCGGCTTCGCCGCATCGACATCGACCGTGAACGTGCGCTGCCAGTGGCGGTTCTCGTCGTAGTCGTGGAGCAGTGCGAGATTCTTCTTGTCGGTCCAGTCGAGTCCGCTGAACCGTTGCTGGGTCTGGAGCAACTCGCGCGGCGCGCCGTCGAACGGGGCGCTCTGAATCATCACCTTGTCACGTGCGGGCACGGTGACGTTCCAATCGCCGCCATCGAGCGCCTCGGCCCACAACAGCGTCGCCGGCTCGGTCGTCCGCCACTCGAAGTCGCGCGGTCCGGTGGGGACACCGGCGACCGGCACACGATCGGCGATCGGCAGGTTGGCGATCGTGTGGACGAGCCGGCCGCTCCGATCCCAGACCTCGACGGTGTGTGCAAAGCGGCCGTACGTCACATTGTACGAGTAGGGCCGCTGCAATGCCTCGACGAGGATGTGCTGGTCATCCGGCGCAGCGGCGACCTCGGTGAACACGCCGGGCTTGCCGATCGGTGTCACCGCGCCCGTGGTCGTATCGACCGCGGCAAGCTGGCTGGTCGCGTAGTAGGCGAACAGATCTTCGTCGTGCTTGTTGTTGAGCGTGTCGCGCGCCTCGTACGTCGACGACTCGCCGGACTTGCCGTCGGTTTCCTGGATGCTCGGACCATCGGCCGCGACCGAGCCCGCGGGCGGCGGACCCTGGTGATCCGGAACGAGCTTGGCGACGAGCGTCTTGTGATCCGTGAGCCACTGGAACGTGTGGCCGAGCATCGGGTTGAGGCGCGCGTTGCCGAGCCGGTGGAGCTGACGAGTCGCCGCGTCGCCGATCCAGAGCTCGACCGCGTCGCGCGTCGTGTTGCGGAACGCGAACCGCGAGCCATCGGGCGCCCAGGCGATGCCGTCGACGCACCCGGCGGGCATCGCGATGGGGGTCTCCTTTGTCGACGCGACGTCGACCATCGCGAACGTCTGGGCGCACGGCGCGACACCGTAGCCACCCTCGGTGTCGTGCTTGCGGCGCGTGCGCGGCTCGAGGCGCACGCCGGCGAGCTTCAAGTAGGGTTCGGCGACCTGCGCGATCGACGGATACGTGACCCACGATACGAGCAAGATCCGATCGCGCGTCGGCGCCATCATCGGTCTCGCGGGCGCCGGTGCGTGGAGCACGTCGAGCACGTTCTGCGGCGGCTTGTCATAGCCGGAGACCTCGGGCGACATCGACTGCGCGGCCGAGGGTACGGCGGTCGCTGGCGACGATGCCGTCGGCAGAGCCGCAGGCGTTGCCGGCGGTGGTGCCGATGTCGTGATCGGTGTGGTCGGTGCTTCCGTCGGACGAGCACACGCGAACAAGATCGAAACGAGCAGGCCGTAGGCGCGACGCATTCGCGCACTCTACCTACGGCGCTGCTTGTGCGACACCGTACACCGCGGTGTCGCAGGTGTCGCAACGCTGTTTCTAGGTGCTGCCGAGCATGCACTTCGGCTCGTTCGGGCGGGCGTTGCACTCGGCCTGCGGGAACGGATAGCGCAAGTTCTGGACGTGGGTCGGCATGTCGAGCGGGAGAGGGCGCATGAACCGCCTCAGATCGATCCAGCGATGGCCACCCTCGAATAGCAACGAGAACTCGCGTTCGTACAGCAGGTCGCTGACGAACATGGTCGCGTCCGGGGTGCTGGCGATCGGCGCCAGGCCGCCCGACGTCACGCGCACGAGATTGAGCGCGACGAGCGCGCCCGCCACGTCACCGGTGAAGTACTTCGCCTCGGCCTCGAGCAGGATCAGCTCCTCGTCACGGATCAGCGGCACCGGCGAACCGGGGTCCGTGTACATCGTGAACTTGAGGTTCGAGCTCAAGCTCTGCGCGGCACCGGCGGTCATGACCATCGTGACCTTCGCGGTGTAACGCAGATCGACGGTGGCGCCATTCATCTGCGCGTCGGTCATCAGATCCGGGTTCGCGTAGATGTTCTTGTTCGTGAGGCCGTTCGGCAGGTCGCCCGACTTTGTCGAGAACGAGTAGTACACGCCGGCGTTCAGGTCGGCGGTGGCGCTGTCGTCGAGGAACGACTCGCCGAGCGCGGTCAGCGCGACATCGTACTTCTTCATGTACGCGGCGACACGCGCGCGGATCGCGCGGTTGAACTTGCGGAACGTCTTCGGCGTGTCGAACCCGGTGTAGCCACTCGACAGCGCGAACGGGAAGGTCTTGTCCGCCGCGTCGAGGTCGGTCGTCGCGTCGTCGAGCAGCGACGCGATCTTGGCGTAGACGGTATCCTTGTCGACGATCGCGCCGAGCTCGTCGACCGGCTTGTCGGTGTCGATCACCGCACCGTTCGTGTCGTGGGTGACGATCACCTTCAGGAGGTCGAGCGCCATGATCGTCTTCGTGAATCCCTTGATCGCCGCCTTGTCGGGGGCGGAGAGCTCGGGCACGCGATCGACCGCGCCGAGGATCAGGTTCGCCGACCGGACGTTCGCGTACGGGAACAGCCAGAACGCGCCGCCGAACGGGCTACCGGCGCTGAGCGGGCTCTGGAGCAGCTCGGTGATGTAGCGCGGATCCGCTTGATCGAAGTTGTACGCTTCGCGGCCGAGCACGCCGAGCTGGAGCACGTAGCCAATCTCGAGCGCGATGTCGGCACGATTGCCGATCAGAAGGCCGGTGCAAGCCGACTCGACGAGCGGCGCCGTGGGATGGCTCTGCAGATCGTCGAGGCTGGGGTTGTTGAGATCGGGAACATCGAGGTCGCAGCCGGCGACCGCGATGCACGCGAGGAGCGCGATGGTCTTGGTGATGCGCATGGTGAGCCTCACAGTCCCGCCGTGACCGAGAACCAGAACTGGCGGCTCGGTGGATAGGGCGCGACGTCGTAGTTACGTCCGATGGGTTGGTTACCGAAGTTCGAGACCTCGGGGTCGAGGCCGCTGTAGCCGCTGAACGTGAACAGATTGCGGCCGGCGGCGCTGATCGATAGCGTGCGGAGCGGCCCGCCGAGCTGAGCGACGATGCTCTTCGGCAGGTTGTACGTGACCGACAGCTCGCGGACCTTCACGAACGATCCGTCCTCGATGTACGGCCTGAAGTCCTTGTTGCCGAACGCGGTGAGGCGTGCGGCCGCGGCGGCCTTGTCGGGCGAGTTGTTGCCGAAGTCGTAGAGCAAGCGAGTGAGGTTTACGATGTCGGATCCGTGCTGCCAATCGATCAGCGCGCCGAGCGTGAAGTCACCGACCGTGACCGTGTTCGTCCAACCCACGCGGAAGTCGGGCTCGCCGTCACCGACGACGGCGACCGTACCCTGCTTGTCGATCTGCGCGACGATCTGCGTCGCGCTCTTGCCTTGCTCGATCCGAAAAGCTCCGAGGCCGACGCCGAAGCCCACGGTCGTGATGTCGAACGTCGGCACGGTGAGCGCGGTCACGGTCGAGCGGTTCAGCGTGAGCGTGCCGCGCGACGTCCACGTCAGCTTCTTCGTCGCGACGGGTTGGACCTGCAACGCGAGCTCGACGCCCCGGTTGCGCAGCGATCCGCCGTTGAAGAACTGCGTCGTGAATCCGCTCGATGTCGGTAGCGCGCGCTGCAGCAGCAGATTCGAGATGTCGCGCTGGTAGAGCGTGGCCTCGGCCGCGATCCGCTGATCCTTCGTCGCGAGGTCGGTGCCGACCTCGAACTCGCGCTGGCGCTCGGGTTCGATGTTCGTGTCACCGGCGATGCCACCGACGACGACGCCGGCATTGCCGTCGATGTTCGTCGTCGCGTTGAGCGGCGTGAACTTCTGACCGTAGTTGGGGCGGTTGCCAGCTTCGCCGTACGCGGCGCGGACGCGGAACGTGTCGAACTTCGCCGTTTCCTTGTCGTCGTTGACCGGCACGAGCGAGTACACCGCCGCGAGCTTCGGGTAGTAGAAGTACTTGCTGGTGTCGCCGTTGAGGCTCGACCGCTCACCGAGCAGGCCACCGAGGAACGACAGCCGCTCGTCGAGGACCGCGACTTCTTCTTGCGCGTAGATGCCGGCGTCCTTCGTCTGCAACCGGGTCTGCGCGACCTGGATCGACGTGCCCGAGTCGACGTTCGGCTGCGCGGCCGTGAGGTTCTGCGCGACGATGCTCGTCGAGTTGAGGTTCACGGTCTCGTAGGTGACGCCGCCTGACACCGCGTTGCGCCAACCGCCGGATTTCGGCTTGTAGGTCCAGAGGCCGCCGCCGCCGATGTTGAAGTTGAGGTTCGAGGTCGCGCCGTCGATCGACGTGCCGACGAGGCCGGCGTTGCTCTGCTCGAAGTTCAGTGCGTTCGGCGCGAGCAGCTCGTTGCGCTGGGTGAAGCTGTCGACGCCGAAGTTGCCGAGCAGCTTGACCGCGTGCTGCTTGTCGCCGCTCTCGTACGCGTCGTACGCGCCGTTCACGCCCGAGATCAACCGCCACACCTCCTCGCGGTTCTGCAAGAGGTTCACGGTCTGGAGCGGGTTCGCGCCGCTGCCGATCGCCGGGTTGACCGGATAGATCCCGTTCTTCGGCGTGAGGTCGACGAAGTTCGGCGTGCCCGACAACACGACGTAGTTCGACGTGCCGGTGTTGTCGTTGTTCGTGAGGCCTCGATCGGAGACCGAGTGGATCAGGTTCGCGGTGAAGCCGAGGTGGAACTTCTCGCCGAGCTTGTAGCCGACCGCGACGCGGCCGCTCTGCTTCTCGTAGAACGAGCCGATCACGACACCGGGCTCGTCGCGGAGCAGCAGCGAGCCGTAGTAGTTGCCCTTATCGTTACCACCCGAGACACTGCCGAGCGTCTCGCGCAGGAACGGCGTGTGCTCGATCTCGCCCTCGTGATCGTAGGTCTTACCGTTTGCGGCCATGTACGCCTGGACCAGCGGTGACGTCGTGCATTCGGGCGCGGCCGGGTCGGCACAGAACGCGGATTTGACCTCGTCGACGTTGGCGAACGTGCGCGAGCCGAGCTTGTTCGTGACCTGGGAGAACCCGATCCGCTGGGTGACCTCGGCGCGGTTCTCGCCGTCGCGGCCGCGCTTGGTCGTGATGATGACGACGCCGTTCGCGGCCTTCGAGCCGTACAGCGCGGCGGCCGAGGCGCCCTTCAAGACCTCGACGGTCTCGATGTCGTTCGGGTTGATGTCGGAGATCCGGTTCGTCGGGTTGTCCTGGAACGCGGTGCTGCCGCCGGCGGCGGCCGCGGTGATCGCGTTGGCGCCCGTCGGCACCGACACGTTCGACACGATCACACCGTCGATCACGTAGAGCGGCGAGGACTGGCCGTTGATCGTCGAGATGCCGCGCAACCGCAGCTGCGCACCACCGCCAGGCGCGCCGGAGTTGAACTGGAGGTTCGCGCCGGCGAGCTTGCCGGTCATCGCGGTATCGAGCGTGTCGGAGCTGACGCGGTTGAGGTTCGCGCTATCGATCGTCGATGCCCCGTTCGCGAGGTTCTGCTTCACGATCACCGGCGCGCGGCCCTCGATCACGATCTGTTCACCCTTCGCGAGCGCGAGTGGGACCGTGACGGTGAGCTGCTCCGGGTCGACCTGGAACAGCCGGCTCTCGTGCTCGGCCGCGGTCACTTCGACCTGGATCGGCGTCATCGGCAGGTTCTCGAGGACGAACGAACCATCGGCCTCGGTGAACGCGATCTGACCGGTGTTCTTCGCTTCGACCTGCGCACCGGCGACGGGGTCCTTCGTGCCCGGATCGAAGACGCGACCCGTGAGCTTGCGCGAGGTCGGTGCTACCGGCACGGGCATCGCGCCCGCGGCGCCGCCGATCGTCACCGCGATCACCGCGCGATCGGCGGGGGCGGGCGCCGTCGTCGCCGGCTGGTTCGGCGCCTCGATGTCGAGGACCGCGTCGCCGGTCGCCACGTTCGGCAACACGAACGTGCCGTCAGCCGCGGTCAGGGTCTCGATCGACGTGCCCTGAACGCGCACCTTCGCATTCGCGATCGGTGCGCGATCGCCGCCGGTCACGACGCCGGTGATCACGCGGGTCGTCGTCGGAGGCGGCGCTGGTTTGACGAGCGTCAGCTGCATCTGCAGCGCGGTCGACGCGGCCAGGATCGGCACCTGCTTCGCGGTGAAGCCATCGGCGCTGATCTCGATGATCGAGTCCGTGATCGGCGCTGCGAGCTTGAACGTACCGTCTGCACCGGTCGTGGTGGAAGGCCCACTCGCGATCGACACCGTCGCGTTCGCGACCGGTTTTGCATCGACGTCGAGTACGACGCCAGTGACCTCGCGCGTCTTCGCTTTCTGCGCGAACGCAGAATTCGACAACGCCACGAGCGTGAATAGACACAACGCCACCCGCAGGGGATGGACGCAACTCGCAAGTCGCATAAGGGAGCCTCCCGAGGAAATGTTGTAGGCGGAAGCTTGCCCCGCCTGATATTTCGCAGGACTACAAACCGAAACACCTTCTATCAATCCTGCGACTGAATACGTCGGTAGCTGTCACACCGGCTCTCGTCGACGACGAACGTACGCTAAAGGCAGCCTGGATCGCGCGAATGCGAATCGCGAGTGGTTATTTGTTCAGCGTACCTTCGGTACGGTACTGATGCGTATCAACGACGTTTTGAGGGTCGCGGCGCGACGAGCTGCTCGAGCGCTTTTGCTCCCGCATTCAGATCGAACGCCATTCCAAGCTCGAGCGCCGCGTTGATCCCGAGCGAGACCATCACCATGATCTCGGCGACCGCGTTCGGTTCGAGACCGCTCCGGATCTTCGCGGCCATCGGGACGCTGATCTTTGTCGGCGCGCGCGCCGGCATCCTCCATCTTTATATGGACGTCGGCGCATTCGGTTGGCCGTACTGGACTTACCGCGCGATGCACCATCCGTGGCTGTTCCGGCGCGTCCACCGCATCCATCATCTCCCCCACAACCCGTCGCCGTGGGCGGCGTATGCGTTCGCACCTGGCGAGGCGCTGGTCCACGCGCTGTTCGTGCCGCTGGTCTGCTCGTGATGCCGGTCCATCAACTCGCGCTGTTCGCGTCTCTCGGCCACCTCGGCGGTGGAGCACGACGACCACCCACCATGGGCTCCATCACGCGCGGGTGCGCACGAACTTCGGGCTGTTACTTCACGTGGTGGGACCGCGCGATGGGCACCACCGCTCCGACGTACGAGGCAGCGTTCGACGCGATCACGACTCGCTCACTCGGCGCTGATCAGCTTCGTATGCAGGTTGCTGACCCGACGGTTGCGCGGGTCGACGTCCGCCGTGAAGGAGCGCTTGGTGTCACCACCCCACAGCGCGTTGATGTCGACTCGGCCCGTCGCGTGCGAGAGGCCGTGGCCGGCAGAGGTGTACTTCGGTGGGGAGTCACGGTGCCGTCGTCGCTGAACCGGTTGTTCAGGCAGAGCAACCTCGCGAGCCACGGCCAGCGCAGTCGCCGGCTATAGCTTCGCGAGCCAGGTCTCGATCGTCGCGCGGTCCTCGTGGAACCGCGCCGTATCCGGGGCGTGCTGGCGATACAGCTCGAGTGCGGAGCTCGCGAGCTGGCGCGCCTTGTCGCGATCCTTGGTCACCTTCATCACCGCTTGCGCGCGGGCGAACCGGATCTGGGCCAGCGTGAGTGGCGACATCTCGGTCGGGTCCGCATCCTCGTCGGCCTTGGTCAGCTCCGCGAGCGCGGGGGCGCCGTCGCCGTGATCGAGCAGCGCCTTCCCGAGCTCGAGTCGCTCGGCGAGGATGTTCGGGTGATGAGGATTGAACGGCGCGAACACCTTGGTCGTCTCTGCGAGTGCCTCGCGATGCTCGGCGATCGCGGCCTTCGCGTCGCTCTTCTTGCCCCCGAGCCCGGATAGCTCGGACTTCGCAGCAAGCTTGATCTCTTCGTCGCCGTTCGCGGCCGCCGCTTCGAGCAACGGCCGCGCTTCGTCGAGGTGATGGAGCGACGTCGCGGCGTCGGCGAGGTAGAGCTGGAGCCGCGAGATCAGCGCGGTGTCGTCGGGCGCGATCTTCTGGAGTCGCGCGAGCGCGTCCCGGCACTCGCCGGCCGCGCGATCGAAGTCGCCGAGCTCGTTCAGGCCATGACAGAGGTACGCGCGCATCTCGAGCGTGCGCGGATGATCGGCGCCGTTCTCGTCGCGCGCGAGCTCGACGCCGCGCTCGAGCCAATGGATGGCTTCGGCCGGTTCGCCTGCCTCCGACGCCGCGATCCCGAGCGTCGTCACGAGCCACTCGTTCGGGACGCCGTCCTTGCGATCCGCGAGCGCGCGCAAGCACGACAGCCTGGTCCGGACCTTGCCCAGCCAATGGTTCGACATGCACCCGAGCTGATCGATGAACCGGGTGACCCCGGCGGAATTGCTCCGCGCGGCGAGTGCGTGCGTGATTCGCGACCAGCGCTCGAACTCGGGAAGCTGCGCAGCCCACAGCGCTTCCTGGGCGACCCGTGCTGCCGCATCAGCGGCGCGCTGGTCCTGGCCCGCACCGAGCGAGGCCGAGAAGGTCTGGTCGAACATCGCGATGGCCTCGGCGCCGCCGTCGCGGTCGGCGATCGCACGACCGCGCCAGTACAGCGCATCAGCGATCTGCGGCGCGTAGCCACCAGCGCGCGCGTCGCGGATCACCGAATCTGCGAGCGCGACGGTCTTGGTCATGTCGCCGATCGCGTAGAGCGCGGTCAACCGCGCCAGATCGCCGTCGATCGCTGCTAACCGCTTTACGAGCGCGGGCTCGGTCGGCCGACGCACGACCTCGCGCAGCGCCTTCAGATCGGCGCAGTCCGCGAGCGGCGGTAGCCCATCGACGACCTCGCCGGCCTTGCGCAGCACGGCGGGCCTGCCGTCATGGATCATGACATCGACGAGTGCGCCGAGCTCGCCGAGCCTGCGATCGAGACACGTCATGCGCAGGTCCATCGCCTCGGCCGACTGGGTGTGGTGGATCTGCGTCGCCTCGCAGGTCTCGTGATACATCGCCTGCCAGCTCGCCGCGTATTGATCGACCTTCGAGACGAACATGCCGACGCCCGCGGTCGTCACGCCACCGAGCTTGGCCCCGGCCGCGACGAGCTGGCCGCGGCGATCCGCATTCCACTGCGCCGCGACCTGCTCGGCGCCGGTCCCGCACGTCGGCGCCGCCGCAGCTTGTTGCGTGGGCACCATCTTCCAGGTCGCGAACGTCGCGATCGCGGCGACCGCGAGCAATACACCGGACGCGGCGAGCACCCGACGCCGCGTCCGCGCCGGGTCACGATCCAGATCGAGGAGCAGCGCATCGACGGTCGGATAGCGCTGGCCCGGATCGACCGCGAGGCCGCGCGTGACGACCTTCTGTAGCCACGTCGGGACATCGGAGTCCTTGGGCGGCGGAGCGGCGAGCGAGCGCGTGTCGACGGCCGGCGTTTCGGAGACCGTCAGCATCTGCTGGCGATCGAGCACCTCGCGCTTCGACGTCGCGAATGGCCGCTGGCGATAGAGTGCCTCGTACAGCGTCGCGCACAGGCTGAACTGATCGCTGCGCTCGTCGGCCTCGGGCTTGCGGCTGCGCTGCTCTGGAGGCATGTACGCCGGCGTGCCGACGATGAAGCCGTGCTGCGTGATCACCTCGAGCGGCTTGGCCGCGCCCATCGAGCCGCTGCTGCTCGCCGAGATCGAGTCCTCGGGCGGTCCGATCGGATCTTCCGACAGCATCTGGCCGGAATCGATCGAGTCGATCGACTTGTCGCCGAGGTCGCGCGCGAGCCCGAAGTCGACGAGCTTCACCGCGCCGGTCGGCGAGATCATGATGTTGTCGGGCTTGACGTCGCGGTGGACGATGCCCGCTGCGTGCGCCGCCGCGAGGCCGCGACCGGCCGCGATCACGACGCGCACGACCTCGCGCCACGTTCTCGGTTGGCGGATCCAGTCGCGCAGGCTGGTGCCCTCGACCAGCTCCATCGCGACGAACGTGTCCATCGCCAGGTCGCCGACATCGAACACCGTGACGACCGACGGATGCGAGAGCCGCGCGAGCGCCTGCGCTTCACGATGTAGGCGCGAGCGATGCGTGGCGCTCATTTGATCGGCGCGCACGACCTTCAAGGCGACGCGGCGATCGAGCTCTGGATCGTACGCGGCGTAGACGACGCTCATCCCGCCGCGACCGAGCTCGCCGAGCACGACGTAGCGACCAAGCAGCGTCGGCTGCGGGCGAGGCTCGACCGCTGGGCGGCGCCTCGTTTCGCGACGCTGTCCATCGACCACCGTCTCGGTCGGTCCGTCGTGTAGGTCCTCTTCCATCTACAACCTTGGGCGACAGTTTTCAGGATACACGCGATCGATTAAGCGCGATTCATGTTCCGTCGAGAGCGCCTCGTAAGAATCGTGAGCTTGATCGCGAATGAGGATCGCGCAGTGATGTGCGACCATCGCCGCTCGCATGGTGACCCGCTCGAGCTACGCGTTTCTCGTCCTCGTGGCTTGCGGGGGCAAAACCGCACCGCCGCCGGCGCCGCCACCACGGCCGGCTTCTGTCGTCGTTCGCGCGCAGCCGTCGGCGGAACAAAAGCACGAGGAGATCGTCGCGGAGCATCGCAAGATCGAGTTGGAGCAACAGGACGCGTTCGCGATCGCGTGCACTCAAGATGCACCGCACGCCAAGCGCTGCAAGCCGGGTTGCTACGAGCCGGCGCCGGCCGATCTGCGCTCGGGGAAGAAGCTCACCGGTGCGGTCGAGATCCAGCGGCTCGCATGCCAGACCGGAGACAGCTACGTGCTCGTCGATGCAATCGCACCGGAGCTCGTGGCCAAGCCAGCGCGCGGCCGGTTTCCGAAGCCGCACAAGACCGGCTGGCAGGCTCCGATCGAACAAGCGCAGCTGCTACCGAAGCTCGCGAAGGGCGATGCATTGGTCGTCACCGGCAAGCGGTTGCGCGACTACCGTGATCCGGTGACCCACGAGACGCGCACGTGCGTGATCGTCTCGCAGTTCACGCACCTCGAGAAGCCCCTCGATAAATGCGGTGGCGATAACTACGGCTGCGAAGCCACCGGCAACAACGCGGCGCACGGGCTCGACATCATCCACTTCCGGCTCGCGGAGGCGCGCGAGCTGCAAGCCGCGCACAAGCCCGAGCAGTGTCAGGCCGCCGCACTCGAGGCGATCGCGGTGTCACGCGGGATGCCGCGCTGGCGCCAGTACGCGAAGCTCAATACGCGCGGCTGGCACGACGTCGCCGCGTATCGCACGCGGTTCGACGGCATCCTCGACGAGGACACCGTATTCGCCACCGCTGCATCACTCGGCACCGACGCCGAAACGGTCTACACCGCGTGTGGCGGTGCTTCGGCGAAGACAGTCGCCGAGGACGAACAGTCGTTTCACGGTTGCTGGTGAGCTAGCTGCAGCTGTGCTGCGCATCGTTCGCGGCCGCGCTCGAGAGCTGCGGGCATGCGGTCGGAGCGAACGAGCCCGTGACGTGACCGCCGGTGTTCAGCGTGACGTCATAGCTGCCGGCATACACGCCACCGGTGACCGAGGTCAGCGTCACCGTGCCGCTCTGCCCCGACCCCGTGTCCGCATCGACGAGCTGGCACGTGTTGTCGAACGCGCCGACATCGAACGAGGCCGACTTCGCGGGCTCGCTGCCGGTGTTCGGGTAGATCGTGTACGTACCCGGCCCCGCCGGTGCGGTCCGGATCCCGGCGCTGACGTCGCTGAGCTGGATCGCGATGTAGTGCTCGCCTTTGCGATCGATCGCCGGAGATGCCCCCGCATCGCTGCACTGGTTCGCCGTGCTGGTCATCACGATCCGGGCGCTGGTCGAGGAATCACCCGCGCCGTCGGACATCGTGACCGTGGCGGAGATCGTATCGAAGATATCGAAGCCACCGCCGGGAGGCTGGCCCGTGATGGATCCGTCAGCGTTCGAGGTGCAAGCAGCAGCTCCGAAGAGCAAGACCAAGCCGAGCGTGCGCATGCCCCCCGGCAGAGCAAGCGACGCGCCATCTCCTGACTCGCGATTTCGATGGTCTGCACCACCGGCTCGCGCGAACAGGGGCACCGAGTCGCCACCTGATGGGACTCTAATGGCGCCGGCGTCGGAGCCCGACGAGACCGACCATGATCCACACCACGAGATTCCCCGTCGCCGGCGCAGCGTTGCAGCAGCCGCCAGTCTTGCCACCACCGCCGGTCGCACCGCCATCGTCGTCGGGGATGCCACCATCGCCACCGCCCGGATTGCCGGTGCAGCCGAACGTCTCGGTCGTCTCGTCGATGCCAACCGGCCGCACGCCGTAGATCGGCGCATCGCAGCCGCCCTCGATTGCGCCTAGATCCGGCGCTGCGCCGCGAAACCCGTCATCGATGTTCGGCAGCATCACGCCGTGATCGATCGCGACAGAGCCGGTCGCGAGCGCGGGCGTCACCGGCGCGAGTGGTTGCGTCCAATCGGCGGTACCGACGAGTCCACTGGAGAACAGCGACGCATCGCCCAGCACGCCGTGCGTCTCGTACCTGCCACCGGCGACGACCGCCGCGAAGTCGGGATACGTGATGCCGCTGCCGTAGCCGAATTCGTACTGACCGTCGGGATAATAGCCGTTGTAGTCGATCGCGGCTGTCGACACGTCGGGGACGTCCCAGCGCACCGCGTGACCATCAGGATCGAGCGCCGTCGGACCGATGAAGAGGTTGTTCGCGACGACGAAGTCGAGCGGCGCGGCGGCGGTCGAGCATTGCAGCGCACGCGTGCCGCGCACGATCGTGTTGTGATAGATCACCGCTCCAACCGTCGGTGTCGCGCCGCGCGAGTGCAGCTTGAACTGCCGGAGCCGGCCGCGCCGTGTTGCAAGAAGGTCACCTGGGCCGGGCACCGGCTGCGACAACTTGACGTGGTTCTCGCCGCGGGGTTCCTGTATCTAAGGGCCATGCAGTCCAGGTTGCTTCGCTGGGTCCGCCGGATCGCCATCATCCTCGGCGTGCTCGGGGTGCTGATCGGGTTGATGCAAGTCGTTCCGTACGGGCGCACGCACTCGAACCCGGAGACCGTGATCGAGCCCGCCTGGGATTCGCCGCGCACCCGCGAGCTCGCGGTTCGCGCCTGCTTCGATTGCCATAGCAACCAGACGACGTGGCCCTGGTATGCGGACGTCGCGCCGATGTCGTGGGTCGTCGAAAACGACGTCGACGGCGCGCGCGACACGTTGAACTTCTCGGAGTGGCAGCGGATGTACCCGCTCGCGCAAGAGTCCGGCCCGTCGGTGGTCAGTCGGGACATGCCGCCGTACAAGTATCGGATGGCGCATCCGCTGGCCGATCTCACCCAGGCCGAGACGATCGAGCTCGCGCGCGGACTCAACGCGACCGTCGGCGCCCGCGGCAAGATTTAGAGCCGGTAGCGGATCTGCGCGAGCAGGTAGCCGCCGTGCGTGTGCGAGCCGAGAGATCGAGCACCTCGACGAGCGCGCCCACCAACCATTCGAGGTGCGAGGTCTGCAACCAGTGGAGCTGTGCGTCGAGGCTCTAACTCGATGACTCGCAGGCGCAGTCAGACGCGCGCAGCATTTCAAGTGTTTCAACGGACCGTGCGCTAGCGCTCGTGTTTCGGCGGTTTACACTCGCCGCTTCCTCATGCAAACGTCTGCATCGTGAAACTGTGAAGTACGTCGTCGCGATCGCACTGTGCTTGAGCCTGACGACCGCGGCCGCGGATCCGCTACCACCACCGGCGAAGCCGGCGCCTGTCGAGACCAAAGGTCCGTGGTACCGCGGGCCCGACGCGCGCAACCGGATCATCAATCTCAGCGTGACCGGCGCGCTCGGCCTGTATCTGCTCTCCGGCGTCGTGTTCAACACGTCGCTCACCGCGGAGACGTGCCGGTGGTGCGACCCACCCGACTTCGATCGCGCCGCGCGCCACGCGCTGTTGTGGCAGAACACCGGGCTTGCCGACACGCTCAGCTTCTACGACGCGTACGTGCTCGCGCCGACGGTCGGACTCACCCTGTTGATCCTATCGAACTCGGATGCGAGCGCGAGCCGATGGATCGACGACGTGCTGCCGGTCGCCGAGACCGTCGCGATCGTCCAGGTTGCGACCCAGCTAGGCAAGTACGCGTTCGCGCGCCAGCGGCCGTACGCGCACTACGCGACCGCACCGCTCGATCCGACCGTGGATAACAACTCGTCGTTCTGGTCGGGACACAGCGTGCTCGGCTTCGCGATCACGAGCGCGGCCGGCACCGTCTGCCACTTTCGCGGCTACTGGACCGAACCGTACGTGTGGGGTGCCGGTATCGCGCTGTCGGTATCGACCGAGTACCTGCGCGTCGCCGCCGACAAGCACTACTTGAGTGATGTCGTAGGTGGCGGCCTGGTCGGGCTCGGCGTCGGCCTCCTGGTGCCGCGCCTCATGCAGCGCAGCCTCAAGATCGTACCCGTGCAGAACGGAGTCGGGGTGGCCGGTCACTTCTGAGGATCAGAAGCAGTGATGACAGCCGCCGCCGCCGCAGTGACCGCAGCCGCCGCCTCCGCTCATCATCATCATCATCATGAACGGCATCATCTGCGTGAACGCATTGTTGCTGTGGTTGTTCTTCAAGCTCGCGAGTGAGCTCGTGATGCTTTGAAGAGCAGCGGTGAGTTGGTCGTTGCTATCGCTAGCCGACGTGGTGGTCCCGCCGGTCACGGTTTCGAGCTCGGTGGGCATGATGGGGTCAGCATCGAGAGGCTTGGACATGGTGGTGAGTCCTTCCAACGTCGCTCTAGAGCAGCACTCGTGCCATTCGTCCTTTCAACGGTTTGCGGCGCTCGGGCCCACCGATTCGTCTACTGGGGGTGACGTTCCAAGGTCTCCCGTCACCTCGTGCGCGACAGATCGCATCTCGCCCCTCCTGCGTTCATGACGGAGCGAGAAAGCGCCAGGGCGGTCGTCGTGGTGGGCGCCGGTTTGGCAGGGTTGACCGCAGCGATCCACCTCGCCGAAGGCGGCCAGGACGTCGTGTTGTGCGAGGCCCATCCGCAATTTCTCGGCGGCCGTACGCGGGCCCGCGAGCCGTATCGGTTCGAGTGGAATGGCGAGCACGTGCACTCGTTCGATCACGGGCAGCACTGCATGTGGACGCAGTACTGGAACATGCGCGCGTTGCTCCAGCGGCTCGGGATCTACGAGAGGAGCGTGCGCCCGTGCGCGACGACGCGCTACCTGGTCGATGACGGCGACAGCGGGCCGAGGTCGTGAAGCAGATGATCGCGAGCGAGGTCGAGCGCGCGTGGCCGGAGCTCGCAGGGCGGATCGTGCACGTCGAGTACGCCGCGAACGAACGCACGTTCGACAAGCAAGGCGTCGGTCACGCGAAGCACCAGCCGCGGATGCGGACGGCGGTGCCCAACTTGATGTTGTGCGGCAGCTGGATCAAGACCGACGACGCGGTCCACGACATGGAGAAGGCCGTCGTCACCGGGATTCGCGCGGCGAATGCGCTCCTCGTCGCGCGCGGCCGAATAGCGACGCCGATCGTGCCGCTGCGGCCTCGATCGTTCTTGCAGCGGGTCGCGTCGCAAGTCGCGCGCACGTTGCCTGCGCCGCCCGCGCTGCCTAGAACGTGATCACGACCAACTCGGTCGTGCCGGCACCGCAGTCGGTCTGCATGCCTTGCTCGGTCGTCCGCGGGAGCACGAACATCAACAACGCCAGCTGACCGTGCGCGGTGCCTGCTCCGAGATCGAGTGAATCGAGTCCGAGCTCGAAGCTGCCGGCCGGCACCGAGCTCGCGCCGGCGGTGAAGATGCACGCTCCGTTGACCGGCGCGGTCTCGATCGCGAGCGCCGACCAGATCTGCGTCGTCTCCGACGAGTACGCGCCCGCGGTCGGCTGCGTGCCGAGATCGATGGTGATGCCGATGTTCGCTGCCATGACGTGCGACGCCACGACAAACCGGATCAGCGTGTCGTTCATCGTCGCGGCGGGCAGCAGTTTCGGGCACAGCGCATCGGAGCTCGTGATCTCGGCGACGTTGCCGGTCAAGGTCGCGCTGCACGCAGCGGTGGGTGCACTGTCGGGAATCCGCGCCGCGTCCGGCGTCGCGGGCTGGGCGTTGTCGCCGCACGCGGCGAGCGCTATCAGGATCGCGTGCTTCATTCGCGCGCCAGGTGGAAGGTGATCGAGTCGGCGAGCGCCGCCGGCAGATGCGCGTCGTCGATCTCGGGCACGCAATCATGCTCGCGGTCGCTCGTCGCGATTCGCGTGTCTCCGGGCAACAGCGGCGCCTGCAGCGATCCGATCTCGCCGGTGAGCGTGCGCTCCGCCATCTGTAGGCCGCCCCGCGGCAGACCATCGACGACATCGACGCACTCGGCCGGCCAATCGATCAAGCGATTCGCATCGCGGTCGTCCCAGCCATCGAGCACGAGCTTGTCGAGGCGCGCGAGCCGATCCTCGAGCGCCGGCACGCGCGCTTCCCCGCCTGGGCGGGTCGCGACGAGCTCGTACATGTCGCGCAGCGTGCTCTGGACCAGCGCGAAGCGCAGCGGCGTGTATTCCACATCATCGACGGGCGCGGGCGTCGCGCTGTAGATCCGGGCGTCGCGGTCGTAGAACACCGCGTCCATCCGATCGAACACCGCGATCGCGCGCGTGCGGTAGCGGACATCGCCGGTCGCGAGATACGCCGCGAACAGGCCGCGAATTGCAGCGGCGTGGGCGTCGAGCGTGTCGGTGTCGTCGACGGGTGCGTCAGTGGTGACGTCCCACCCGCGCCACGCGCGGCCGGTCGCGTCGGTGAGGTGCGTGTACAACAGCTCCGCGTGCGCACGGGTCTGTTGCGCGACCCGAGCGGAGAACGTGAGCGCGGCGTTGCCGGGATACGCGATGGCGAGCCCGTCTAGCGGCGCGCGCGAGCGTGCGGTATCCGGCGTGTTGTTCGAGTAAAGCTCGAGCTGGCCGCCGAGCGAGCGCAGCGCGGTACGAAACCCGATCAGCGCGTATGCGGCGGTCGTCGTCGAGAGCGTGTGGCCGCGCTGCGCGGTCGTGCCGGTGCTCGCGACGTTGTCGACGATCACGCCGGTGCTCGGGTCGGTGTGCATGCGATCCAGATCGATCAGCGCGACGCGCAGCATCGCGAGCGCGCGATCGTGGAGCGTGGCTTCGCCGTCGGCGAGCTGGTTGTCGGCCGGGAAGGGATCGCCGTCGAAGAACGCTCGCGCCGGCTGCGAGCCGCCGACATCGGCGTTCGCTGCATCGGTGAGCGCGTACATCTCGGAATAGCCGAGCACGAGCCCGACCAGATCGAGCGCTTCGCTGTCGGCCGACGCGAGCGAGTACACCGGTTGCGGCGTTTCGGTGACCGCGACCGCGTGTGGAAACCAGCGCAGCGGCGCGACGTAGTCGTAGTGCAACGCCGCGGCGATGCTCGCGAACCCGTTCAGCGTCGCGCCGTCCGCGGTCGACAGTGTGCCGAGCCAGTCCGCGGCGCGGTTATCGAGCATCGCGATGAACATCTGGGCCTGGAACCCTTCGATGTCGCTCGAGCCGAGGTACGTGCCCGCGGCGGTCGAGAACCCGTTCGCGTCGTAGCCGTAGATCTGGTTGCCGAGCGATCCGACGCCCGCGAGGTCTGCCGCCGCGACACTCACTACCGGCGCCTCGTGCGGGTCGTGCATGACCTGCAGGTAGTTCAAGACCCACAGGCCGTACTTCCAGCCCGAGAAGCCGTCGGCGCCCGGCGTGATCGTCGAATCGATCTGGCTCGCGCGGTCGCGGAGGTGGAGCGTCGTCGCGTCGCACTCGTAGTCGGCGCTCGTGATCGAATATCCGATCATGCCGTCCGGATCGTCGTCGGAGCTGATCGCGCAGCCGAGCGCGATGTCGCCGGTCGGATCGATCGCCGGATCGAAGCTCGCGAACACGTGCGCGGTCGGCCAGATGCCCGGCCAACCGAGCGGGTTCTCCGCGCCTGTGCCGGCGCCGGTCGGGTTCGTATCGCCGCTCGAATTGGCGGTGGGGAACGTGCCGGCGGGGAACACGAACCGCCCGAGCGCGTGCGAGTTGGTCGCGTAGTGCTGGATCGTATCTGCGAGCAGCGCGCTCGCCGCCGAGCCCGTGACGTGACTCGGATTGACGAGCGGTGCGAACGCGAGCGAGGTGCCGGCGCTCGACTCGAACGCGAGCGAGTTCATCGGCTGCTTCGAGTACTCGTAGGACTCGATCGCGGCCGAAAACCCGGTGAGGTCGATCCAGGACAGGTTGAACTGCGAATCGAAGTACAGGTCGGTCGGGATTCGATCGCGGCTGAAGTTCGGGAGCCTGCGGCCCATCGCCTCGGCGAGTGGCTCTCCGGAGATCTGCATCTCGCCGCCGGCGAGCATGTGCTCGCGCGTGACGAAGCGCGTGCTGTTGACCGTCGCGGTGATCGTCACGTGGCGCGGTGGGCTCGCGTCGGGCGGTCGTGGGGCATCGTCGTCACCGCCGCCATCGGGCGCGAGTCGCGGCACGCTGCTGCACGCGGCGAGCGCGAGCGCGAAGACACACCTCCACATCGTCGGGAGTCGTACCGCACCGGCTTTGTCGTCGACAACTGCGAAACCGTGTGCACGGCTCGTACAGCATTCTTGGCAAGCCCGAACTGCCACGTTACAAGGCGGCTTCGCGTAACAGCGTCGCGACGAGCCCGCCCGCGGCCGCGAAGTACGCGACGTCGGCGACGATCACCAGCTTGCCCCGCGCGCGAGAGATACTGACGTTCAGGAGGTTCGGTGCGTCGGTGACCAGTGCGCTCGGTCGCATCGGCGCGGCATCCGCGAGATCGAGGATCACGACATCGCACTCGCGACCTTGAAACCGATGGATCGTGCTGCACTCGACGTCGTCCGCGATGCCACGCGCCGCGAGCAGGCGGCGGATCTCGACGGCCTGCGCCGCGTACGGCGTGATCACACCGATCGACGTGTTGCCACCGCGGACCGCCTCGAGTGCGAGGTCGGCCGTGCGTTCGGCGGAGCCGAGGTTGATCCGCGAAGTCCCTTTCGGTGCGCGCTGGCACGTCGTCTGGCCCGCGGTGTCGACGATCGCGATCGGCGCACCCGGGAACGGCGCGCGCGCGACGATCGCGGCGGTCGCAGCTGGATCCGCGCGATGAACGAGCCGGCCCCCGTAGAACAGGCGACCGACGAGTGCGCCGATGGCCGGATGCATCCGGTACTGGACCTCCAGCATCGCGACCGCCGCGGACTTTTCAGGATCGGGGACCGCGACGTCGAAGATGTTGCGGCCGATCGCACGGCGCACGAGGTCGTCGTTCGATTGGACGATCGGTGGCAGCTGGCGCGGGTCGCCGACGACGATCGCGCGCCGCCCGCACAAGCACGCGGCGTAGAACAGGGCAGGTAGCGTCGCCATGCCGGCCTCCTCGGCGATCAGCACGTCGAAGCGCTCGCCGGCCATCACCGGCGCGAGGTGGGCGTTCGTCAGCGTGCACATCACGACCCGCGCGTTCGCGACGACCTTCGCTTCGAGATCGCGATCGGCGGCGGCGTGGGCCGCGACGCGCGCCTTCGCGAGGACGTGAACGCGCTCGAGCCGCGCGATCCGGAGCTCGAGCGTGCGGAGCTGGTCCTTCGCGTCGAGCGCCGCGATCGCATCGGCGAGCTCGGGCGAGAACACGCGTGCGAGGGCTGCGCCGCGCAGCCGCGGCGGCGGTGCGGCGAACAACGATTGCTGCGGCGCCGTCGCGACCTCGAGCTCGCCGGCGAGCGCCTTCGCGAACCGCACCTGTTGGACCGCGTCGCCGATCCGCGCGCGCAGCCGATCGCGGGTGGCGCGGTGCTCGCCGTGCAAGCGTTCGACGACGTCGCCGAGCTCGGCGCCGAAGGTCTCCGCGGAGCTGCGGCCGAGCCGGATCAACGTCCCGGCCTCGACCGCCGCCGCGAACCACGGCCGGTTCGCGAGCCGTGCGAGGATTTGATCGATAGCTGCATTCGTCGTCGAGGCGAGCAAGATCCGTTGATCGTGCGCCAGCAACTCCTCGACCACGTGCGCGAGCGTGACCGTCTTGCCCGTGCCGGGCGGGCCCCACAGGAATGCGACTTCGCTGTCGGCGCACAGCTGGACCGCCGCCTGCTGGCTGGGATCGAGCTCGGCGTGCTCGCGGCGCAGCGGCGTCGCGGTGCGCGCGTGCGGCTGCTTGCCGAACAGGCCGAGCGCGAGCGCGACCGAGTGACGATCGACCGCGAGCTCGTCGAGCGCCTGGATCAAGCGGTCGTAGAGGAACCACGGAGCGATCACGATCGCGATCGGCGATGCCGTCACGTCGATCGCCTGGGTCGCGAGGAGGGTGATCCTGGCCGCGTCCGTACGCTCGATCGTGACGCGCTGTTCGCCGCGTGGCGCTTTCAGCGAGCACACCGTGCCGGGCGCGAGCTTGTCGCTCGCGGCGACGAGATCGAAGCTGTAGCGCAGCGTGCCGAGATCCTCACCGCGCACGAGTGGGAGCTCGAACGACTCGGCCGAAGCGTGCATCGCAGCGAGCTCGCCTTCGATGCCGCGCTTGAACGCTGCGACGAAGCGAGCGAGCAACTCCTGCACTACGTCACTGTGTCACGGACAGTTGCGCGCGGTCAGTGGCAGCGGCGGCAGCGGCGTCTGATTGAAGTCGAACATCCCCATGAGATCGTTTGCCTGACCATCTTGCGCGGCGGGATCGAGGCTCGACAGCGTCGGCGTGTTGAACACGCGCTCGATGAAGCGCGGGATGCTCGCTTGCTCGGCGATCCCGTGAAACACGCCTGGCTTCGAGTACGCCGAGATCGCGATCAGTGGCAGCCGGAAGCCGAGGCCATAGGGCCCCGCCGGGTTGCAGCCGTACTGGCGCGGCGGCGCGACGTGGTCGTACCAGCCGCCGAAGTCGTCCATCGTGAACAGCACGACGGTGTCCTTCCAGTACGGACTCGCCATCAAGTGGTTGAGGTGGCCGACGGTCCAGTTCTCGCCGGCGCACACGCCGCCGACGTTCGGATGCTCGTCGTTGAAGTCCTGATCGACGAGCCACGACACCGACGGCAGGCTGCCGTTATCGACATCAGTGTCGAATTGCGACGCGTTGATCACGTTGTTCCAGCCGGCGCCGTTGCGGATCGAGCTGACCGCATCGAACATCGACCAGATCTCGCCGAGCACGTAGAAGTTCGTGCCGTAGAACTTCCAGGTCTCGGTCACCGGCAGGACATCCGGGATGCTCGGAATCGTGAAGCACGGGAACACTTCTTTGTTCGTGCACGTCACGGGATCCTCGACGGTGACGGTCGTCCCTGGGTCCTGATCGCAGCCCCAGTACGGATGGAGGATCTGGGTGTTCGGATTGCCGAGCGCCCAGCCCGCCTGCGCGGCGAGGATCTCGGTGTGGCCCGGAAAGCTCGGCCCGAGCACGTTCGCGAAGAACTCGTCGGCGAGCGTGAAGTGGCGCGCGTACTGCCAGTAGTTCGGGATGTCGGCTTCCTGGTACTGCGCGTAGACCAGGTTGTCGCCGTTCGTCGACGCGCCCGACACGGCTCCCCAACCATTCATCGCACCGCCTGCGAGATCTGCGAGCGCGCACGAATGCTCGTGGCAGAGGTCGCGCGGCGTCTTGTCGGGCGCGTGCGGAGGCGTGATCATTCCGGCCGACGTCTGGATCTGCGAGATGCCGTCGGCGCCCGGGAACGAACCGAAGTAGTTGTCGAACGTGTGGTTCTCCTTCACGACGACCACGACGTGCTTGATCGGAAGCACGGCGGGCGGTGCATCGACGGCGGCGTCGTGATTTCCGCTGCCACCGGTTCCCGAGTCGGGCTCGTTGCCCGCAGTCGGCGACGAGCATCCAGCAAGCAAGAGCACGATGATCCAGTTGCGGCGGGTCACGCGCGGCATCATCACGACGACGATCGATCAGTGCAAGCGAAAGCGCATCGTGTGCAGTGTGTGAAGCGTGCGCAGTTGGCTCATGAAAGTTGCTCGGCGCGGGGCGAACTGCGCGAAGCTCGAATCTTCCCGAGGTGTTGCCTAGTATTTCGCCCCTCCCAGCGGGCGCCGGGTATGCGATCGTTACAAAGTGCGCCGTCTCTGCCTCGCGCTGATCGTCCTGGTCGCGTGCAAGTCGCACGATGACTTCCCGATCTCGACGCCCGGCGGAGCGGGGGATGCGGGGATCGATGCGGGGCCCTGTGGCCTCGTCACCTGTGCGAGCGCGAATGCGACGTGCGGCCCGGTCGGCGACGGCTGCGGCAACTCCATCGACTGTGGCGCGTGCACGTCGCCCGATTTCTGCGGCGGCGACGGCACTCCGTTCGCGTGCGGCGGCGGCACGGGAAGCGGCGCGTGCATCGCCCGCACGTGCGCTGCGGCGGGCGCGGACTGCGGCAAGATCGCCGACGGCTGCGGCGGGCTCACTGCAAGCTGTGGGACGTGCCCGACCGGCGAGGTCTGCGGTGCGAACGGCGTCGCGAACGTCTGCGGCGTCGAGGCGTGCACCGGCTTGTGCGCGCAACAGAATGCATGCACGAACCAGCCGCACACGACGATCTCCGGCACGATCACGACGCCGGGTCACGACGACATCGCGACGTGGGGTCCTCCCGATCCGATCTACGGCGCGCTGGTCTACGTGCCGAACGGGAGCGAAGGTCCTCCGCGCTACGGTGTCAGCGCATTCGCGCCGGGCGTGGCGTGCGAATCGTGCGAGTCACTCGTGTCGGGCGCGCCGCTCGTCACGACGACGACGGCCGTCGATGGCACGTTCACGATCGACAACGCGCCGTGCGGGACCTCGATCCCGCTCGTGATCCAGCTCGGCCGCTGGCGCCGTCAGATCACGATCCCGAGCGTCGCGTGCTGCGCCAACACGGCGTTGACCGCGGCACAGACCCACCTACCGCGCACCCGGATCGGCGAGCCCGGCGATCTGCGCAGCGACATCCCGTTGATGGCGGTCAGCACCGGCGATGTCGACACGATGCACTGCGTGCTGCGCAAGGCCGGCATCGCCGACGGCGAGTTCACGGATCCGAACGGAGTGGGGCGGATCCAGATGTACAAGGACAACGGTGCGGTCGTCGACGGCTCGACACCGGCCGTGTCGACGTTGATCGATAGTGCGGCGACGCTCGCGCGCTACGACCTCGTCCTGTTCGAGTGCGTCGGCGAGCAGGTCGCGAAGACCGCGGCCGAGCAGCAGCGCGTGATCACCTTCGCGAATGCCGGTGGCCGCGTGTTCGCGACGCATTACAGCTACGTGTGGTTGACGAACAGCGACGGCAATCCGGGCACGAACACCGGGCCGAAGCCGTTCTCGCAGACCGCGAGCTGGCTCGTGAACCAAGCGCAAGCCGCCACCGCGACCGCGCTCGTCGATCAAACGCTGCAAGGCGACGTCGCGACCCAGACCCGGCGGATCGCGTTCGCGAGCTGGTTGAAGCTCGTCGGTGCGTCGACGACGCTCGGCCAGATCGATCTCGATACCGTGCGCCACGACTTCGACGCGGTCACGCCGACCCCTGCGACCGCGTCCAACACGCCGGCCCAGCGCTGGCTGTACGCGACCGGGTCGCCGTTCACCGCGCCGCTGCACTACACGTTCGACACGCCGGTCGCTTACGCGCCGAATCCGTTGCCGACGACCCAGTGCGGCCGCGTGCTGTACAGCGACTTCCACGTCTCGAACGCTTCGTCGTCGGGCGCGATCTTTCCGGCCGAGTGCAGCGCCGCGCCGCTGACGCCGCAGGAGAAGACGCTCGAGTTCATGCTGTTCGATCTCGCGTCGTGCATCGGCCCGCAGATCGGTGCGTGCACGCCGAAGACGTGCGCGCAGCTCGGCGTCGGCTGCGGTCCGTCGGGCGACGGGTGCGACGACAACGTCGTGCTCGAGTGTGGCGGCTGCGCGAACGGCGAGGTGTGCGGGCAGGGCGGCCCGAATCAGTGCGGCATCGGCATCTGCACGCCGGTCACGTGCGCCGACGACAACGCGACGTGCGGCTCGATCGGTAACGGCTGCGGTGGCCTCGTGTACTGCGGCGATTGCCCCGACGGCGCGAGCTGCGGCGGCGACAGCGTGCCGAACCAGTGCGGCACCGTGCTCAAGTAGGTTCGTAGAGCGTCACGCCGCGGTGGATCGCGCTGTTCTGAAAATCCGGCGGATGCCACTCGACGCGCGCGAGCACGGTCAGTGCGCCGAACACCATCGTCGCGGTCGCGAACATCGGATAGTCCATCGGATCGTCGAGGATCATCACAGCCCACGTCGTCATCTCGGGCGTGACCTCCGCCTGCATCATCAGCTTGTAGCCGACCGGGGTCGGCGGGTTGTTCGCGACGCTCGGCGTCTCGACGCAACACTGGATGTTCGCGGGGCCGGGACACAGGCCCGGGAACGCCGAGTGATTCACGATCGCGGCGCAGCTCGTCGTCGCGACGCACGCCCCGGGCGCACCTTCGTACGCGCACGCGGCCGCCGCATCGAGCGTCTCCGCGGCCGCCGCGTCGATCACCGCCGCCGCATCCGCGGTCGCCGGCGGCGAAGTGTGGTGCGCGCACGCCGCGAGCCAAAGCACCACCGCGAAACGCATCTACTGGATCACGGGCGCGAGCGTCGTCACGGCGGCACCGTACCAGCTGATGCCGGTGTTGTTGACGAGCGTCGCGGCGCCGGTCGTCGGATCGATCAGGATGAACGCGCCGCTGCTCGTGAAGCCGTAGATCTTGTTCTTCCAGTAGGCGACGCCCCAGATCATGCCGAACCCGGTGTCGGTGCCGATCGGCGTCGCGGTGAACGTCTGCGGTGCGAGCCGCGCGAGCTTGTCGGCGCCGTTCCCGGTGATCGTCTGCACGGTGCCGAAGCCGGCCACCGCGACGAGATCACCGCTCGACGTGATGGAGGCGCCCATGTCACCGATCTGGGTTGTTGCCCCGGTCATCGGATCGACGCGGAACACCTTGCCATCGGTGTTGCGCGTGCCGACGAGCACGTCGTCGCCGGTCTGGCCGAGCTGATCGGCGGGCACGAACGACAGACCGTTGAACTCGCCGGCGAGGTTCGGGCTGAGCAGCATCGTGTGCGCGTTCGTCGGATCGACGCGATACACCGACGTGAACGACACGCCGATCATCTGACCGGTCTTGTCGATCGCGAGGTCGGTCATCGTGTCGGTGAACGACGGCCACGCGAAGTCGCCGACCATCGTGATCGCGAGCGTGTCGGGGTCGACGCGATACAACGTCGACGCCGTGTGCGCGTAGACGTAGACCGTCCCGACATCTCCGCTGCCGCTACCACTGCCACTGCCACTGCCACCGTTCGCATCGCCGCCGCCGAAATCATCGCCGCCGCGAGGATTGGCACCACACGCGACGCAAAACACGAGTAGCGCGACGAGGCCCTTCATCGCGCCGGAAGATACACCTCTGCGAGCACATCGCGAGCACGTTGTTCGCCGGCGGCGATGTACCGCGCGCGCAACGCCGGCTCGAAGAACCCCGAGAACGACGAACCGGGCAGCTCCTCGACGGGGCGGATCTGGACGACCTTGACCTGCCGTCGGCCCGCCCAGTCGAGCGCGGTCAGGACGTGGCCGAGCTGGACCTGATCGATGACGCCGCCTTCGACGAGCGTGGTCAGCCGGGCGAGGCTCGCGTTCGCGGCTTCCGTCTCGCGGAGGTCGCGATACAGCCGCTCGCCGATCAGCATCGCGCCGAGGTGCGACGCGAGCGCGATTCCGTGGAGCTCGGGCGGCGGGCCGGTCACGAGCTCGACACTGGTCGCGATCACCACGACCAGATCGATGTCGTTGCCGACCGGTCCCTCGAGCGCGCGCGCGACCGGTGTGTTGTTGACGGCGCCGCCATCGACACACGGGCCGAGCCCCGCGAGCGTGACCGGTGCGAACACCAGCGGAAACGCCGATGAAGCTGTCGCGGTCTGGAACACCTGCTCCAATGCTTCCGCGGTCGCGAAGTCGGCGCCCGTGAAGTCGCGCACCGCCTCGTACGTCGTCGCCTCGTGATCTCCAATCGTGCCGGTGATGCCGCCGAGCGGGGCGGTCAACAGGCGCAGGTTGATCTCTTCACCGACCGGAATCGGCGCGATCTGCGAGCGCAGCAGCGCTAGCACCTTCGCGTTATCCGAGACACCCTGGATCGTGCGGAGCAGGCGCAGCTTCGGCGCGAACACGTCGGTCCATCCGGCATGGTCGCGCCACAGCTCGACCAGCTTGTCGGTGCCGCCCTCGAGGTCTCTTGCCCGCACCGAGGCGGCGAGCATCGTGCCGTTCAGAGCGCCGGAGCTCGAGGCGACGATGCGGACGATCTTGACGTTCGCGCGGACCAGCGCGTGCAACACACCTGCTTCGAACGCGCCCTTCGCAACCGCGCCGGCAAGGACGACGGCTACTCGAACCGGTACTTCTGCCATCCGTTACAAGATGGCACCGATTCCGAGTCCCCAATAGCGTTCGCCCATCATCTCGCGCACGCTCCCGTAGACGAAACCGTCGAGCTTGCCGCTGAACCGCAAGCCCACGCCGGCCTCGGCCTCGTCGCCCCAGCGCGCCAGCTTCGAGCCGTTCTGGCGCGCGTCGTTACCGAGGATGTACGTCTGGCGGAAGTACGCCATCGGCCGGATCTCCGGCGACAGCTCGAGCACGACGAACAGATCGGTCGGCACTTTCCACGCGAACGGCAGGATCCCGCTGGTGATGCCCGAGAACCCGAAGCCGATCGTCGCGCCGAGCTGGAGGTTGTCGCCGATGAACACGCCGGGGCCGAAGCCGAGCGCCATGTCGTACGCGAAGCCCATGTTGTTGCCGAGCGTCATGCCGAGCGAGAAGTCACCGCTCGTGGCGACGCCGACAACCGGGTTGCCGTGGACCTCGCGCTCGGTCCCGCCGAGCGTGACGAGCGCGTCGAAGCTCTCCATATGCTCGGGCCGCTCGACGCGCAGGCCGCCGCCGAAGCCCGCACCGATCTCCCGGTACCACGGCGAGTGCTTGTCGTTCTTGTCATCATCGTCGTCGTCGTCATCGCCGTCCTTGTGAACGTCGTGGTCGACGCCGCGCGCGACCGTGTGCTCCGGCGTGACCCGCTGGAGCGCGTCGTCGTCGAACGCGATCTGACCGACGTGATCGATCGTCACGGTCGCTGCGAACTCGCCGTCCTTGTTGTCGACGTGGACGGTGTACGTCTCGTTCGGTAGGCCGAGGCTCAGCGGATCTCCCGCGTCCTTCGACAGCTCGATCGCGACGCGACCGCTCTTGTCCACGATCGTGATGTGCCCGCGCAGCGCGGCCGGCAACACGAGCGTCGATTCGGTGCTGCGCAGATCCGTGATCACGACGTCGCCCGTGCCCGAGAGGTGCATGTCGTACGCGGGATGCTGCGGGCCGTGGACCGTGTTCTGCGTGCGCGCGAGCGTCTTCGTGTACGCGTACTGGTAGGCCTCGGTCAGCGTGATCTTGCCGTCGTGGTTGCTATCCGCGGCGCCGCGCAGCCCGGAGGTGAAGTAGTACGTGAAGAACGACGCGCCGATCTTGTCGGACTCCTGCGCATCCTCGTCGGCGGAGCTCGACGACAGGAACGCGAAGCCCTCGACCTGGTTCGAGGTGTCGCGCAGGAACGGCGGCTTGTGCGCACCGCCCTTGATCCGCGTGAAGCTGCCCGACGCACAGCTGTCGACGATCGCGATCCGGACGTCGGCAGGCACGTCGCGGATCCGCTGGCGCAGCCGGCCGTAGTCGTAGTGCGAGCCACCGAGCAGGATCCCGGTGTCGTCGGCGTGGCCGGAGTAATAGACGACGAGCTCGACGCGCTGGCCCTTGAGCCGCTCGTCGCGAACCCGCTGGGCGAGGCCATCGAACGCGCCGTCGAGCGCCTTCGTATCGGGCTCGCTGAGCAGCGCGAGGTCGACGTCGCTGACGCCGCCCATCTGGCGCAACACGTCGGCGATCGTCGTCGCATCGTGGCCGGCGTAGCGCAGTTGTTCGCGCACGCCGGCGCCGTTGTTGCTGCCGATCACGAGTGCAAACCGACGGAGCGGCGTGCTCGGTGCGGCGACCGCGGTGGCCGACAACAACAGGGCGAGGCAAATCACTAGGCGAGTCATGGCGTTCCTTTGCGCAAGCGAAGTGACCACTGGTGAAGCCCGGCGGGCAGGTCGAGCTCGGCGTCACCGCTATCGGGACGCGCGGCGAGCGAGCGAACGGCTGCGAGCGTTTGCTGCACGTCGATAGGATCCGCGGACGTGATGATGAAGAAGCGTTCGAACTTGGGCGCGTTGTCGAGCGCGTACGCCTCGGGCAACGTCGTCGTCTTCGGTGCCATCGCCGTCGGTGCGTCCTCGCGCAACGGGAAGTGGAGGGTCACGCCCCCAGCACCATCGAGCGACGCGATCACACCGTATGCCCTACCGCCGGAGTTGTAGCGAAGTTGCAGGAGGTCACCGTCGTGCACGACCGCATCGGCATCGAGCTTCTCGATCTTGTCGCCGACCTGGCGAAACGCGATCACGCGCGCCGGACCTTTGACGCGCGTGCCGTCGTCGTGATTCAGCTCGGCGACCCTCGGAGCGGGCGGGTCCGTGCGAGGGAGCACGAATCCGGCGACGATCGCGATCGCGGCGACGCTCGTCGCGATGCCGATGATCGTGACGCGATGCAGCCGGCGGCGCTCGGCGGCACGCTTGGCGGCGGTCACGGCGCGCTCCTTGACCTGCGCGACCGCGGGACCTGCGGGATGGGCGGCGAGCTCCGCCGCGTTCGCGGCTTTCACCGCGGCGAGCTGGTTCGCGAGGTCGGCACCGGCGAGCCGGTCGCGACTCGCGGGTGGGACCTCGTCGAGAGCGACGCGCTCGACGAGCCAATCGGGAACACTGGTCATGATCGTGCCTCCAGAGAGTGGAGTTTCGTGCGGAGCTTGGCGAGCCGCTTCCTCACGCCCGATACCGACATGCCGACCTCGGCCGCGACCTCTTCGAGCGTCATCCGGTCGTGGAGGTGCAAGACGGCGATCAGGGCGGTATCGTCGGGCTCGTTGCGGAACAACGTGTCGAGCGCGGCGCGCGCGGCGCTGCGCGCAGCAGGGTCGGTGCGCTCGGCGATCTCGACCAGCAAGGCGTCGCCGTCCTCGGGACGGCGCTTGCGCGCGCGCAGCCGGTTCAAGCAGACGTTCGTCGCGACCTTGAACAGCAGCGACGACGGCGCTTGGTGGTCGAGCTCGTCGGCGCGGCTGAGGATATGGACGAACACGTCGTGCATGGCATCGCGGGCGGTGTGATCGTCGCCGAGCAGCTTCCGGCAGCGCCGGAGCACCATCGGGCCGTACGTGCAGTAATAGCTGTGGGGATCGACGGGCACGGGCAGCTGACGGACCCCCATGTAACACCGCAGCCCGCGGAAAGTGTCCCCGTGAAAACACGGCGGCCCGCCGAGTCCTTGGCTACTCCTCCTCCATGAACGCGCCGTCCTCCGCGAACGTCGCTTCCTTGCGCTTGCCGTCGACCTGGAACGCGAGCTCGTACGAGGGCTTGCCGGTCGCCGGTGTCTGCTTCTCGGCCCGGTTCGGCTTGGCCTTCGGATACTTCGCGGCGAATGCTTTCATCACTGCCGCGGGTACCTGATCGAGCGCGACGACCTCTTCGGTCTGCAGGATCGCGCCCGCGGGGGAGAGATCGACCTCGACCTTGCCGCCGTCGGCCTTCGTCAGCTTGACCTCGAACTGATCGTGACCGTCCTCGCGCTCGGCCTTGCAGACCTGCACGGTGGACTTCGGAAACTTCTTCTCGATCGCGGTGGTCACCGCACCCGGGCAGGGCGGCGGTGCGGCGGTGGCGAGCGTGGCTTCGAGGAGGATGGCGAGGGCGAGGGTCTTCATGCCCCAACCCTAAGAGTCGTCCCGTTAACGGACCGTGAGAGTTACTCGATGATCGGCACGAGCGAGCTCACGCCGGCGCCCGCGAATGAGATTCCCTTGTTGGTCGCCGGGTCCATGAACGTGCCGAACAGCGTACCGGTGCCCGAGCTCGGATCGATCGTGACGACGTGGCCGGTGCCATCGTGGGTGAAGCCGAACACCTGGCTCGCGGCGAACGCGACGCCGAACAGCTTTGGATAACCGGTCGGACCGATCTGAGTGACGGTCCCGGTCGCGATGTCGAGCTTGACGAGCACGTTGTCGAGTTGGGTGCCCATGTTCGCCGAGTCGGACTTCTTGTACGCGGTGCCGAACACGGTGCCGTTCGACACCGCGACGAAGTCACCGCTCAACGCCATCCCGCTCGTCATCGAGATCGGAGGCAACACGGCGGGCGGCGATTGCGCCGTATCGATCTGGCAGAGCGTGCCCATGAAGTCGCCGGTCCACAGCTTGCCGTCGGGCGTCGTCGTGAGCGCGACGCCTTTGCTGCCGCAAGCGGAGAGCGAGCCGAGCTTCGTGACGTGACCGTCGGTCGCGCTCGCGGTGTAGATCGCGGTGTTCGAGATCACATAGATCGTGTTGTCGGGCGCGACCGCGAGGTCGGTGATCACGTCGTTGCCCGGCGCGTTGAACGGGCCCACGGTGTTCAGCGTCTTCGCGTTGACATCGACGACGTACAGCACCGTGTCCGAGTGTGCGTACACGTTGTAGTTCACCGCGCCGGATCCGCTGCCGCCGCCGGACCCCGACCCGCTGCCGCTGCCTCGCGAAGCGTCGGTGCCAGCACCGTCGCGATTCGCCGGACCACAAGCCGCGAGCATAACGATGACGAAGATCCCGCTCTTCATGCGGACCGGTGTACGAGCCCTTCGGCGCTTTGTAAACAATCACGAACTGACCGTTTGTCGACGGAAGTTCGCTTTCATCCGTCTCTAACGCACACCGGTGCGAACTGCCTCGGCTGCCGGCTCAACAGAGCTCGGGACCGGCCGATTTGGTTAGCAGTCACTCGTGTCTATTCCGAAACGAACTTGGGAGGGGATCTTCGACGGGATCGCCGACCGACACTACCGGTCAACGGACCAGGTGTTTCTCTGGCTTCTGGTCGGTCAGTGGCTCGTGACGACCGTGGCGCACCGCGGCGTCGGATTAGAGGCGCTCATCGATGTCGTCCCGATCACAGCGATCGTGATGCGCCCGGGCAGCGTTCTCACGCGCCACGCGATCGCGGTCGCACAGATCGCATGGTCGGTCGTGTTGATGCGCGCGCTCGGCCGGCCACCCGAGGTCCACATCTGCGGCTCGCTCGCTTTCCTCGCGTTCTATCGCGACTGGCGCGTGCTCGCGACCGCGACCGCGACCGCGTGCGCGCTGCTCGCGACCGTCGCCGACCCGACCCAGCTGATCGCTTTTGGCGCATGGTCGGCGCTCGAGGACGTCATTTTGATCCGCAACTGCATGCGCGCGCGCACCGAGATGGTGGACGCGGCGATGCGCGAAGCGACGCTGCAGCAAACCGCACGCACGGTCCAGCACAAGGTCGAGATCCGGACCCGCGCATTGCAAGAATCGGCGGAGCGCTATCGCGCGCTCGTCGAGAACACCGAAGCGATTCCGTTCGAGTACGACATTGCCGCGCGTCGCTATCGCTATCTCGCGCCGCAGGCCGAGAAAGTGTTCGACGCCAAGCTCGCGACCCTGATGGTCGGCATCGCGTTGCACGACGATGATCGGAAGCGCGTGGAAGCGGCACTGCAAGCCTTCGTGCGCGGCGATCGCGCGGCGAGCGAGCCGATCGACTATCGCTTGTCGACGAACAACCGCGTCGTTCACGTGCGCACGTTCTTCAGCAGCCTCGTCGGCGATCGGCTGCGCGGCATCATGCTCGACGTCACGCGCCAGGTCTCCCTCGAGGCCGAGCTGCGCCAGGCGCAACGCCTCGAGTCGGTCGGTCGGCTCGCCGCCGGCGTCGCACACGAGATCAACACGCCGGTCCAGTTCATCAGCGACAGCATGTCGTTCGCGAAGGACGCCGTTGGCGATCTGATCCAGCTGGTCGAGCATCAGCAAGCTGCGCTCGCGGCGACCGGCGATGCCGACGCGATTCGCCGCTCCGCCGACGACTGCGAGCGCGCCGACCTGCCGTACTTGCGCGAGCACTTGCCCGCGGCCGTGTCGCGCGCGAGCGAGGGCGCCGAGCGGGTCGCGACGATCGTGCGGTCGATGAAGATGTTCGCGCATCCCGTCCAGAGCGCGCGATCGCTCATCGATCTGCGCCAGTCGATCGATAGCGCGCTCGCGATCGCGGCCGGTGAGTACAAGCACATCGCCGACATCGCGCGCTCGTTCGACGACGTGCCGCCCGTGATGTGCTTCGCCGGCGAGATTCACCAGGCGATCCTCAACATCATCGTCAACGCGGCGCATGCAGTAGGCGAGGCAGTCGAAGGCACCGATCGCCGCGGCATGATCCGGCTCGGCCTGCATCGCGACGGCGACGCCGCGGTCATCACGATCGCGGACAGTGGCACCGGCATCCCGGAGCACGCGCGCGCTCAGATCTTCGATCAGTTCTTCACGACGAAGGCGGTCGGCAAGGGCACCGGCCAAGGCTTGGCGCTCGCCCACGCCACCATCGTCGACAAGCACCGCGGCACGATCCGGTTCGACACCGAGATGGGCCACGGCACCACGTTCACGCTGCGGATTCCGTTCGAAGTTCCTCAGGAGCTCGCCGCTTAGCCGATTACCGCTTGACGCTCGGATATTCGCGGAATATCTTCTGGATATGCCGCGCAAGTCGATCCCCCAGACGCCGCTCTACGTGCGAATTCCCACGACTTCCGTCGACAAACTCGACCGCGCGGCCGCGGCGCTCGGCATGCACAAGAAGGATCTGGTCGCCGACCTGGTCGCGAAATATGTGGATCCGGACAGTCAGCGCGGCCTGTCGGAGCTCGCGAGCCGGCGGCCTCCCGCCACGAACGACGCAGGCCTGATGATGGGTACGTATTCGTTCCAGCCGTTCGATCCGCCGGAGATCATGAATTCGGCGCAGGCCGGTCAGTTCCTCCAGATCGAAGAGCACGACGTGATCGAGCTCGCCGAGGCGGGCCGCATTCCCGGCAAGAAGCTCGGTCCCGTGTGGCGGTTTTCGCGGGAGGCGCTCGTCCAGTGGCTCGCCACGCCGGACCCGAAGGAGAAGCGATGAAGACCCGCGCCGAGCTCGTCGAGCGCGCGACATGCGGGCAAACGCCGGTGCGTTAGCGAGTCGCGCCGTCGCCCGTCGGCGTGACGCTCGCGCCCTCGACCATCAGGATCACGGTCTTCATCCGCGCGCGTGTGCGATGGACGACGCCGTGCGGGATCGTGTAGCCCTGATGCTTCACGAGGGTGATCGTGGCGCTGTCCTCGATGTCGATCACGAGCTCGCCGTCGAGCACGATGAAGCACTCGTCCTCGTGGTCGTGCTTGTGCCAGTGATACTCGCCCTCGATGATGCCGAGCCGGACGACGCAGTCGTTGACCTGCGTCAGCGTCTGGTTGAACCACGGCTGGTGCGCCGCGACCTCGGCGGGGATATCGATCAGGTTCAGCGCGCCGTACTTGTTGTCGAGCAGCGTGTTGTAGCGGTCTTCGAACGCCATGGCGCGAGAGTAGCGCTTAGTGCTTGACGATGATCAGCTCGCCGTCCTTGCCGTGAGCGACGTAGAACTTGCCCTGCTCTGTGACGGCGCCGTTGCGGGCGCCCTGTGCTGTAGCTGGCTGCGCGACGAGCGTCAGGCTGCCGTCCTTGCCGAGCGTCGCGATCGCGAGCGTCCCGGCGTCGCTACCGGCGGCGTAGACCGTGCGGGTCGCGCGATCGATATCGAGGTCATCGACGCCGTCGCCGATCGCGACGTTGCCGATGACCTTGCCCTTCATGACATCCATCGTGCGGAGCGCCGCGCTGCAGGCGATCACGAGCTGACCGTCAGGCTCGACGAGGCGCAATCCGTGCGGACCGTCTTCGCCGCAGCCGGCGGGCCACGTCGCCACGGTCTTGTGACTCGCGAGGTCGATCGAGAGCGTCACGTCCTTGTCCTCGAGGTTCGTGTAGAACCGGCCGCGCTGGTTGTCGACCGCGTAGCTCTCGGGTTCGCCGTCGAACGCGAGCCTTGCCTTTTGTGCGAGCGTCGCGGCATCGAGGATGCGGATCGATTTGTCGCGCGGCGTCGTCACCCACACTTCCTTGGTCTTCGCGACGTAGGTGACGCCGTCGGGCATCGAATCGAGCGTGCCGCAGACGCCTTTCGCGAACGTCTTCTCGTCGAACGCGCACACGCTCGAGTCGCCGCGATTGCCGACGTAGACCGTGCCAGGCTCGCCGAGCGATGCCGAGCTCGGGCCGACCTGGCGCTTCTGGCCGCGGCGCTCGATTTCCTTGGTCGCGAAGCCGGTGATCTGCGTGATCTTGTCGGTCGCGACATCGACGACGTCGACCGCTGCGGTGTTGCCGGCCGGCACCCACAGCGTCTTCGTTCGATCGTTGTAGATGACGTAGTCCATCATCACGCCGGCCGAGCCCGCGCCGGGGAGCGGGAGATGCTTGGCATCCGCGACGTGCGCGGGTGGTGTGGGCGGTGTCTTCGCCATCGCGGATCCAGATGATCCAGCGGAAGTCGGCGTCGGAGGAGGTTCTCTAGGGTGGCTGCACGCCATCGCAACCACGGCGAACCAGACACAATTCTTCATGGCCGAGGTGTACCCGGCGGAGTGTGAGAAGTGGATGAGGACGCCCCTAATCTAGCTCTCACGTTCCAGGCCTGATACTCCGACCCACGTGAAACTCGTCCTCGCGATGTTGCTCTGGGCCGGTACGGCACACGCGGACGACGTCACGTTCGCGATGGTCAGCGGCGCGGTCGATGCGGCGCCGGGCGCGCGCGCGACGGCACTCGACACCGCGGCCGCCGAGGCGCGGATCGCGGCCGCGGGTGCGTGGGCGCCGACCCAGATCCGCGGCGGGACCAATCGGATCACCGCGAAGGAGACCGTCGGGATCACGCTGCCGCTGCCGATCCTCGGCTCGATCGGCGCGGCGCGCGATGAAGCAGCTGCCCATGCCGCGGTCGTTCGCGACGAGAGTGCGGTCGCGCGCCGCGACCTGTGGCGGCGCGCGGCATCGGCGTGGCTCGAGCTCGCGCGCGCCGATGCCGAGGTCGTGACGCTGACCGCATCGTTCGAGCAAGCGAAGGAGCTCGAGCGGATCGCGCAAGGCCGGCTCGATGCTGGCACCGGTGGCGAGGTCGACGTGACGTCGGCCAAGGCGGCACGTGCGCGTGCGGACGTCGCGGTCGCGGCCGCAAAGCGCGAGAGCCTCGCGCGCGGTGCCGAGCTTGCGGGAATTCTCGCGTGGGACCTCGCGCGCGAACGTCACGCGGTAGGTGGCTTGCCCGGCGGCGATGCGGATCTCGCGAAGCTGCGCGCGACGCTCGCGAGTCACCCGGAACGCGCAGCGGCGCTCGCGCGGGTTGCCGAAGGCGAGGCAACGCGGCATCGCTGGGAGGTGCTGTATCGGCCGGTGCTGGGGATCGAAGCGAGTGCGTCGTTCAACGATCCGACGAATGCCAACAAGACCGATGCCTACGGCGGCCTCGTGCTCGAGTTTCCGCTGTTCGGGCGGGTCGGCAATCAGGTTACGGCCGCGGAGCGCGATACGGCAGCGGCACGGGCTCGGCTCGGCGCCGTCGATAGCGAGCTCGCGGGCAGGCTCGTCGCGGCGTATCAGCACTGGCGCGCCGCGACCGAACGAGTCGGCGCGCTCGATCGCGAGGTGATGCCGGCACAGCTGCGTGCGGCGCAACAGGCCCAGCAGGCGTTTCGGGAAGGCGCGCGCGATCTGTCGACGGCGCTGCAGGCGGCGCGTGACCTGACGTCGGTCGCCGGAGAGCTCGCGAATGCGCGGATCGATGCGGCGCAGGCGTGGATCGATCTAGCGCTCGCGGCCGGAGGGAATGATGCGCGGTAGCTGGAAGACGTTTACATGTGCTTTGGCGATGTTCGGATGCAGCAAGGCGAGCGCACCGGCAGGCGAAGGCGAGCAACGCGCGCTCGCCGACGTCACGTGCAAGCCGGTCGCGAGCCAGGATGTCGAGCAGAGCGTCGAGGTCAGCGGCGTGATCGCACCACCGCCGCGGCTCGATGCGACCGTGACCTCTCCGGTCGCGGGTCGGATCGCGAAGGTCGCGGTCGAGGAGGGCGATCACGTCGCCGCCGGCGCGTTGCTCGCCGTGATCGAGGATCCCTCGCTACCGGCGGGTAGCATCGAGGCGAACGCCGGCGTCGCGAGCGCACGCGCGACGAAGCAGGCCGCCGATCAAGACGTCGCGCGCCAGATCCGGCTCGTCGAGAGCGGCATCGGCGCGCGCCGCGACCTCGACGACGCGAAGGCGAAGGCCGCGGCCGCCGCTGCCGAGCTCGATGCGGCCGGTGCGCGCAGCAACCTCGCGTCGCAAAGGCTCGCGCACCAGGAGCTGCGCGCCCCGCATGCCGGCATCGTGTTGCACTTGTTTCGCCGGACCGGCGAGAGCGTCGACGGGACGACCGCAACGCCCGTCGCCGAGGTCGCGGATCTCAGCGTGCTCGAAGTCCGCGCGCAGGTACCACCGGCGGTGCTCGTGAAGCTGCAAGACAACCTCGCCGCGCACGTCAAGGTCCTCGGTAGTGATGCCGAGGTCCCCGGCACGGTCGCGCGCGTCGCCCCTGCGGTCGATCCGACGACGTTACTCGGCAGCGTGCGCGTCGAGCTCGGCCCGACACCGAAGCCGCCGCCGGTCGGCACCGCCGCCACCGCGCGGATCGTGATCTCGCATCGGCCCGGCGTCGTCGTGCCGCCGACAGCGCTGCGTCGCTCGGCGGTCGGCAGCGACGAGGTCGTCGTGTGCGAAGGCGGGGTCGCGAAGGTCCGGACCGTGACGATCGGCCAGCGCGGCGATGCGGTCGTCGAGATCACGAGCGGGCTCAAGGCCGGCGAGCAGATCGTCGTCGACCACGTGCTGGGTCTCGACGACGGTCAGGCACTTGGCAAGCCCGAGGCCGACAAGGCCGACAAGCCCGATAAGGCCGACGACAAAAAGAAAGGCTCGGGAGCCGAGCCGTGATCGTCCGTTGGCTGCGCGGCAATCCGGCGGTCGTATGGGTGGCGATGATCGCGCTCGCACTCGCGGGCGTGCGGGCGATCAGCGTGTTGCCGAGCGGCATCTATCCGGAGATGACGTTCCCGCGCGTGATCGTCGTCGCGCACTCCGGCCAGCTCGCACCGGACTTGATGCAGGCGCAGGTCACGCGGCCGCTCGAAGAAGCACTCGTCGTCGTGCCGGGCGTGCGCAAGGTCCGCGCGAAGACGATCCGCGGCGCGGTCGAGCTCTCGCTCCAGCTCACCGACGAGACCGATCCGCTCGCCGCGCAGTTCGCGTGTCGCGCCGCGATCGATCACGTCGTGCTGCCGAAGGGGACGGTCACCCGGGTCGAGCGCGTCCTGCCGACCGCGGTCCCGGTGATCACGTTCAACGTCCAGTCACCGAAGGGCACGACGACCGACCCGCGCCGGTTGCGCGACGTCGCCGAGCGCATCGTGCGACCCGCGTTCGTGCGAGTTGCCGGCGTCGGCGGCGTCGAGCTCCAGGGCGGGCGGGTGCGCGAGGCCGAGCTCGTTGTCGACCCGGCCCAGCTCGCGGCGCTCCACATCACGCCCTCGCAGCTCGCGACCCGGATCGAGGCAGCCGACGCGCGCGTCTCGGCGGGCCACGTGTTCGACGAGCACCAGACGCTGCCGATCGTGATCGACGCGCAGGCTCCGGATCTCGACACTCTGCGCCGGATCCCGATCGGCACCGGTCCGACGGGTCCTATCACGCTCGGCACGATCGCGGAGGTCACCGAAGGTGCCGCGGATCCCGACGTCATCGTGCGCGGGCCGACCGGAGAGGCGGTCGCGATCTCGGTCGCGCGCTTGCAGGGTGCGAGCACCCCCGCCGTCGTCGCCGGGATCGAGGCTCAGGTCGCCGCACTGCACGCGAGCCGAGCGCTCCCGCCCGACGTCGATCTCACGCGCGTTTACGATCAGGGTGCGCTGGTCGATGAATCGCTCGCGAGCGTGCGCGATGCGATCCTGATCGGTGTCGCGTTCGCGATGGTCGTGATCGCGCTCGCGCTGCGCGACATCCGGGCCGGCCTGGTCGCCGCTCTGCCGGTGCCGATCACGCTGCTCGGCACGTTCGCCGTGATGAGCGCGCTCGGCATGTCTCTCAATCTGATGTCGCTCGGCGGGCTCGCGATCGCGATCGGCCTCGTCGTCGACGACGCCATCGTCGTGACCGAGGGCATCGTCGCGCGTGTCGAGGAAGGCCTGCCGCGCGACGAGGCGATCGATCTCGGCTACCAGGACATGTTCGCCGCCGTCGTCGGCACGACGATCACGACCACCGTCGTGTTCGCGCCGCTCGCACTGTTGTCGGGCATGACCGGAAAGTTCCTCGGCGGGTTCGCGCTGACGCTCGCGATCGCGGTGCTGTTGTCGATGGTCGTCGCGCTGACCACGATTCCGATCCTCGCGCGCTGGCTCGGGCCGATGAAGCCGCGCGCCGCGAAGGCCGACCGGATCACCCGGATCACGGGCTGGCTCGTCCACCACCGGATCGTCGCGCCGATCGTCGTGGTCGCGTTGCTCGGCGTCGGTGCGCTCGCCTATCGTCGGCTCGGTACGGGCTTTCTGCCGCCGATGGACGAAGGCGCGTTCGTCGTCGACTTCTTCATGCCGTCGGGCACGTCGCTCGAGGAGACCGATCGGATCGCGCAGAAGATCGATCAGACGCTCGCGACGATTCCCGAGATCGTCGCGTTCACGCGCCGCACCGGCACCGAGATGGGCCCGGTGACCGCGACCCAGCAGAGCCGCGGCGACGTGATGGTGCGGCTCGTCGCGCGGGGCGAGCGCGACAAGATCGAAGCCGTGATCGACAGGACCCGCGATGCGATGGCCGCCGCGGTGCCGGAGGCGCGGTTCGAGTACGTCCAGGTGCTCCAGGACGTGCTCGCGGATCTCGCGGGCAACCCCGAACCGATCGAGGTGCGCGTGCTCGGCGACGACCCGGCCGCGCTCGCGAAGTGGGCCGAGGCGGCCGGCGAGAAGCTCGCGAAGCGGAGCGAGCTCGTCGACGTGTTCGATGGCCGCGAGGGCCAGATTCCGATCTTGCGCTCGACCACCGACGCGCTGCAGCTCGCGCGGCTCGGCCTCGACGCCCAGACCGTCGGCGACGACCTCGACGTCGCGACCAATGGTCGCCAGGTCGGCGAGATCTTCCGGCCGGAGCGCGTGATCGGTGTCCGCCTGCGCTATCCCGACGCGGTCCGCTACTCCGAGCCCGCGCTCGCGCACAGCCAGATCGCCTACGGCCCGCACTCGTTGCCGCTCGATCAGGTCGTCACGTTCGAGCGTCCGCTCGCAGCCGCGGTGCTGCGCCGCGACGGCCTGCGCAACGCGGTGGTGATGACGGCGTCGACCCCGAGCGGCAACCTCGGCGCCGGCGAGCAAGCGGTGCGAGACATCGTGCGCGCGATGCCGCCACCGCACGGCACGCTCGTCGAGGTCGGCGGCCAGGCCGAGTCGAGCGCCGCCGCGCGCAGGGAGCTGGTGATGGTCGCGGTCGCGGCGCTCGGGCTCGTCCTGTTCGTGTTGCTGGTCCAGCTGCGCTCGCTGCGGTTCGCGCTCGTCGTGCTCGTCGCCGCGCCGCTGTCGACCGCCGGCGGGCTGCTCGCGCTCGCGCTGTTCGGAATCGCGCTCGACCTGTCGTCGATCACCGGCTTGATCTTGCTCGTCGGCCTCGTCGTCAAGAACGGCATCCTGTTGCTCGAACGCGTCGAGCAAGAGCTGCGCGCCGGTACGCCGCTCGATCAGGCGCTGATCGCGGGTGCGCGTCGCCGGCTGCGCCCGATCATCATGACGACGACCGCGACGCTCGCCGGGCTCGCTCCACTGGCCGTGGGAATCGGCGCGGGCGCCGAGCTCCAGCGGCCGCTCGCGATCGCGGTGACCGGCGGGCTCGTGCTCGCCACCGTGGTGACGCTCGTCGTGGTCCCCGGCTTGACCGCGCTGGTCGCCAATCATGTAGGATCTACACGGGTTGCGGGTGCCGACCACGGTGATCGAAGAAGCGGCGACGACGGACCGCTATGAAGTCCTGCGGCGGATCGGCGCGGGCGGAATGGGCGTCGTCTACGAGGCCGAGGACAAGGAGCGCGGGACCAAAGTCGCGCTCAAGACGATCAACGACCCCAACGTAGAGAAGGTCTACCAGCTCAAGCGCGAGTTTCGCGCGCTCGCCGACCTCTCGCACCCGAACCTGGTCGCGCTCTACGATCTGGTCGTCGCCGACGAAGCGTGCTTCTTCACGATGGAGCTGCTCGACGGCCAAGACCTGCTCGACTTCGTCTCGCCGAAGTTCTCGTCGGATGGGCTCGATCTCGGCTCGCAGCCCACCGTCAGCGCGCCGCCGCCGAGCGCGCCGGTGAACGAGCCGACCACGGGCGAAGGTCTGACCGCGGACTCGGCGGAGGCAGAGTCGCCGTGCGACTTCGAGAAGCTGCGCCGCACGCTGCCGCAACTCGTCCAGGGCCTCGCGGCGCTCCACGCGGCCGGCAAGATCCACCGCGACGTCAAACCGTCGAACGTCCGCGTCACGAGCGATGGTCGTGCGGTGCTGCTCGATTTCGGCCTCGTCGCCGAGATGGAGAAGCGGCGCGAAGGCGAGCAGGGTCAGATCGTCGGCACGATCGCGTACATGGCGCCGGAGCAGTGTGCGGGCGATGTTTCGCTCACGCCGGCCGCGGACTATTACGCGCTCGGCGTCGTGCTGTTCCAGTGCCTGACCGGGCGGCTGCCGTTCGAGGGGCCGCCCGTTCGCGTCGTCTTCGAGAAGCAGATGCAGAACGCGCCGCGCCCGTCGCGGCTGTGCCGCGGCATCCCTCGCGATCTGGAGGAGCTGTGTTGCGAGCTACTCGAGCGCGAGCCCAGCCATCGCCCGAACGGCCGCGCCTTGCTCGCCCGGTTGACCGGCGAGCGCACGTCGGTGCCGAGCATGTCGCACCAGACCGGGTTCGCGGGGCGCGAGGCCGAGCTCGCGCAGCTCGAAGCCGCGCTCGCGCCGCTGGCCCAGCAACACGCGTCGGTCGTCGTCGTGCGCGCGCCGTCGGGCATGGGCAAGACCGCGCTGATCAATCGATTCTTCGAGCGGGTACGCGCGACCCACGAGAACGCGTTGCTGCTGCGCGGTCGCTGCCTCGAGCGCGAGGATGTCCCGTACAAGGCGATCGACGATCTGATCGACGACCTCTCCGAGTGGTGGCGCGATCAGGCGCCGCGCGAGGCCCAGGCGATCTTGCCGCGCGACGCGTACATGCTGCCGACGCTGTTTCCTGTCCTCGGGCGAGTCGCGGCGATCGCGGATGCGCCGCGGACGCGTGGCGTCCTCGATCCGCAGGCGCGCCGCACCCACGCGTTCGAGGCGCTGCGCGAGGCGCTGCAGCGCCTGGCCGATCGGCGCACGCTCGTGCTGTTCCTCGACGACATGCAGTGGGTCGATCGCGACACCACGACGCTGCTCGCCGACGTGATGCGCGCACCGGATCCGCCACCGCTCTTGCTCGTGCTCGCGACCCGCTCCGACGACAGCGAGCCGGTGCTGTCGCTCGTGCGCCGGATGGACGCGGACTACACGATCGTCGATGTCGGGCCATTGCCAGACGACGTCGCGGTCGCGCTCGCCGTCAGCCAGCTCCGCGACGGCAACGAAGGTGATGACGAGATCGCGCGCCGGCTCGTCCGCGAAGCCCAGGGCAGCCCGTTCTTCCTGATCGAGCTCACGCGCTACCAGCAAGGTCGCTCCCTCGCCGACATCGCCGGCAAGGGGCTCGATGCGATGCTGATCGAGCGCATCGATGGCCTCGGCGCCGCCGCACGCTTGTTGACCGAGATGGTCGCGGTCGCCGGCGAGCCGCTGACCCGGCGGGTGCTCGCCGCGGCGACGGCGGTCCCCGCCGCCGAGCTGACGAAGCAGCTGTCGACGCTGCGCGGCCAGCGCGTGCTGCGCGCGAGCGGCTCGCGCAACGACGACACGATCGAGCCGTATCACGATCGCGTGCGCGAGGCCGTGCTCGGCGAGGTCACCGACGAGCGCCGTGCGTTGCATCACCGCGCGCTCGCGATCGCGATGGCCGGCAAGGGTACCGCGGAGCAGCTCGCGCGACACTGGTACGGCGCGGGCGAGGTCGAGCACGCGGCGCCGCATGCGCGGCGTGCCGGCGATGAAGCGCGCAACAAGCTCGACTTCGATCTGTCGGCGCGGTGGTACGCGATCGCGC
>JBDUAS010000059.1:0-30473 GCA_040004535.1 Deltaproteobacteria bacterium
CGTCGGAGCCGTGGCGGATCGGTTCGCCGAGCTCGCCGACGTACGAGCGGGTCTGCTGGTCCGACGCGTTGGTCTGGCCGGCAGCGAACTTCTTGCCGACGAAGTCGAACGCGACGAGCGAGCGTGGATCGAGGCCGGCCGCGAGCCGGGTCGCGGTCGCGCGGATCGCGGGCTCGGTCAGGTACATCACGACGCCTTCCCAGATCACGAGCGCCGGATCGTGCGGGTTCAGGCCGTTCGCGACGAGCCGCTCGATCGGATCCTGGTGCTCGAAGTCGCACGCGACGTAGCGCGCCGCTTCGACCGGATAGCCCGGCAGGTTCGCGACGACCGCACGCTTCGCGGCCTGGGTCGCCGGGTGATCGACCTCGAAGAACTGGACACCGGCGCGCGGCAGCCGAGCTGCGCGCGTGTCGTAGCCCGCGCCGAGGATCACGACCTGGCGGATCGAAAGCTGATCGACCGCGAGGCCGACGAGCCGGTCGAGATAGGCAACGCGCAGCGCGAGCCACAGGCCCATCGGCGCGTAGCGCTCGTCGAGGCGCTTCGCGATCGCCTCGCCTTCGTCGCCGGCGATCTGGGCCGCCCACGGATCATCGAACAATGGTTTCGGCCAGCGGCCGACCCGCGCGCGATACGCGCAAACCATCAACGCGGTCTTCGACGCGGCGCTGTGCGCATCCACGGGTCGCGTAGTACCACGATCCGTCGCGCTGCTACTTGTTGATGTGCGCGACGAGGCCGTTGTACGCGGTTGTTACACGCATCGACAGCTCGGTCGCGGCCTTCTGCTTCGAGGGATTCCCGGCGTGCATGTCGGGATGGTACTTGCGCATCAGCTGGCGGTAGGAGCTCTTGATCTGGGCCATGTCGGCGCCGGGCTGGAGATCGAGCACCCGGTACCACTCGGCGAGCTGGGCCTCGGTGCTGCCGGGCCGCGGGCTGCGCGCGCTGCCGGTCGACGAGGACCGTGCCGAGCCGGTCGGCGTATTTCCGGTCGACGACGACGACGAGGTCGAGGACCAAGACCCGCCACCCTTCGCGGCCTGCTCCTTCATCCGGCGGAATGCATCGTCGGCGGCCTGGCGCTGCTTGGTCTCGCGCTCGTCGCGCTCGCGGTGAATGCGGCCCGAGCGCTCCTTCGCGGCCTTGTCGCGCTGGGCGCGTGCCCCCGGGTTGCCGAGCGCGAGCTTCGCGAGTGGGTTGTCGAGCGGCACCCGACCGGTGCCACGGGCGGCCTTGCGCGCGGCGAGCTCGGCCTGGAGCGCAACGCTCTCGACGTTGCTCAGCGGATCGTCGTCGGCGATCACGAGCGAGGTGAACTTCGAGATCCCCGATTGCGCGCTGTCCAGAATGCGCCGCGTGATGCTCACTATCGCTAGAATAGCAGACGTGAGCACCGAGTCGTTCGAGGCCGCGGTCGCGGCGCGCGAGGCGGGCCGGCTGACCGAGGCGCTGCGCGAGATCCGCGCCGCGGTGAAGGGGTTCACGCGGAGCGACGGGCCGCGACATCCCGATACGGCGCATGCCCGGCTCGAGCTCGGCCGGGTCCGGGTCGCGCGTGGGGATCGCGGCGGCGTGACGGAGCTGATCGCGGCGACCCAGATCCTGCTCGCGCAGCGCGGTGACGAAGAAGTCGGCGTGCTGACCGTTCATGCTTGCCTCGTCACCGCGGCGGCGTTGCGCGCGGCCGGCGACTACGCTCGGGCGCATCGGTTCGCGGGTAAGGCGCTCGCCCGGGCGAAGGATCCGAGCTGGCGCGCGGCCGCGCTGAACGAGCTCGGCGTGATCGGCAAGTTCAGCGGGAAGTTCGCGACGGCGGAACGCCACTATCGCGCCGCGCTGCCGATCGTGCGGCGGCTGTACGGGGCGCGGTCCGCGCAGATGGCGGTGCTGTGGCACAACCTCGGCGGGCTCGATCATGCGCGCGGCAGATTTCGCGAAGGCGAGCGTGCGGCGAAGAAATCGGTCGAGATCGGGCGCGCGGTGTTGCCGGCGCGGTCACTCGAGCAGCACGCGCACGAGGTCGCGTACGGAGCCTTGCTCGACGAGCTCGGACGGTCTCGCGAAGCGATCCCGATGTATCGGCGCGCGCTCGCCGCGTACCGCGAGGCGGGCGATCGCTACGAGATCGCGAGCACGTTGCACAACCTCGCGGCGGCGGAGCACTCGGCGGGCGCTCATGCGGACGCGCGCGTGCACTACCAAGAAGCGCTGCGCGAGTATCGCGCGAGCGTCGGCGCCGCCCATTCCGATGTCGGCCGCGCGCTCCACAACCTCGCAACGCTCGAGGCGGACACCGGCCGTGGCGCCGAGGCGTTATTCGCACGAGCGGTCGCGAACCTCCGGTCGGCGCTTGGCGCGCGACATCCGACGACGCGGGCCGCGGCCGCCGGGCTCAAGGATGCGCGATCACGATCGCGGCGACCGCGCGGCGCTCGATACACTCGGTGACCTGGATCAGCGTATCCGGATCGAGCGCGCCGAGGCTCTCGTCGAGCACGATCAACGGGGCGCGCGAGAGCAGCGCGCGCGCGACGAACACGCGGTTGCGCTCGCCGTGCGACAGCTGCCAGCCCGTCTCGCCGACGAACTGGTGCACTCCCGAGGGCATCCGCTCGAGCAACGCGCCGAGCCCGAGCTCCTTGCAGAGCTCGCGAGCCTCCAGGAGATCCGCGACCGTGAGCGTGCCGCCGCGCTCGACGAGCAAGTTGAACAGGAGCGAGCCGTAGAACACGTGGTTGTCGTGGAATTGCGGGACCATCGCGATTCGCCGCCGCCAGCCGCGTTCGCCGAGCGTCGGCCGATCGAGACCGCCGGCGAGCACGAGGCCGGTGTCGGGCTGACGCAGGCCGGCGACGATGCTCGCGAGCGTCGATTTGCCCGAGCCGGAGACGCCCTCGAGCAGGATGCGATCGCCGCGCGCGACCTCGAGCTCGATCTCGCGGAGCACCTCGTGCCCGCTCCGCGGGGCCCGGTAGGTCACGCCGCGCAGCGAGACGAGCGGTTGGAGTGGTGACGGTGGTGCGCCGGCGAGCGTCGGCGGCGCGGCCTGCGGTGGCGTGCTCGCGGCGGTCGCGAGCGGCGCGATCGAGCGCCATGCGACCGACGCGTCGACCAAGCTGATCATCGCCTCGCCGAGCTTGCCGAGCGACGCGGCGGCGAACAGCATCGCGCCGAGCGCGACCGCGAGCTGCGGCACCGTCGGGGAGCCGAACACGAACGCGAGCGCGAGGCCGAGCGTCGCCGCGATCAGCCACGCGCGTGGCATCGACACCCGGAGCCAGGCGATCCGGCGATCGATCATCTCGGAGCGCCGGACGTACAGGGTCAGCCCGCGGTCCTCGACGCCGTGGCGATCGGCGGCGGGCTGTTGGGCGAGCCGGGTCGCGTGGCCGTTCATCAGCTCGATCAGATCGCCGGTGATACCGAGCCGCGATTCGGTCCACCGCGCGCGCGAGCGCAGGTACCCGCGAGTGCCGACCGCGACCGCCGCGAGCGCGCCGACGAGCAGACCGACGTGGATCCAGCCGCCGGTACCGAACGCGAGCATCACCGCGACGACGACGAGCTCGATCAGCGCGAACGCCGCGAGGAAGCCACCGGAAGCCGCGAGGGTCTCGAACGCCTGGGCCTCGCAGATCCGACCGACCGAGATGCCCATCCCGGCGAGCCGGATCTGATCGGTCGGCGAGCGGAGTGCACCGACGAGCAAGCGCGTGCGCACGGCCATCGCGACATCGACGACGAGCGGCCCCATCGCCGAGAGCGCGGCGGTGCGTGCGATGAAGCCGGTGACGATCAACGCCGCCCACGCGGTCAGCCAGCCGAGATCGACATGACCGGCGAGCACGGAGCTACCGACCGCCCACCAGCCGAAGATCGAGAACGCGTAGCCGACGAGGTGAAGCACCGCGATCCGGGCGAGCCGGGATACGAGGCGGAGATCACGCGCGACGATCCGGGCCGGCGCCTCCACGGCACGGCGAAGCACGGTCGTACCGCCGACCCGAGTGGTGCCGAGCTCGCCGTCGAGCAATGCCGCGCGCAGGCGTGGCCGGCGCGACTCGGCGATCCGGGTCGCGGCGACGATCTGATCGATGTTGTCGCTGACCCCGGCCTCGACCGGAGCGCGCAGCGCGGCGACGACATCGGCGATCGGGATGCGCGAGCGCGCACCATCGGGACCGAGCACCTCGACCGTCGCGCCTCGCGCGCGGACGATCGCGAGAAAGGCGCCGTCGACCTCGACGATCGCGGGGCCACAGCTGCGCACGAGCGCCGGTACATCCGGATATGCCGCGTCGGTCGGCTCGGCCTCGAAGCCGAGCCAGCGCGCCGCGTCGACGAGCCACGCCGTCGCGTCTTGATCGTCGGCCGGAACTTCGGCGCGCTCGGAGCGCGGGTCGAGCCCGACGAGCTCCGCGAGCGCCGCCAGTGCCTCGCCGACGCGGTCGCGCGACCACGTCGCGATCATGCGCCCCCCTCCAGCCGACCGTCGACGATGCTGACGTGCCTCCAGCGCGCCCAGACCTCCTGCGCGCTGCGCTCGCGTGCGAGCAACTCCGCGTAGCGCGAGCCCGCGCGTGCCGCGAGCTCGTCCGGAGGTCCGTCCTCGACCGAGACTCCGCCTTCGATCACGATCACGCGCGGGAACAAGCGCGTCTCGGCGAGATCGTGGGTCGCGCACAGCATCGTCGCGCTGCGCCAGCGTTCGCGCGCCGCCGCGAGCTGGCGTTCGCGCGTCTTGCGATCGAGGCCACGGAACGGCTCGTCCATCACGACGAGGCGCGCATCGCGGCGTGCGAGCGCGCGCCCGAGCCGCACGCGCTGGCCCTCGCCGCCGGAGACCAGGCCGCCTCCTTCGCCGAGCCGGGTCGCGAAGCCCTCGGGCAAGCGCGACAGCATGGTCGCGAGCTCGGCCCGGCTCGCGAGATCCGCGACGTCGGCGACCTCGCGAGGCGGCACGCTGTAACGCAGGTTGTTCGCGAGCGAGTCGTTCCACAGGGTCACGCCCGGGTCGATCCACGCGGTCTGCGCGCGCAGCGTGACGAGGTGCTCCGCGTCGAGGAGCTCGCCGTCGACGCGGAGCTCGCCGCTCGAGACCTGCGTCCAGCCGAGCAAGAGGCCGAGCAGCGTCGACTTGCCGCCGCCGGAGAGGCCGACCACCGCGACGTGCTCGCCCGGACGGATCGTCAGGTTCAGACGATCGAGGATCGTGAACCCGCGCAGGGCGACCGACACGTCGGCGAGCTCGATCGCGACGCCGGGGGCGGTGCTCGACAGCGCGGCCCCACGCTCGGCCTCGCTGTCGCGTGCGGTCAGCGGCTCGAGCAGGCGCAGCGTCGCGTTGCGATACATCGGGACCTCGCGGAGCGCGGCCGCGAGCGTGGCGCCTAGCGCGGGCATCGCGAGCGCCCAGTAGATCACCAACAACAGGCTCGCCGGGCGGCCACCACCGAGCACGCTCGCGAACACGATCGCGATCACGAAGCCGTAGCCGACCAGGCCCTGGATCCAGACGACGGCCATCGATAGCCGGTGCTCGAAGGCCGCCGCGCGCGCCCATTCGACGAGGAGGCCGTCGTGCTCGCGACGCAACGTCGGTTCGAGACCGCTCGCGCGTGCCGGCATCGCGCCTTGCAGCGCATCGAGCGCGAACCACGACATCGCACCGGCGTGCGTCCGCATCCGTAGCTCGCTCTCCGACAACGCGCGGAGTGCGACGATCGGGGGCACGATCGCCGCGACCGCGAGTCCGACGATCCACGGCCACGCGCTCGGCACCAGCCAGATCAGCGCGGCGGTGGTAGCGAGTGCTTCGGTCACGACGCGGATCAGGCGCAAGCCGAGCGGCGGCAGATCGCGCATGCGATGTAGCGAGTGCGCGCGCTCCGCGGTATCGGCGACAGGGCGCGTGCGCAAGTACTGGAGTGCGAGCCGCGGTAGCTTTTCGGCGAGCTGGACACGCATCTTGATCTCGGTCGTCCGGCCGACCTCGAGTCCCTTCCCGAACGTCGAGACCTCGAGCAGCCAGATCGCGACGATGAAGCCGAGCAAGACCGCCAACACGCCGAGTAGCTGCGGCCGCGTGATGAGCTCGCTGCCCGCTTCGAACAGCACGCGATACAGCGCGGTCTCGAACACGACGCCGACCGCCGACAGCATCGCGACGAGCGCGAATCCGACGAGGCTCGCGCGGCGGTCCGCGAACATCGTCGCGAGCAGCGTGCGCCACACGTTCGGTTCGGCCACGGTGACCTCTGCACCGAGCACCGGAGCTTCGACCCGACCGGCCGGCTCGCCGGTGACTCGCAGCTGGACGCAGCCACGCACCGTGAGCTCGTCAGGATTTTCGGTCTCGCGCGCGTGCCAGTAGCGCTGGGCGATGGTGGACGGTGCGGAGACGAGGCCGTCGAGCAGGCGAGTCGCCTCGGCGCCGGCGGTCGCACCTTTGCCGGCGACGACGGCCTCGACGAGGCGCACGGCTGCATCGAGCGTCGCGAGGCCGCGCCACGTCGGATCGGCGACCGCGCGCGGCAACTGATCGCCGCGGATGCCGAGCGTGTGAAGTCGCTGCTCGAGCGGCCCGGTGAACGCGCGCTCGCCGGCCCACTCGCGCCAGGTCTCGGGCGGCAGCTCCATCTCGTGGACGTAGAGCTCGCGAACGAGCTCGTGGACCGGGACCCAACGCCGGCCTTTCCCGGGATCCATCACCTGCGCGCGACCGAGTCGCCGCGACCACAACACGACGAAGTGGGGTGAGCCCGACGGCGTACGCGTGACGACGATACCCGGCACGACCCCATACGTCGACAGCACGTGCTCGGTGGGAAGGAGAGCTTGCTCGCAAGCGATGCCGAGCTCGTTCGCGATCTCCTCGATCGTGTCGATCGACGTGCCGTCGACGCTTGTCTGACACGCCTCGCGCAGCCGCCCGTAGTTGGCAGCGAGTCCGAAGCCCCGCGCGAGTGCGGTCAGGCAGGCCGGGCCGCAGTCCATCCCGGAGGTCTGGATGACCTCGGGGACCCAGCGCCGGCGTTTCACCGCGCGCCCTCTCCGATCATCTGGAGGAACATGCGCAGCGGACTCACGCGATCGATCTCGATATCGACGGTTCCGGTCATGCCGTTCTTGGTCGCGAGCTTCTGATCTGGAGCGAGCGCGAGCTCGACGCGGATCGTGTTATCGCGTAGCTCGGACGCGACGCTCGTAACCGTCGCGCCGATCGTGCCGTAGTGCGTCCACGGGAACCCGTAGAGCCGCATGAACGCGCGCTGGCCCGGGCGGACCCGGCCGATCGCCTCGGGGCCGTACTCTGCGATCACGTGGAGCGTCCCGACGGGCACGACCGTGGCGATGACATCGCCTTCATGTACCACCGCTCCGGGCCGCAGCGTGGCCTGTACCTCACCAAGCTCACCAGCGATCGGGGCGCGGATCGTCAGGTGGTCGATCGCGAGCTCGTGCTCGGCGAGCTCGGACTTCGCCGCGGCGAGATCGCTCGCGAGCTCGGAGCGCTGGCGCTCGAGCTGCTCCTTCAAGCGGCGCCGACTATCCGCGCGCTCGTGGTGACTCGCGACGAGCGCGTCGGATTCGTGCTGCACCGACTCCGCGGCCGCGCGCTTGAGGCGCAGTGTGGTGTCGGCCTTGTCGCGGACGACCTGCGGAGTGACGCCGGCGGCGAATGCGTTGTTCTCGCGCGCGAGATCGGCTTCGGCGAACGAGAGGTCGGCCTGCGCCGCACGTAGGCGGGCGAGTACTTCACTCTCCGCGCTGCGCTCGGAGCTGCCACCTTGGACGACAGCGTCTGCTTCGAGATCGAGCTCGCGCTGGAGCGACTCGACCTGCGGCGCGAGGGTCTGGATCCGTGCACGCGCCTTATCGGCCAGAATCTTTTCTTGTGTAGGGTCTAATTGCAAAAGGATGTCTTTTTCGTGCACATGATTACCGATCTGCAGATAAGCAGTTGTAATCCGGCCACTCACGACCGTCGCGACGCGAATCGGTGCGGGATCGACCTCGAGGCGTGCTTTCTGTGACGTGCGATAGACCGCAACCTCACTAAAACACGCCCAAATCACCCAAATCGCGAGAACGACGAGCCCGCCGATCACGACCACGATCGGCTTGCGGCTTCGAGTTTCTCGTAACGCGGAGAACGTGCGTTCGAATGAAGACCCCATTTGCTGACATTGATTATTGACACATACGATTACTGAATTGTAGGGTCCTTTCAGTCTTTCAGGGTGGACGAAAGGAATCTCATGACGAAGTACAACATGAAGAAGAATCAAGCGGTGGGTACGTCGAAGTCGGTCTCGCCGACGGAGAAGCCGACCAAGCTCAAGACCCGCCTCCTCGCAGGCGACGGCCCGATCAACTCCAAGCTCGCGACCAACCACAACACACCGGTCAAGGCCGAGAGCAAGGTCGTCAAGGTCGTCAAGACCCGCAGCTTCTTGCCGCGTCTGGTGACCAACCACAACGCGCCGGTCAAGCCGACCAAGAAGCCGACCAAGCTCAAGACCCGCCTCGTCGCCGGCGACGGTCCGATCAACTCCAAGCTCGCGACCAACCACAACAGCCGCACCCTGTAACCAGCTAGGCTCGCGCCGCATGCAGGACCGCGAGCTCGTCACCGCTATCGAACGGTCGCTTCGCAGCATCGCTGCGGGGAAGCCGCCAGGGCGAGCGCCTCGAGTGAGGCGCTCGCACACGATGGTGATCATTCCCGAGGACTCGACGCTGATGGCGTACGACTACCTCGGGATGCTTGTTTCCGACGCGCTCCGGTCGGCCGAGCTGGCCATGCTGCGCGTCGCGGCGCGCTGGCAGACGGTCGCGATGCTCGTCAAGCGTTCGCAACTCGCGCGCGCAGAAGCCGTGAAGACGGTGCGCAAGCTGGTCCGCGCCGGCTTCTTGATCATCGAGGGCACGCGGACCGCGAGCGAAGATGAACGCTTCGCGACCGACTGGGAGTGGGACCTCCGCGCCGGCATGTTCCATCTGTCGACCAAGGACTCGGGAGTGATGTCCGAGGAGAAGGAGCTCGAGTATCTCGCAGACCTGATCGAGAACAACGAGCCGATCGACCTCTACACGCTGAACGATCCGACCAAGCCGATCGTCGCGCTGAAGCGGCCGAAGCTCGCGGGCACGGAGCTCGCCCTGCTCGCGAAGCGACGCACGCGCCGTTCGTTCGACGGCAAGCCGATCACGGCGGCCGAGCTCGGCGACTGTTTGTACGCGGGGCTCGGCATCACCGGCTTCACGCTCGATGCGGTGCCCAAGTACGGCAAGCTGCCGATGAAGCTGACGCCTTCGGGCGGCGCGCGCAATCCGTACGAGGCCTACGTGATGGCGAACGCGGTCACGGGCCTCGCGCGGGGCTTCTACCACTACTCCGCGTTCGAGCATTCACTCGGCCTCGTCACTGGCGAGCCGTTCCCAGTGCCGAGCAAGATCCTCGGAGGTCAGGAATGGTTCGACCGCGTGCCCGCGATCGTGTTCCTCGTCGCGCGGTTCGAGCGCAGCCAGTGGAAGTACAAGCACCCGATGGTCTATCGCGCGGTGCTGATCGAGGCCGGCCACATCGGCCAGAACATCATGCTCGCAGCGACGGCGCACGGCCTATCGTGCTCGCCGACGGGCCTGTGTGCGGACCGCACAGTCGAGGCCCTGCTGGGGATCGATCACGTGATGCAAGGTATCCCCTACGTCATCGGCATCGGTCACACCCGCAAAACCGGCGTGGACTGGGGTACGTTCGAACCGCACCCGTGACGGAACCAGTCGATCCGTATCGGTGGATGGAGGGCGATCCTGCTGCTGTCGAGCGCTGGTTGCTCGAGCACCACCAACGCACCGAAGCGGCGATCGCCGGTCCGGCCCGCGAGACCTTGCGCGCGCGGCTGGACGCCTTGATCGCCGGCACGTCGCTGCTCGTCGATATCGCGTGCATCGGCACCACACTGTTCTACGTCCGCGACGCGAACGCGCGTCGCACGTTGTGGGCGCGGCGGGACGGCCGCGACGAGCTCGTGCTCGACGTCGCGCAGATCGATCGCGATGCGACGCTGCTGTCGTGGCGAGTTTCATCGGACGGCCTTTATCTCGCCGCGAACCTCGCACCGCCCGGCGCGGAGATCGGCGAGATCCGGGTCGTCGAGCTCGCGACCGGTGCGGTCCTCCCCGATCGGATCCCCGGGGTTCACAACGAGCTCCCGCTCGTCTGGCTCGGCGAGGATCTGTTCTACACGGCGATCGATCCGGCGAGCGCCGATCCGGTGCTCGGGATGCGCGTCTGGCGCCACCGGCTCGGCGCGACGAGCGACGAGCTCGTGATCGATCGCGGCACGCTCGCGCTCGCGCCAAGCGAAGTGCCTTGGGTCTCGGCCGCGGTCGACGGCCGCTGGCTGCTCGCGTGCATCACGAGTGCGCGCGCCGAGCTGCGTGTCTACGCCGTCCGCAGCACCGAGATCGCGGGCACGGCGACCCCATGGCGCGAGCTCGCCGACTATGGCGACGTCGTAGAGGATGTCCAGCTGTTCGGTGATCACGCGTACGCGCTGGTCGCGCGCGAGCGGATCGACGCGATCGATCTGACCACGTGGCAGCGCACCACGCTCGCACGCAACGACCGTGCGATCGAAGGCTTCGCGGTCGCGCGCGACGGCGTGTACTTCCGCACCGAGCAAGACGGCGCGTCGATCGTGCGGTGGAGCTCGCACGACGCGCAGCAGACGAACGTCTACACGCTATCGGCCCGAAGCTGGATCTCGCGGCTCGTCAGTGACACCCGCGAGAACGGTGCGATCGCCGCGGTCGATGACTGGACGCAGCCGACCCGGCTCGTCGCGTACCCCGCGATGACCGACCTCGGTATCGTCGCGATGCTCGCGCCCGAGTACGCGCACATCGTCGCCGAGCATGTCGAAGTCACGAGCGACGACGGCACCGCGGTGCCGCTGACGATCCTGCGTACGCGCGAGCTCGCGCTCGACGGCTCGCATCCCGCGATCCTCGAGGCGTACGGTGGGTTCGGCATCTCGCTCACGCCATGGTGCGATCCGCTGCGGATCGCGTGGCTCGAGCGCGGCGGCATCTACGCGATCGCGCATGTCCGCGGCGGCGGCGAGAAAGGTCGCGCCTGGCACCTCGCCGGCAAAGGCGCGAACAAGCCCAACGCGATCCACGACTACCTCGCGTGCGCACGCGCGTTGTGCTCGCGCGGCTACACGCGCCCCGAGCAACTCGCGGCGAGCGCGGTCAGCATGGGCGCGGTCGTCGTCGGCAACGCACTCGCGCGCGCACCGTCACAGTTCGGCGCCGCCGTCCTCCACGCCGGCGTCCTCAACACGAGTCGCTATCTCCAGTCGATCAACGGCGAGACCCAGCGCGAGGAGCTCGGCGATGACGCGGCGACGCTCGCCGCGATGGATGTCTACGCGGCCGCCGCGACCGCGAATTTTCCGCCGCTGTTGCTCTCGGTCGGCCTGAACGACGAGCGCGTGTCACCGTGGATGTCCGCGAAGCTCGCCGCGCGGCTGCTCGACCGAGGTGCATCCGTCGACGTGCGCACCGACCGCGCCGGCCATGGCATGACCGCATCTCCACGCCAGATCGCGGCGCGCGTCGCGGATATCTGGACGTTCTTCGCGCAGCGGCTCAGCTGAGCGCCGGCGCGACCCACACGCCATCGGCGATCGGATACGGCGCCCAGGCCTCGACATCGAGCGCCTCGCCATCGACGGTGCTACCGGTGATCTCCGCGGTCGTCGGGCCGATGCAGATCTTCGCGTGCTCGACCTTCGCGAGTTGCGCGCGCAATGCTGCGACGTCCACTTTCGATGCGACCGCGACCAGGCTCGTCGGTGTCGTCAGCGCGATCAGCATGCCCGCGTCCGTCGCGATGCGAGACACCGCCGCGAGCGCATGCGGATCGCCTTCGACATAGACCGCGATCACGGGCACCGGACCGGCCTTCGCTTCGGCCGGCGGCGGCACGATCACGGCTCGCAGCGCCGCGATCAGCTCGTGGACCGTCGCGAACCGTTCTTGCGGGTTCGGCGCGAGCGCCTTCGCGATCGGCGCGTCGATCGCCGGATCGACTTCCGCCTTCGCCGACGGACGCGGCCGGGGTCCGTGGACCTGCATGTAGCTCTGGACCACGCCCGGCGCGTTGCCGAATGCGAGCTGGCCGGTGAGCATGTGAAACGCGAGCAGACCGAGCGCGTAGATATCGGTGCGCGGGGTGATCGCCGAGCCGCGCAGCTGCTCCGGCGCCATCGCCGCCGGCGTGCCTAGCATCGTGCGTGACGACGTCAGCCCCGGACCTTCTTGATCCGTGAGCTTCACGAGTCCGAAGTCGAGCAGCACGGGGCGCGGGCCTTGCGCGTCGTGCGCGAGGATCACGTTCGACGCCTTGACGTCGCGGTGGATGAGGCCTTGCGCGTGCGCCGCGGCGAGCGCGTCGCACAACGGTGCGAGCACGGCGAGCACTTCGAGCGGAGGCAGCGTGCGGCGCTCGGTGATCACGTTGAGCAGGCTCGGACCGTCGACGTATTCGAGCGCGAGGTATGGCCGGCCGTCCTCGAGCTTGCCGTAGCCGATCGCGCGCACGGCGTTGCGATGGTGGAGGCGTTGGACCGCGTCGATCTCTCGCTCGAACCGGGTCAGCGCATCGGCCGAACGCACGAGCTCGAGGTGGAGGATCTTGATCGCGACGACCGCGCCGCTGTCGTCTGCGGTGGCGCGCCAGACCTGCCCGAACCCGCCCTCGCCGATCAGCTTCTCGAGCCGATAACCCGGCACCGTCGGCGCCGACGCCGCGAGCAACGCATCGAGTGCGCTACTCGGCCGCGGCCGGCGGTTTCGACTATCGGTCATCATCGGCAGACTTCGACCATGGTAGCGAGCGGGGACAGCAGTCCGCGTTTATTTACGGGGTAACGGCGAGGTGTCGAGCTCGTGTACGCGCGCTGCCCAGATCGGCGCACGTTCCACAAGTTCCCCTAGTTGAGCACGATCTTCGTCGCGAAGCGCGTTATGTCGTGCGGCCAGGTGGAGCAGCTCGAGGCGTGCGCCCGGCTCCAACGGGTCGATCTGGGCCAGGAGCTCGCCCCACCGGGCGGGTGGAGCCTCGGTCGTACTCGCCTCCAGGAGGTCGAGCATGGCCCGTTCGGGCCCATCCGGGAGCTCGGTGACGAGCTCGTCGAGCAGCGCCGGCAGCTCGCTGCGTTCGCCGCGCGCGGCCAGGATCCGGGCGAGCAACATGCGATCCGGCAGCGTACCGGACCGCCCGTGTGCGGCCTGGAGTGCGAGGCTACGCCGAGCGAGTTGTAACGACTCGTCGAGCGACCCTTGCCACAGCCGATCTTCCGCGAGGTTCCAGGTCGAGACGCGTTCGAGGCTCGGCAACCCGGCTTCGCGAGCGACCTGGATCGCGAGCCGCAGATCCTCGGCGGCACGCTCGACCTTGCCATTCGCAGACCACAGCCAGCAGCGATTTCCGTACGCCGCACACAGGTGAAACAGATCGTCGCTGGCGCGGCAGCGCGCGATCAGCGTCGCGAACACCTGCTCCGCGAGCGGGAGCTCGCCCAGCTTCGCGAGCGCCGGGCCGTAGAGCAAGGCCGCGACGACCTCGGTCTCGTAGTCGCCGGGCGCGGCGAGGAGGTCGCGCAGCTGGGCGGCGGCCTCGGCGAACGCCTCTGCGCGAAACGACATCCGAGCCGCCGCGAGCGTAGCTTCGCGATTCAGGTGCGGCGACTCGAGCCGCGATTCGAACAGCTTGACGACCGCGGCCTCGGTAACCTCGCGCGAGCGATCGTAGTCGTCGCCGAGGTCGCATGCGCGCGCGAGCGCGAAGTCGGCTTCGAGCTGGAGCTCGACGTCACCGTCCTCGGCGGCGAGCTCGACCGCGGCATCGAGATCCGCGATCGCGTCGTCGGTGCGTTGGAGATGCGAGCGTACTTCGGCGCGGCCGATCAACGCGCGCACGCGTGCGGCACCGGTCGCAGGTAGGTTGCGGAGCTCGCCCTCGCGCGCCTGCTCGGCCTCGATCAAGCGATGTGCGGCGTGCGCGTGCTGCGCGACGACGCCGTACGCGCGGGCGGCGGCGCCGGCCTCGCCGACGGCTTCGGCGTGACGCGCGACTCGCGCTGCCGCGGCGACGTCCGCTTGGCCACGCGCGCGCCAGAACTCCAGCGCGGCGCGATGGACCGCGCGCCGCTCGGCCTCGCCCGTCGTCGCGTACACACCTTCCTCGACGAGCGCCCTGCGAAACTGCGAGCCGTGCGCCACGGTCGTAAGAAGTCCCGCCGCTGCGAGCTCGCGGAGCCCGATCGCGGCGTCGATCGTGGTGGTCGCACCGCCCGCGCGCTCGACGCTGTCGACGACTGCGGTGAGCTCGTAGCGGCCGACCTCGCCGCCGCCGGCGAGCACCGCACAGATCCGCGCGAGCGCGACGAGCTCCTCGGGCAAGCCAGCGAGCTCGCGGGCGGCGAGCCACGGCCCGAGCGCGGCCGGCGACAGCTCGTCGAGCACGCTGGTGTCGAAGAAGTGCGCACCGCCGCGCACGCGGATCGCGCCGCGTTCGTGGATCTCGCGGGCGAGCGTCGCGAGGTGGAGCGGGTTGCCCTGCGCGATCGCGGTGAGCCGGCGCAACGCGCGTAGCGGCGGATACTCGGCAGGCCGCAAGAGCTCGGCCGCCAGCGCGACCGCTGCTTCGTCGTCCAGAGGGCCGAGGACGTCGCGGCGATGACGCTCGGCGCGCACGCCGACGTTGGGCCGACGCGCGTCGAGGCGGGGCGCGGCAAGACCCAGCACCCACAGGGGCAGCGGCTCGCCGCCGAGCGTCGCGTACTCGAGTGCGTCGAGCAGATCGTGGTCGGCGAGGTGAAGATCGTCGAGGATCACCGCGAGCGGCGCCTCGCGAGCGGCCGCACGCAGACCATCGCCGAGGTCGCGCACGAGCGATGCCGGCCGTGGCGCGCTGACGACGTCGCCGAGCGCCGCGTACGACGGCTTGCCCGCACCGGGGAGCGGTACCGTGCCGGTGTGAACGCGCACGCCGAGCTCGGCCAACCGGCGTCCGAGCTCCTCGCCGAACGCGGTCTTGCCGACACCGGGCTCGCCGACGAGCAACGCGAACCCTGGACCACCGGGGCTCGAGCGCGAGCCGTGATCGAGCAACGCGACCGCCGCATCGCTCGCGATATCCGCGAGCAGCGCCTCGCGTCCGATCAGCTGCGCCCGCCCTGTCTCGGAGGCCGGCGCACGAAACCCGGGATGGTCCGCGGCTTCGCGGGTCGGCGCCTGGATCACGGCCGCGAGCGAGCGCGTGATCACCACGCCGGTCCACGGCGTCGCCGGGATCCAGGTCTCCGGCTTGGCGACCGCCTCGCCGAGCAGCACGCCGTTCGTGACGCGCAGCGCTTCGAGATGAAGTGCGACGCGCGCGCCAGCGGTCACGAGATCGTGCGCGGCCGCGAGCGCCAGCGCCGCCGGATCGCCGTGCTCGCCGCCGAGCGCACCGGCGACGACGCGGCGACCCTTCTGCGATGCGATCACGAGGCGGTGCGCCGCGAACATGCCGAGCAGCGCGCGATCGATGCGGGGCAGCTCCGCGTACAGCAGCACGACCGGCTGCTGGCTCTCGCGAATGATCGAGATCGGGTACGAGCCGGTGCGGAGCGCGACATCCGCGCGGGTCTGGACGAGCATCGCGCGCGCGCGAGCGGCCGAGGCTGGCCGCCGCGCCGGGTCCTTCGCGAGGCAATCATGGACCAGCTCGTCGATCAGCACCGGGACCTCGACGAGCGAACCGAGCCGCGGCGGCCTCAGCGCCGCGTGTGCGCGCTCGAGCGCTGCCGCATCGCCGACAAACGGAGGCCGCCCGGCGAGCAGCTCGAACAACACGCAACCGAACGCGTAGAGGTCGCTGCGCTCGTCGACCGACGCCGCATAGGCGAGCTGCTCGGGCGGCATGTACTCGAGCGAACCGACCTGGACGCCCGCGCGCGTCGGGTCGCTCGGATCGCGCGGAAGCTTGCGAGCGAGGCCGAGGTCGAGGATGACCACCCTGCCGTCGCCGGTGCGGGCCAAGTTGTCGGGCTTGAGATCGCGGTGGACGAACCTGGCCGCATGGATCTTTGCGAGCGCGTCGAGCGTCGCGATCCCGAGCCGGGTCGCCTCGGCGACGTCGCTCCGGCCGTCGGCCATGCGGTCGGCCAACGTCGCGCCGTCGACGCGGTCCATGACGAGCCAGGCCCGGCCGTCGTCCAGGATCCCGCTGGCGTGCAGCGCCGGCACAGCGGGAGCGCCGACCGCCTCGAGCGCCTCCGCCTCGCGGGCGATCCGTGCCCGATTCAGATCATGCGACACGTGTGCGATCTTCGCGACTCGATCCGCCCCGAGCCTCCAGACTGTTGCAAAACCACCCGCTCCGAGTAGCTCTCCCAGTGGAACCCCTAGGAGCGCTTCCACGGGCCGTGGAGTCGTCTTGGTGCCGCAATCGGCGGCAGGGGCGCCTCCATGAACCGGGCAAGCCATCCCAGATCTCAGTCGGCGCTGACACGTCGGACAGCGAGCCACACCGGCAGTTTAGCGCGTCGAGTGCCGCGTGATAATGTGCAAGCAGTGCTCGAGTTCGTGATCGAAGCCATGGTGGATGCGGTCCTCGGCGTCGATCCCGAAGGCCGCGTCACGCTATCGAACTCGGGCGCTGCGAACTTGACGGGCTATACGCGCGACGAGCTGGCCGGCAAGCCGATCTCGGAGCTGCTCGTAGACGACAGCTCGGGCCTGCGCACCGTCGTGCGCCGCCGGATCGAGGACGGCGACATCCTGCGCCGCGAGGAATCGTGGCTCGTCACCAAGAGCGGCAAGAAGATTCCCGTCTCGGTCACGGGCTCGCCGGTACTCGATGCGAGCGGCATGCTGAAAGGCATCGTGCTCGTCGCCCGCGACGTCCGAGAGGTCCGCCAGCTGCTCGTCGAGAAAGAAGCCGAGATCGTCCGCCGCCGCGAGGCCGAGGACGCGCTGCGCACCGCGAAGAATTCGATCGAGGAGAAGCTCGAGCAGGCCCGCACCCAGCTGTTGCTCGCCGAGCGCCGCGCGACGCTCGGCACGCTCGCCGGCGGTGTCGGGCACGAGCTCCGCAACATCGCTCAGATCCAGGTCGCCGCGATCGACGAGCTTCAGGGCGCGCTCGCCGCGCACGAGGACATCGAGCAGCTGATCAAGCAAGTGCTCCCCGACCTCGAACGGGTCGGCGAGCACATCACGGCGCACGGCCATCGCTTGATGCAGCTCGCCCGCCCCGGTCCCGATCGCGTCGCGCCGATCGAGCTCGATGCAGTCGTGCGCGACATCGCCGCGATGCTGAAGCAAGCGGGCAAGCTCGGCCGCGTCGAGTGCGTGCTCGAGCTCGGTACCGAACCGCTGTCGGTCACGGTCAATCGCACGCGCATCGAGCAGATCCTCGTCAACCTCGTGATCAATGCGGTCGACGCGATTCCGGGGGAAGGCACCGTCACCGTGAGTGTGCGGCCGAGCGACGACAACAAGCGCGTCGTCTGCGAGGTCCGCGATACCGGCACCGGCATGGCGCCCGAGGTCCTCGACAAGATCTTCGAGGCGTTCTACACGACCAAAGGCGAGCGCGGCACCGGTCTCGGCCTGCCCGTCGTGCGCGACATCGTCGAGACCTACGGTGGCACGTTGGTCGTCGACACGGCACCCGGGCGAGGCTCGACGTTCACGTTCGATCTGCCGCGTTGATCGCTACGGCGTGAACGCCGCGTGGACCGCCGACACGCCGACGCCGACCGACAGTGCCGGCATCGCATCGATCGTCACATCGGGCGCGAGCAGCGACGCGAGCAACGAGCTCGACTTGATCTCGGCGAGCGACACCGCGCAATCCTGGTTGGTATCGAACAACGAGATCATCGTGGCGCCCGACGAGCCGCTCGTGCACCCGCATCCCGGCGGGGACGTCAACGCGCTGCAATCGAGGCCGATCTGCGCGGTCAAGCTGATCTGCAGCGGCGGGAGCAGCGAGGTATCGATCTCTTGCTGCGTGATCGCGCCGGCGATGACCCCGGTCATGACCGACGCCTCGGTCGGGCTGCTCAGGCGAACCCGCGCGCCGAACAGATGTAGATCCACCATCGAGCCAAACGCGTTCGTGCGGAGGTGCAGCGTGCCGGGGCCCGCGGTGACCACGCCCGCGGCGATCGAGCCTGCGAGCGCCGGGTCGTGCGGCGACCCCGCGGCGAGATCGAACGTCGCCGTCCCTGCGAGGTGGTGGCGGCACGTGGTGTCACTGCTGCCGTTGCACGGCGCGGGCATCGCGTTCGTGCCATCGAACAGCGTGAACGTCGCCTGCGCGGCAGTGGTGAGATCCGCGGCCTCGAGGTCGGCGAGGATCTCGACCGAGCCGGTGTCGATCGCGTGATCGAGCACGGGCTGCGCCGAGAACCCCATCCCGGCGATCGCCGCGTTGACCATGCCCAGCTGATTGTCGACTACCGCATCCCCGTTCAGATCGAGACCGTAGGTGCGCGCCTCGGTGTTGTTCGTCGGTAAGTGCTGGTGATCGATCACGAACCGGTGCGCCCCGAGCGGCGCAAGCGGCGCGTCGAACAGGGCGTCGGCCGGTGCGTCGGGCCTCGCATCGGCGGTCCTGGCGTCGATCTGCTTCGCCGCATCGATCGTGGCGTCGTGATTGCTGCCGCAACCGAGCAGCGCGAGTAAGCAAAGCGTTCGCATCGCGACTGGCTACCACGCTCGCGCCGGTACGAGCCCGGCAATTCGCAGCACTACGATGCTTGCATCAGCTCGATCACGCCGTCGGTGACCTTCTTGCCGCGCAGCACGCGATAGTCCCCGCCCCACTGCTCGACGAGCAACGTGTCGTCGCCGGGCGCGGAGTACAGCCACCACCGGCAGCGCTCGACATGGCCCTCCGGGCGATCTTTCTTCAAGTCGCCGAGGCCGCCGACATCGCCTCGCAGCTCGCACGTCGCGGTGCCCCGCTTGTCGAGTGCGTAGCGAAGCTCGCCGATCACGAGCGCTTCCGGCGGGTAGCCGGCGATGTGAGTCTCCAGATCCTGAGCGAGCAAGCGCGTCGTGTTCGCGCCCGTGCGCTCCAAGCCGACGACGAGCCACTTCACGGTCTGGTTGTCGACACAGCGCGCGCCGACCCAGCGATGGCCGTCCTCGTCGTAGTTGATCACGCCCTCGCACAGGTAATCTTGCTGATCGATCGTGACGATATCGTCGGTGCGAACCTCGCTGATGCCGCGTTCCTTCAGCTTGTCGCCGGCCGCCAGCTGCTTCGCTGCACCACCGGAAGGCAGCTTCTTGCGCTCGTTCGAGGCGATGCCCACCGCGGCGACGCCGCCGAGCACCGTAAGCACCACGAGCAGGATCCAGATCACGACGAGGACTATCCACGCCGCGCTGCACCAACGCAACCGGGCTACGCGCCTTGACACTAATGAAGGGGCCACGTAACACCCACTTGCGGTCATGCCCGTCATGAACCTTCTGGAGTCCGTCCGCGATGCCCTGCGCACGCAGATGAAAGCCGATCCCCGCGTGGTCGTGCTCGGCGAGGATATCGGCAAGTTCGGCGGCGTGTTCCGCGCGACCTCCGGCCTCTACGACGAGTTCGGCGCCGACCGCGTGATCGATACGCCGCTCGCCGAGGCCGGCATCATCGGCACCGCGATCGGCATGGCGCTCTACGGCCTGCGGCCGGTCCCGGAGATCCAGTTCTCCGACTTCATCTTCCCGGCGTTCGATCAGATCGTGAACGAGCTCGCGAAGTTTCGCTATCGCTCGGGTGGCCAGTACTCGTGCCCTGTCGTGATCCGCACGCCGGTGGGCGGCGGGATTCGCGGCGGTCACTACCACTCGCAATCGCCGGAGGCGCTGTTCTGCCACACGCCCGGGTTGAAGGTCGTCATGCCTTCGAACCCGTACGACACCAAGGGCCTCTTGCTCGCGGCGATGCGCCAGAACGATCCTGTGATCTTCATGGAGCCGAAGCGGATCTACCGCGCGAGCCGCGGTGAGGTCCCCGAGGGCGAGTACACGATCGAGCTCGGCGTCGCGAACGTGGTACGGCCCGGCACCCAGTGCACCGTGATCGCGTGGAGCGGCATGGTCTCGATCTGCGAGGACGCCGCGAAGCTCGGCGAGGAGCGCGGGATGTCGCTCGAGGTCATCGACCTCCGCTCGCTCGTGCCGTTCGATCTCGACACGCTGCTCGCATCGGTCCTGAAGACCGGGCGCTGCGTGATCGTCCACGAGGCTCCGCGCACGTGCGGGTTCGGCGCCGAGCTGGTCGCTTCGATCCAGGAGCGCGCGATCGAATTCCTCGAAGCGCCGATCCTGCGGGTCACCGGTCTCGACACGCCGTTCCCGTATTCGCTCGAGCACGAGTATTTGCCCAACCCCGAACGCGTCCTCGGCGCGGTTCAGAAGACGCTGGAGTGGTGACATGGCATTCGAATTCCACTTGCCCGATATCGGTGAAGGCGTCGTCGAAGGCGAGATCGTCAGCTGGAAGGTCAAGGTCGGCGACAAGATCAAGCTCGACCAACCGATCGTCGAGATCATGACCGACAAGGCGACGGTCGAGATTCCGTCGCCGCGCGCCGGCACGATCGCGAAGATCAACTTCAAGGACGGCGAGATTTGCCCGGTCGGCAAGGTGCTCGTCGTGATCGATGAAGAAGGCGGATCGGCGACCCAGGCAGAGCCGCCGAAGAAGCCGCACGGCCATACGGCCCCGCTGCCGCAGATGTCGCCGCAGCTGGCCTCTCCGGCGCGCGCCGGCGGCTCCGGCGCGATCGCGAGGCCGGCTACGCCGGCCGGAGCAGCGCCGCAGAATGGCGGTGCGGGTGTGATCGAGGTCGTCGACGTCTCGAACGATCGCTCGCGCGTGCTCGCGACGCCCGCGACCCGCCGGCTCGCGCGCCAGCTCGGCGTCGAGATCGGGCGCGTCCCGGCGACCGGCAAGCACGGCCGCGTCACGACCGACGACGTCAAGAAGTTCCAGCAGCCCACGACGCGCGGAAGCTCTGCACCGGCGTACGCGCCGATGTCGATCACCAAGGGCGGCGACGAAGAACGCATCCCACTCCGCGGCATGCGCAAGCGGATCGCCGAGACAATGGCACGCTCGGTCCACACCGCTGCGCACTTCACGTACGTCGAAGAGATCGACATGACCGAGCTCGTGCTCGTGCGAGAGCGTGCGAAGTCGCGCGCGGCCGAGCGCGGCGTGAAGCTCAACTACCTGCCGTTCATCGTCAAGGCGGCGGTGTCGGGCCTCAAGAAGTGGCCGATGCTCAACGCGTCGCTCGACGAGAGCACGCAGGAGATCGTGCGCAAGAAGTACTACAACATCGGCATCGCCGCGCAGGGTCCTCAGGGGCTCGCGGTGTCGGTCGTGCGCGACGCCGACAAGCGCTCGATCTTCGAGCTGTCCAAGGAGATCGAGCGGCTCGGCGAGGCGGTCAAGGCAGGTACCGCGACGCGCGAAGATCTGACCGGCTCGACCTTCACGATCAGCTCGCTCGGCAAGCTCGGCGGCGTGCTCGCGACGCCGATCATCAACTTCCCCGAGGTCGGGGTCGTCGGCGTCCACAAGATCGAAGAGAAGCCGGCCGTGCGCGGCGGCCAGATCGTGATCCGCCACCTGATGAACCTCTCGATCTCGGTCGATCACCGGCTCGCGGATGGCTGGGACGGCGCCATGTTCCTCCAGGACGTGAAGGCGCTGCTCGAAGACCCCACGACGATGTTCATGGAGATGGTCTGACAAGGATGTCAGCTCCGGCTGCCGGCTCGTCATCTCGCGGGTTGTAAGCGCTCGAATTCGCACAACTCGCGCTGGTATCCGCGTTGCGATAGCGGGTGCCCATGAAGACGCTCGCATCGCTCGCATTCGGCGCTCTGGTCCTGTCCTCGGGTTGTCTGTGTGGCGGTTACACCGGTGGTGGCGACCAGGTCCTCGCGCGCAGCAGCGACTCGATCACCCTGTGCGAAAACAGCGGCTTCATCGCGACCCTCACGACCGGTGTGGTCGAGGGCCGGTTCCAGACCGACGCGACCGGTGCAGAGGTCGCGACGCGCGGTGACGACGGCACGATCGCGTTCGTCGTGACCTGGGGCCAGGGTTCGACCGCGACCACCACGCTGATCGGCGACGGCACGTGGACCAAGCGCGCCATGAACATGGTCGAGCTCGATCACGCCGACGTCCAGTGCCAGGCGCTGGTCTCGCGGTCGTGGTGGTCCGCACAGTGATTCCGATGGTAGGTTGCGCGCATGGTGCAAGCAGTCGCGGCACGCGCGAGCTACTTCGACGGCGATGACGTCGCGAAAGCCCGTGGTCTCCATCAGCTGTTGAGCGAGGACGGCACGCCGGCCGACGGCACCGCCGAGGCAGCGCTCGCCCAGTTCGACAAGGCGCTCGCCCGCCAGTTGTTCGAAGGCATGTTGCGGATCCGCGTCACCGACGCACGCATGATGGCGCTCCAGCGCCAGGGCCGGATCGGATTCTACGGCGAGGCGATGGGCCAGGAAGCCGCGGTCGTCGGCTCGGCGGCCGCGACCAAGCCCGACGATTGGATCGTGCCCGCGCTGCGCGAGGCCGGCGTCGGCCTCTATCGCGGGATGACGCTCGATAGCTATATCTCGCAGATCTTCGGCAACGCGGTCGATCCGACGAAGGGTCGCCAGATGCCGTGTCACCCGTGCGATCGCGAGCACCACTACGTCGTGATGTCGTCGTGCGTGTCGACCCAGGTCCCGCACGCGGTCGGCATCGCGATGGCGATGAAGATCAAGGGCGACAAGGACCGCGCGTGCTTCGGTTACATGGGCGACGGCGGTACGTCCGAAGGCGACGTTCACGTCGCGCTCAACTTCGCGGGCGTGATGAAGGTACCGGTCGTGCTGATCTGCCAGAACAACCAGTGGGCGATCTCGACGCCGGGCTCGTTGCAGACCGCCGCGGAGACGATCGCGCTGAAGGCGCTCGGCTACGGCGTCGAGCCGCTCCGCGCGGACGGCAACGACGTGTTCGCGGTCTACGACGTGGTCAATCGCGCGGCCCAAAAAGCCCGCCGCGGCGACGGCCCCACGTTCGTCGAGCTGCTCACGTATCGGGTCAGTGCCCACAGCTCCTCGGATGATCCTTCGCGCTATCGCGATGAAAAAGTAACCGAGGTGTGGCGTCATCAGCGCGACCCGTTGCGCCGCGCGGAGCTGTGGCTGCAGAAGAAGGGCTGGGTCGCGGCCGGCGAGCGCGAGGCGTGGGCGGAGCGGATCGAGACCGAGGTCCGCGATGCGATCGCGCGCGCCGAAGCAGTCGGAGCCCCGGAGCTGGGCACGATCGTCGAGGACGTGTTCGAGGAACCGACGTGGCGGCTGCGCGAGCAGATGGCAGAGCTCGAGGCGGCGCCGCGCGCGAAGTCGCCACACGCGCATTAGCTGCCGAGCTTTACCTGCGACAGCACCTCGGGTGCGACACCGCGCGTATCGAGAAGCCGTCAGTGTCGCGGCGTGGCCCGATCGAGGGCTCGCGCGTACTGACTGATCATGCGCCGCTATTCACTCATCGTTGCCTTGCTGTCGGGTTGTCTCCACTCCTCCACCCACACCTCGGTCGATGGCGCCGTGCTCGGGCGCGTCGTCATCTACCGCAACGGTGTGGCGTTCTACGAGCGCCACGCGAAGGTCGTCGACGGAAAGCTGGCCATCCACGTCCCGCGCGATCGGGTCGACGACTTCCTGAAGTCGCTCACCGTCGTGGATCCGGTGACCCGCAAGCCACTGTCGATCAGCATCCCTCGAAAGGAAGCGGATGACGGCAGCTACTTGACGATGACGCTCGAGACGCCGGAGCACGCCCAGGCCGACGTGCTGCTCACGTACGTCACCGAGGCGCCGGCCTGGAAGCCGAGCTACCGGATCGTCGTCGGCGACAAGGGCAAGGTGATGCTCGAGGGCTGGGCGATCGTCGACAACGTTTCGGGCGAGGACTGGAAGGGCGTGCTCGTCGGGGTCGGCGCCAGCTCGGCGATGGCGTTCCGCTACGACCTGTGGAGCGTGCGCACGATCGATCGCGACTTGTTGCAGGGCGAAGACAAGTTCGCAGTCGCGCCGCCGACCGGCGTGTCGCCATACGACGAGGCCGGTGGCGAGGTGCTCGGCGCGCTCGATAACAACGAGGTCCGCGGTGACGTGGCCGTACGCAAGAGCGCCGATGACAAGCTCGGCACGAGCTTCTCGGGCGCGTCTTCGGCTCAGAACACGTACACCGTCGATGGAGTCAACACGAGCGCCGGCAGCGCGTCGAGCGCCACGAGCGTGACCACGACCGGCGGCGCGATCGCCGGCAACGTCATCGACAAGAAGACGGGCGAGAAACTCCCCGGCGCTACGGTCGTCGCGACGTCGCCCGCGCTGCAAGGCGAGCAGGTCGCGATCAGTGACGACCAGGGCTACTACCGGATCAACGGGCTGCCACCGGGCAGCTATCAACTCACGTTCTATTACGGCGACACGACGACGCAGCACAGCAACATCGCGGTGCGCGCCAACAAGGTCGCGCAGCTCAGTCAGAAGCTCGATCAAGCGCAGAGCAAAGGCGAGGTCATCCAGATCACCGCTAGCGCGCCGATGATCGACCAGAGCACGACGACGACCGGCATGGTCATCGACAAGGACTACATCAAGAACCTTCCGGTACCGGGGCGCACGTTCGAGACGGCGAGCGGCGCGGCCGCCGGCTCGTCCGGCGACAGCTATTCCGCGCCGCCGCCGGTCCGCCAGGGCGACCAGAAGCTGGAGGCGATCGCGAAGCAGATCGCGAAGACGCCAAAGGACATCGTGATCGAGAGCCGCGCGACGTCGCTGCCGGAGGCGAAGCAGCACGCAGAAGCCGTCCGCAACAAGCTGATCGACGACGGTGTGCCTGCAAAGCGCATCCGCCTCGATCCGCAGGCCGGCGGGACGGGCTTGCGCTTGCTCGCGGTCGCGCCCACCGGTGCAACCACTTCGAAGGCACCACCGAGCGCGCGGATCTCGACGTCCGATACGCCGGTCGGCGAGAGCCACTTCATGGCCGATCGGCCGATGGACGTCCGCGCCGGCAGCTCTGCGATGGTCGCGATGGTCCACGCCGAGACCGACGGTGGCGTCGTGTATCTCTACGACCCGATCTCGGAACGCGGCGATCGCAAGTTCGCGTTCCGGGCGGTCAAGCTGACGAACCCGACGGCCGACACGCTCGAGCCCGGCCCCGTGACGGTCTACGGCGACGGTCGGTTCATCGGTGAAGGCATCACCGAGCCGGTGCCGCCGAGGGCAAGCGTCGTCGTGCCATTCGCCGCGGATCGCCAGGTCATCATCGAGGAAGCCGGCACCGAGAAGGATCGGATCGCGAAGCTGATGACCGCGGAGCGGGGCATCGTCAACGTCGAGCTCCAGCATCGCAAGGCGACGACCTACACGATCACGAGCCGGCTCGATCAACCGGTCAAGGTGTTCGTGCGTCACCGCACCGAACCGGGCTGGACGCTCGTCGATGCGCCGACGAAGTCGATGAAGGTCGGCGATTCGAGCCTGTACGAGGTCGACTTGCCGGCGAAGGGCACGCAGTACGTCACGATCGCGGAGACCACGCCGATCGAGCGCTCGCTCGAGCTCGCCTCCAACGAGGCGCTCGACTTGATGAAGGTCTACATCGAGGAGCCCGACGCGACGCCCGAGCTCAAGAAACAGCTCGCCGACGTGCTCGCGACGCATCGCGATGGTGCCGACCTGCTCGACAAGATCGCGACGATGCGCGACCAGCTCGGGGAGTACAAGTCGCGCGCGGGTGAGCTCCACGCCCAGCTCGTCACGCTCAAGGCCGTGCGCACCGGCGGCGAGCTGATGATCGCACTCAAGAAGAAGCTAGAGGAGGTCAGCGACAAGCAGCAGAAGCTGACGATCTCGATCGTCGACACCCAGGAGCAGCTGATGCTGACGCGCGTGAAATTTCAGAACCAGCTCGCCGAGCTGCACCTGAAAGACGCGGCTATCTCGAAACGCTAACGCGCTGATACATCGACTGGTTGCCGCAGCCGGGACACACCGCGAGCAACACACCGCGCTGTTGCAGCTCGAGCATCGTGCGCTGGCCGTTCGCCGTGATCGGCCACGGGTGCATGGGAGGCTTCAACCGCTGTGCCTCGGCCTGTGTGAACAAGCCGCCGCAGTTGCCGCACGAATAGCCCATGCGGCTGTATGGCACGAAGCAGCCCTCCGGGCACGGTTTCAGAACATCAGTTATTCACCGTGGTATGAGTCGGCCATGCCCGACCTGAAGTTCGATGCAGTCGTGATCGGTGCCGGCCCCGGCGGCTATCCCACGGGAATTCGTCTCGGCGCGCTGAAGGTGAAGACCGCGATCATCGAGCGCGAGTACTGGGGCGGCGTGTGCTTGAACGTCGGCTGCATCCCGTCGAAGGCCGTGATCCATGCGGCGAAGATGTACGAGAAGATGGGGCACAGCGAGGACATCGGCATCTCGTTACCGGGCAAGCCGACCATCGACATGGGCAAGCTCCAGGCCTGGAAGGGGGGCGTCGTCAACAAGCTGACCAGCGGCGTGCGCACGCTGCTCAAGGGCAACGGCACCGAGCTGCTCGAAGGCTCGGCGAAGCTCGAGAAATCGGGGCCCGATGGTCACCGGATCACGGTGACCGCGAAGGACGGCTCGACCCAGACGATCATCACCAAGAACGTCGTGCTCGCGACGGGCAGCCGGCCGATCGAGATTCCGGGCTTCAAGATCGACCAGAAGCGCGTCATCGACTCGACCGGCGCGCTCGCGCTGGCGGAGATTCCGAAGCGGATGGTCGTGATCGGCGGCGGCTACATCGGCCTCGAGCTCGGCATGGTCTACGCGAAGTTCGGGACGAAGGTCACCGTCGTCGAAGCGTTGCCGCGCGTGCTCGCTTCTATGGACAAGGAGTGCGTCGCCGTCGTCGAGCGCAAGCTCAAGAAGATGGGCGTCGAGGTCATGACCGAGACCAAGGCGAAGTCGTGGGAGGACAAGGGCGACCGCGCCGTGCTCACGGTGGAGCTCGAGGACGGCAAGACCGCGCAGATCGACACCGACAAGATCCTGTTGTCGATCGGACGCCGCCCGAACAGCGAGAACCTCGGCCTCGAGACGGCCGGCGTCGCGCTCGACAAGCGCGGCTTCGTGATCGCCGACGATCACCTGCGCACGAACGTCGCCGGCATCTACGCGATCGGCGACTTGATCGGCGGCGTCATGCTCGCCCACAAGGCGACGCACGAGGGCGAGGTCGTCGCCGAGATCATCGCGGGTCACAAGGCCGCGATGGACGTTCGCACCATCCCCGCCGTCGTGTTCACCGACCCGGAGATCGCATCGACCGGCCTGACCGAGGACGAAGCGAAGGCGAAGGGCCTCACCGTCAAGGTCGGCAAGTTCCCGTTCGCAGCACTGGGCCGCGCGCTGTCGGTCAACGACACCGAAGGCTTCGCGAAGACCGTGATCGACGCGAAGACCGGCGAGCTACTCGGCCTCCACATCGTCGCGAACGGCGCCGGCGATCTGATCTCCGAAGGCGCGCTCGCCATCGAGATGGGCGCGGTCGCCGACGACCTCCGCCTCACGATCCACCCCCACCCGACCCTGTCGGAAGCGGTGATGGAGTCTGCGGCCGCCGCGCTCGGCGAAGCGGTTCACATCATGAACCGGTAGGCGTCGCGCGTCAGTCGGCGGCCGTCGCCGGAACTGCGAGTCCCGTCTGGGCGATCAGTGCGCGGGAATCGAGCCCTTCGTGCGATGTGCCCCAGAGCGCGATCCGTAGCGTGATGATCTCAGCGGTACGACATTGCTGTGCCGGGGTCTTTCCGCACTGCGCAATAGCGAACGTCAGACTCTGAATGACAGTCGGGCGGGCTACGGCAGGAAACACGTGGTCTCGGAGACAACCTCGGAAGCCTGCAGGGTTCGCGCGGCGTGGTGGGGCGGGACCCCGCGGAAGATGACCGTACCCGGCGACGACGCTTCGGCGGACCACTGGAAGTTATCGACGAGTGCGAGCGACTGATAAGCGCCATCGCTCGTGTTCCAGATCGCGATCCGCAGCGTGATGATCTCGCCCGGATTCACGTTGCCGCTCGTCTCGAGCCAACCGGTCGCGCCACCCTCGAGCGAGTTGCTGTCGCACTCACCGCTCTTGGGCGTTGCGAAGCTGGTGCCCTGAAGGTCGCCGACTCCTGTGCACGACGTGATCGTGCCGTTGCCAAGCTCGGCGCAGCCGGTCTTGCCGTTCACGCACTGAGTGAAAAGCCCGGTGCTGGCGAGGTTGACGCCGACCGGATACTTCGTGGTCCCCATGTCCGGCGAGTAGAACGCCAAGTTCTTGTCCGTCGGGTTCGGCGGGCTGCCGTTGTACTGGGAATCGAGAAGGATGACGAAGAAGTCGTTGAACGGGGTGCACACGTACTCGGGGAACTCCGAGCTGTAGAAGTTAGTGTCGAGCTTGAATGACTTCGCGTTCGTCGGTACTCGGATCTGCAACGTCACCATCATCGGATCGTGGGCATTCGTATCAGTGGCTCCGAGGCAGCCGGGAGCATTCGGCAACTTGTTTCCGTTCGCCGAGAAGAAGTCCGCCGGGAATGGAGCGGTGTTGGTCTCGCTCTCTTTCGCGCCCTCGAAGTCCGTCGTCGCGTCCGTGTGCCCAGTCCCGAGGATCGCGAGCGAGCTGCCGCCTTTTGGCGTGACACCAGTTCCGAAGCCCGGGCCAAACGCGTGCTGATACGCATTCGGGCTTCCCATGCCATCGGTCTTGGAATACTTCGCCGAGAGCACGCCCCACTTCTTGTCGGCCATCGTCGTCGTCTCGCAGAGATCGATCGCCTTCGCGAAGTCCATCGGATCCGTCGAGGCCGGATTGAGGCCCATGTCGCAGAGCGCGGGAGCTTCGTCGATGATGCCGTCGCAGTCGTTGTCGACACCGTCACCTGCGACTTCGACGGCACCGGGATTCACCGACGCCGGATCGCCGCACACCGAGGTCGAATCGCAGCAGTCGCCGCCACACGTCGTGTAGCCATCGCCATCCACGTCGACGTCTTCGTCGACCATGCCGTTGCAGTTGTTGTCGATGTGGTCGCCGCACACTTCGGGCGCGGGCAACACCTGGCCGACGCAACTACTCCAGGTCCCGCCTGGCGTGCAGCTCTGATTGCCGCCGACACAAGGACCGACGCCTTCGGTGCCGGACTCGCCCGTGTAGCAAGTCCGAGCGTCGCCGGGATTGCACGGGCCCATGTCGCAATTCGAGCCGCTGCTACAGGTGCCGGTGCCATTCGCGGAAGGTCCGCAGGCGGCAATCAGGCCCAATACAAACGGGAGATAGAATGCGCGCATCTTGAAACGAAGAGTTCCCTACGTCGCACCGCGTCCACAACGCGCATGCCATGACACGGTCTTACCCAGCCTGAGACTCAGCCCTATCCAGTTCGTACGGAAAAGTCACGAACCGAGACGATCTGCTTCGTCTCGAGGTCGGCCAGGAACGACCGCCCCGACCCGATCCGGCCGTCGAACGCGAGCAGGTACCAGACGTCCAGCGTCCAGCGCGCGTGGTCGCTCTCGCACGGCGGGGTCCAGGACACCGCTTCCAGATCACCGAGGTACGTCGGTCGGGACGGCGATGACGCGACGAGCCGCTGATACTCGTCGCAGGTCTGAACGAGGCTGACCGCTCCTTGCGCATCACGCGCAGCGACGGTGCGCCGCCATGCGGAAGTGAGCCGGCATCGCCCGACCTGACCGCTCGGCGAGAGCTCGATCTCGTAGGCCTCGTCGGCGGCGAGCCCGTCGAAGTCGGGGACGTCGAACTCGGGATATTTGTCCCGCTCCGCGATCATCTCGAGCCGATCGTCGAACGCCTCGTAGCCGGCTTCGAGCGTGTCGTCGCTGTAGTAGCCGTAGACGCGGAGGATCAAGTTCTGCGACGGCAACCGATGATCCCAATCGACGATCGAGATCGCACCGTTGTAGTCGTGGCGAAACCGCTGCAGCGCGGGCAGCGCGGCGGCCACGCGGGTGGCGGCGCCTTCTTCCGAGAGGATGCCCTGGTACGCGACGCGCGGGTGTAGCCGGATCTCCTCGGCAACAAATGGACGCAGGTCGGAAGACACCTCGTGCCGAGCTTACACCGCGCGCTCGAGCGCGTCGATCAGAGCACCTAGACGATCGCCGTCGAGCTTGAGGCGAGCAGGATTGACGACAAGGCGGCTCGAAACCTCGCAAACGGTGTCGACTTCGACGAGCCCGTTCTGGCGCAAGGTCTCGCCGGTCTGCGTGATGTCGACGATGCGCTCGCACAAGCCGGTGAGCGGGC
>JBDUAS010000538.1:0-2861 GCA_040004535.1 Deltaproteobacteria bacterium
GCGTGCTCTACGCCGTGTTCGTGATGGGCCTCGCGCAGGAGGTCTGCAAGTACGCCGTCGTGCGTTACACGATCTACACGTCGCGAGAGTTCGACGAGCCGATGGACGGCATCGTCTACATGATGGCCTGCGGCACCGGGTTCGCGATCTGGCTCAACTACCACCGGCTGTCGGGTCAAGGCCATCGCGTGATCCTGTCGACGGCGGCGGCGCAAGCCGTCATCACGACGCTCGCGCACGCCTCGTTTGCGGGCTTTCTCGGCTACGTGATGGGGCGCGCCAAGTTCTCGCGACGCCCGCCGCTCGTCCGCGGCACGCTGTTGTTCTTCGGCCTGCTCGGCGCGGCCGCGCTGAATGGTCAGTTCACGCTCGTCGAGAACGAGATCATCCAGAGTGGGTTCGCTCTCCAGCGCTGGCGCGGTGTGTTCTACGCCGCGATGTGCGCGTCGATCGTGTTCGCGATCATCTGGTGGTTCAGTCAGCGCTTGCTCGAACGCTCGCCGTTCAAGAAGGACGGCGCATGACCGACGACCCCGATCAGAAGGCCGACAAGAAACCCGAAGCGCCGGAGCCTGCGGTGCCGTTGGTGCCGAGCCCGCCGGTGTTGCCAACGCCGGCGGAAGCCGCGATGAACGCCGCGATCATCGTCAGCGAGATGGTCGATATCGACAGCGAGTCCGGGGCGGTGATCGCCGCCGCGGCCGCCGCCGGTGCTGCGATCGAAGCCGCCACCGCCGCGAAGAAAGCCGCCGACGCCGAGGCCGCATCGAGCAGACCGAACCTCGCCGCGATGACCGAGGTCCCGGCCGGCGATCCGACGACGACCGATCCGATCACGACCGTGAAGCTGTCACGCGAACGGATCGTCGCCGCGCTCGATGCCGAAGCCGCAGAGGCAGGTGGTCCGCGCCATCCTCGCGCGCGCACCGAGCCGGGGCCACGCGAGCGTGCCCGCAGCGCGCCGGGCGAGACGGTCCCGCCCGCAAACGTCGACGAGAGCGCGCAGATGCCGGCGCCCGAGCAGCCGTTCGAGGACTTCGATCCGGTCGCCGTCGCGGCCGCCGCGATCACGCGCCTGCGCATGCGCGCGAAGACCGACCTCGGGCAATTGCGCCTGCAGTACCAGCGCCACGATGGCGTCGTGTTGCTTCTCGCGCTCGTGATCATCATCATCGCGGGCCGCGTCCATGCGTCACTCGTGACGCCGCCGGTGATGACGTTCTCCGAGCACGGCCTCACGTTCGAGCACTCGACCGCGTGGTTCAACCCGGAGCCGACCGCGCTGCCGTCGCCGCGCCTGTTACGCGAGCCCGAAGGTGGCGCACCACCGGGGATCCCCGACGGCAAGCACGGCGCGTATCACGTCGAGCTCGCATCCTCGATCGACGCGCGCGCGAAGATCGAGGTGATGATCGACGAGCTGCCGAAGTGGTCGAACAACGTGATGTGGCTCGAGCTCGATCGCCGCACCCGGTGGGGCGAGCTCTATCGGATGGACTCCAGCGAGGTCCGCTCGATCGACGGCCACGACTGGCTGCGCACCGCCTATCGCTACGCGCACGCCGACGAGCAAGGCGACGAGCCGCGCGTCGACCACGCGATCGAGTGGGCAACGACGGATCGCACGCAGATCTACGTCGTCACGTTGTTCGGCACACCGGCGGAGCTCGAGCGGATCGAAGAGGTCGTCGAGCCGTCGCTGCGCACCGAGAGCGCGACCGGCATGTCGATCGTGCCCCAGACCACGCGGCTCGAGACCCGGACCTATCCCAAGGGCGTCGAGCGGGCGTTCGATTCGACCGTGATGGTGATCGTCGCCGACCTCGTCGACGGCAAGCTGCGCGCACGCGGCGGTGGCTCCGGCGTGATCGCGGGTCGCGATGGCTCGATCCTCACGAACTATCACGTGCTCGAGGACGTGACCGAGAAGCAGCCGCGGCTCCACGACCTGTTCATCATCGCGCGGTTCGCCGATCAGGATCGCGCCCCGCAGCTGCAGTGCGCCGGCAAGCCCAGCCGCAGCAAGCTGCAGCCCTCGCTCGACCTCGCCCTGATCAAGTGCGACACCGACCTCGACGGCCGCTCGTGGAACCCGCTGACCAGCGGGATCTGGGCGACGCTTCCGGAGGCCGCACAGGGCGACGTCACGATCGGCGAGCGGCTGTGGGTGCTCGGCTATCCCGACCGCGGCGGCGGCGGGCTCACGCTCACCGAGGGCCAGGTCGAGGGCTGGACCGGCCCCGACGGCACCTCCGGCCGCGACTACATCTCGACCCGCGCATCGATCTCGTCGGGCAGCTCCGGCGGCCCGGTCGTCGACGATCACGGCCGGCTCGTCGGCATCGCGTCCGCGTTCCGCGCGAACGGCAAGGTCGGCCTCGTCCGGCCGCTCCAGGCCGCGAGCCAGCTGCTCGCGTACGCGACCGCGGGGTGGACGCCGCTCGAGAACCACACCGAGGTATCGCTGACGCCGACCAGCGTCGAGGCCGCCGCCGAGGGCACGCGGATCTACACGACCGTGATCGACGACGCGACCGAGACGCCGCTACGCGATGCGCTCGTGATGGTGTTGCGACCGGGCGTCAGCACGAGCTCGATCGATCTAAACCGCCTCGACGATCAAGCGATCGCGTGGGGCCGCACGAACGCGCAAGGTGAGGTCCGCCTGAAGCAGCTCGTGCCGGCCGGCACGTACACCGTGATGGTCATGGCCCAGGGCTACGAGGCCCTGATCGGCGATAGCGAATTGCACCTCGATGCGAACACCCCGCCGAGCTTCGACCCATGGGGCAAGATCGGCCTCCACTCCAGATAGGGTCCAGATAGGGTCCAGATAGGGTCCAGATAGGGTCCAGATAGGG
>JBDUAS010000539.1:0-2860 GCA_040004535.1 Deltaproteobacteria bacterium
GGTAGGGTCGGCCATGCTGCGAAGCGTTCGAATCGCCAAGCGGGCGATCGACGTCCTGGGAGCAGCCGTCGGCCTCGCTGTAACGGCCCCTCTCATGCCGGTGATCGCCGCCGCGATCTACTGGGATTCCCCCGGTCCCGTGTTCTTCCGCCAGCGGCGGGCGGGCTCCTTGAAGCAGATCTCCTCGGAGAACGGCCACAAGAAGCTGAAGTTCGAAGAGTTCGACATGCACAAGTTCCGGACGATGATTCCGGACGCCGAGGTGAAGACCGGCGTCGTCGTCGCCGGGCAGGACGATCCGCGGATCACCCGCGTCGGGAAATTTCTGCGCAGGTCCAGGCTCGACGAGCTGCCGCAGTTCTGGGATGTGCTGCGCGGCAAGATGAGCCTGGTCGGCCCGCGGCCCGAACGGCCGGAGCTCCTCGAGAACCTGTCGTACGCGATTCCGTTGTTCGAGGAGCGGATGCGCGACGTCAAGCCCGGCATCACCGGCCTGGCCCAGATCTCGCTCGGCTACACCGGCTCGATTCCGGAAGGCAGCGAGTGGGGACAGCTCGCGTCGACGCTGCAGAACCCGTGGGATCTCGAGGAGACCAAGGGCTCGCTCGCCGACGATATGCGGATCAAGCTGCTCTACGATCTCGCGTACACCGCGTCGCTCGAGCGGTTCGATACGTTCCTGCGCACCGAGCTCGGCATTATTTTCAAGACGCCGCTCGTGATGCTGCGGATGACCCAAGGTCGTTGACCCCGTTCAGGTCGACGTCGAAGTTACCGTGCGGGCAGGCGTTCGCACGCCTCGACGAGCTCGGCCGGCAGCGCCCACATCCCGAGCAGGTGTGCGCCGACCGCTGGATGCGAGACTCCGAGGAGATCACGCTCGCACTCCCACAGCGGTGCGCCCGTCAAGCGCGCTTTCTCGACCGCGGGCATGTACGCGTCTGCGAGCTCGTGCGCGAGCACGAGGCGGCCGATGTCGTGGAGCAGCGCGGCCGCGTACGCTTGGTCGGCGCGCTCGGGATCGGTGACCGACAGCCGCGCGTGACGCGCGGCTTCGACCGCGTCTCGCTGGATCGGTCCGATCAGCTCCTGGCACACCGCGCTCGTCGGTAAGCCGACCATCTCGGAGGTCGCGAGCGAGGTCATCACCTCGACGCCGAGCATCGCGACCGCGACCTTGATCGAGCTCGTCGGCCGATCGTCGTTGCGAAAGTGGTTCGTGTTCGCGATCTGGAGGACCTTCGCGGCGAGCGCGGGATCCTGCTCGCAGATCGCGATCAGCGCGTCGATCGTGACGTCCGGATCACGCGTCGCGGTACGCAACTGCTCGAGCAACTCCGGCACCGACGGCAGGCAGGGCAGGCTGCCGATCAGGCCGGTCAGCGTCTTGTCGCTCGGCAAGCGCGCATTGCCACCACAGCGCTCGATCGTGCTGCGCAGCGTCTTCGCGTCGCAGGGCTTCGACAGGAACTGGTGGACGAGCGGCAGCGCTTGCAGCACGGCGGACGACTCGGCGTAACCCGACAGGATGATCCGGATCGTGCGCGGCGAGCTCCGCTTCACGGCAGCGAGCACTGCGAGGCCATCGACCTCGGGCATCCGCATGTCGGTGAGCACGATGTCGAACGTGCCCTGCTCGAGCTCGCGCAACGCTTCGGCACCGCCGAGTGCGAACACGAGGTCCCAGCGATGGCGATCGCGGCGCATGAGGTTGGACAAGGCGGCGAGCAAGGAGGGCTCGTCGTCGACAAAGAGGATGCGCTTGCGTTCGGTCATGCTCCGGCTACCGATCGATACATCGACCGGTTTCGCAGCAATCAATGTGCGTCTAGTCCATACGTGCGCCGGGGGGCCGCACGTAGTGGTGTCGCACCGCTACAAACGCGCTCTCGCGTAGTGACGTCGGATCGATGAGAACGTCGCGGCCGTCGATCCGTACCGGATCGGGGTTCGCGAGCACGCCTTGCTTCGTGACGCGGCCCAGCCGGCTGGCGAGCGCGGTGAACGGGCTGCGATCGGGCTTGGTCCAGCCGTTGATCGCGCCGGCCCCACCGAAGCCCGTGACCGCGGCCGCGACCTTGTCGGCAGTCGCCTGCGGGAGCTTCGTATCGATCTGCACGAACGCCGGGTTCGGTACCGCGCCGGTCTCGAACAGCTTGGTCAGACCTTTGACCGTGCCGACGGGAGCGAACACCGCTTGTGCGGTCTTGTACGACTGGACGTCGGAGATCGCGCCAGTCAGATCCTTCTCGCCGACGCGCGCGCCGAAGAACTGCGGATCGACCTCGGACTCGAGCATCGCGTTGTCGACGAACCCGGCGTCGTTGCAGCCGGTCGCGACGAACGCGAGCTTCTTGCCGCGGAGCTGGGTCATCGAATCACCGGCACTCGAGTACAGCGCCCACGTGCGGGTGCTGCCGCCGATGTTCGCGTTCGCGAGCAGCTTCCAGCCGAGGTTCACCGCGTAGCAAGGTCCATCGACGATCGCGAAGTCGGTGTCGGCTTTGAGCGCCGAGATCGATCCGTACGACTGCGCCTCCGTCTTGATCCCGGTGCTCTGCTCGATCGCTTTCGCGAGGCCCTGGACGTAGGCGAGGCGCTGCTGCGCCGTACCGAACTCGACCGAAGGCGCGTAGATGCCGACCCGGATCTTCGTCGGCTGGGCGTACGCGGCCGTTGCCAGGGCCGCGAGGATGACAAGGCTCTTAGTAACCATAGATCCTCTTCTTCGCGTCGATCCAGCGCTGCAGGCCGGGTGCGTTCGCGCCGCGCGCCTTCGCGCGATTCCACGCGTCGTACGCCTCTTTGGGCTTGCCGAGCATGTCGTAGACGATGCCGAGATCGATCAGCGACTCGGGCG
>JBDUAS010000540.1:0-2853 GCA_040004535.1 Deltaproteobacteria bacterium
CCGGCACGACGACCATGTCGTCCGACGGCGGCATCCGCATCTTGACCTTCTCGACGAGCACCTGGAACTCGAGCTCGGTGAACAGTGCGAGCAAATCGTCGAGCTGCCAGTCACCGACGACGAGGTCCTCGAGCTTCGCGGGCAGCGGCACGTCGCGGCGAAGCTCGACGAGCTTGCGCGACAGCGTCACGCGCTCGAGCTGTTCGGGATCGCTGAACGGCTGCTTGACCTTGATCCGCGGCACGACCGGGTTCTCCGCGATCAAGTTCTCGAGCGAGCCGTACTTCTCGAGCAGCCCGGCTGCGGTCTTGTCGCCGACGCCGTAGATGCCCGGGATGTTGTCGCTGGTATCGCCGACGAGCGCGAGGAAGTCCGGAATCTGCTCCGGCGGCACGCCCATCTTCTTGATCACTTCGTCGCGCGTGTACGTCTTCTGATGGAGCGCGTCGATCATCGTCACGCCGTCGCCGATCATCTGCATGATGTCTTTGTCGGCGCTGTAGATCACGACCTCCCAGTCCTTCGCACGCGCCTCTTCGACGAGCGTCGCGATCACGTCGTCGGCCTCGACGCCGGCCACGGTGAGCACCGGCCAGCCGAGGCCCTTCACGATCTTCGCGAAGTAGTCCATCTGGACCTGGAGCTCCTCGGGGGGCTCCTTGCGGGTCGCCTTGTACGCCGGGTACATGTCCGCGCGGAACGTCCGCTTGCCGCTCTTGTCGTCGAACACCACCGCCATCCGCTCCGGGTGGTTGTCCTCTTCGAGCCGCATCAACATGCGCGCGAACACGTACAAGGCGCCGGTCGGCATGCCCTCCGCGGTCGACAGCCGGACCTCCTTGCGCTCGCCGCGCGACGCGTTCATCAGGCCGTAGTGGGCGCGAAAGATGTAACCGTGCCCGTCGACGATGTAGAGACGCTCCGCCACTGCGCGCGCACCATAGCATCGTGCGCGCTAGATTTTCCGCGCACTGCGGCGCGCGCTCGATCTGAGAGTTCGTGGCAAGATGACGGCGCGTGCACCGGATCGTCGTAGACGCCATGGGCGGAGATCACGCGCCGGACGAGATCGTTCAAGGCGCCGCCGAAGCCTCGCTCGCGCTGACCTCCGCCGAGATCATCCTGGTCGGCGATGCCTCGATCCTCGGCCGCCTGTTGCCCCGGATGCGCCACGACGGTGCGCGTGTCCGCGTGCATCACGCGCCGACGTGGGTCGAGATGGACGAGAAGCCCGCCGAGGCGCTCGCCGCGAAGCCCGACGCCTCGATCGCGGTCGCCGTGGATCTGGTCGCGAACGGCGAAGGCGATGCGCTGGTCTCCGCCGGCAACACGGGCGCCTCGGTCCTCGCGTGCGCGCGCAAGTGGCCGCTGCTCGACGGCGTGCGCCGCGCCGCGCTCGCTTCCGTCTATCCGACCGAGCTCCGCCGCGGCGAGAAGGACGATCCGTTCTCGCTGATCCTCGACGTTGGCGCGACGATCGACGCGACCGCCGAAGATCTGGTCGGCTTCGCCGTGATGGGGTCCGCGTACGCGAAGCTGATCTCGCACAATCGCAGGCCGCGCGTCGCGCTGCTCTCGAACGGTACCGAGGCCGGCAAGGGTCCGCCGGAGGTGGTCGCGGCGCACGCGGCGCTCGTCGAAACCACCGAGCTCAACTTCGTCGGCAACATCGAGGGCCTCGATATCCCGCGCGGCGTCGCCGACGTCGTCGTGACGTCGGGGTTCGTCGGCAACGTCGTGTTGAAGATGCTCGAGGGCGTGTCGGAGACCGTGGTCCGGCTCGCGCGCTACGCGCACAAGGAGCGGCTCGCGTGGCGGCTCGGCCTGATCGCGCTGAGCTCCGCGATCGATCAGCTGAAGGACCTGACCGACTGGCAGCAGTACGGCGGCGCACCGCTGCTCGGGTTTCGATATCCATTTATCAAAGCGCACGGCCGGTCGAACGCGCGCGCGGTGACGAACGCGATCAAGGTCGCGCACAAGGCGCTCGCCGGTAACCTCACCGGCAACATCGCCCGCACGATGGCCGAGCTCGGCGAGAGAAAGCAGCGCCGGTAGTGTTCGGTCGGTTTGGCAAGCTGCCGGCGCGGATCGGCGCGCGGATCGGCCTGCTCGAGCCCGACGTGCCCGTGCTGCCGCCCGGCGCGAAGCGGCCGCGTCACACGTTCCGCTGGGACCTCGACAAGACGTACCTCCGCACCGAGTTCGACTCGATCACGGATCTCGCGAGGAGCGCGTTCGAGACCGCAGCCGACAAGCACGCGTTCCCCGGTGCGACCGCGCTGTTGCGCGCGTTGCGCCAACACGATCATCGGATCTGCATCGTCTCGGGCAGCCCGACCCAGATGCGCCAGGTGCTCGCGGCGAAGCTCGCGCTCGACGGCATCGAGTACGACGAGTTCGTCCTCAAGAACAACCTCAAGAACATCCTGCGCGGCCGGTTCCGCGCGTTGCGGGCGCAGATTCCGTACAAGCTGCCCGCGATGCTGCGCTCGCGGGTCGCGGCGGCGGCGGAGCTCGAGACGCTGTTCGGCGACGACGCCGAGGCCGACGCGATCATCTATTGCCTGTACGCGGATCTGATCGCGGAGCGCGTGTCGATTCACGATCTCGAGCGCGTGCTGATCGCGTCGCGCGCGTATGACGACGACGCGCAGCGCTGCCTCGACCTCGCGACTGCGGTGCCGAAGGGCGCCGCGGTCCGGCGCGTGTTCATCCACCTCGATCGCCGCTCGCCGCCGGTCGGGTTTCGCCGGTTCGGCCCCCGCCTGGTGCCGGTGTTCAACTACTTCCAGGCAGCGCTCGTGCTCTACGAGGACAAGGTGCTGTCGGCGCGCCAGGTGATCTTCGTCG
>JBDUAS010000264.1:0-9543 GCA_040004535.1 Deltaproteobacteria bacterium
CCGCCGAAAAACAGGATCGAGCCGATCCCGGCGCGCTCGATGAAGAACGTCAAGAACCCGAACGCGCGGACCGTGTCCATCGCGTGCGGGATCCAGCACGCGAGCACGAGCCACGCCGGCCAGCGCTGATCGCAGCTCGCTACCATCGCGACGAACGCGACGATCGAGCCGGCGATCATGCACAGCACCGGGAACGACAACAAACCGAGCGTGCTGGCGCCGAACGCCGATGCGACCCACGACAACCCGATCAACGACGCGAGCGAAACCCAGAACAGGAGTCGCCAGCGCGCTCGCATCTCCTAGTGAGTATGCCCGTGACCGCCGTGGCCGTGACCGCCATCGCTGGGCGGGACATAATCGGGAGGGGCCTGGCCGCCGTCACCGAACAGGAACGCTTCACACTGTTCCTTCAGGACGTCGTGCGCCTTCTTGGAGGTGAGGTCGAGCCGGTACTCGTTGACGAGCTTCTTGGAGTGCTCGATCCAATCGGCCCACGCCTTGGCCGAGATGGTGTCGTAGATCCGCTGGCCTAGCGCGTCGGTGAACGGTTTATACGGCAGCCCAGGCAGGGTCTCACCGAGCTTCGCGCAGTTGACGGGCCGGCTCATAGCGCGCGGATTCCACCACAGCGGACCCGCACCAGCAAGGCAACCGGATCGCCGTTCCGAGGGTCAGAAAGGTCCCAGCCGGTCATCGCCGTGGCGTGCTAAGACCAGGAGAACCACAAGGTTAGATATGGACTTCTCTGTTTTCGATCTGTTCGGCCAGGGCGGCTACGTCATCTGGGTCGTCCTCGGGTTCTCGGTGATTGCCGTCGCGGTCGCGATCGAACGCGCGCTGGCCCAGTGGAACTTCATGACCCGCGCACGCCAGCTCGGCGATAGCGTCACGCGCGGCCTGTCGCGCGGTGCGGTCGAAGAGAGCCGGTCGGCGTGCGAGCGCTCGCCGAGCCCGATGGCCGACGTGTTCCTCGTGGGCTACGAGCGGCTGAGGACGAGCAAACCCGAGCACGTGGTCACCGCGGTCCATCGCGAGCGCCTACGCGTGAACCAGCAGCTGCGCCGCTGGCTGTGGGTCCTGGGCACCGTCGGTGCGACGGCCCCGTTCGTCGGTCTCGTCGGCACGGTCGTCGGCATCATCAGCGGCCTCGGTCGCTTTCACAAAGGCCAGCAGGTCGGGTTCTCCGACGTCGCTGGCCCGGTGTCGGAGGCGCTCGTCGTCACCGCCGCAGGCATCGGCGTCGCCGTCGTCGCCGTGATCTTGTTCAACTACTTCAGCCAGCGCGCGTCGCAGATCGCGACCGAGATGCGGCTCCTCACCGACGAGTTCCTCGAGCTCTTGCTCGAAGCGCCGCAGGACTCCGAGCCGAAGCGCCGGAAGCCCGAGACCGATTCGGAAGTCGAAGCGAAGGTCAGAGCAGAGAAGGGAGACAAGAGTGGCACTCGGGAAGCTGCCTGATTCTCCCGACGAGATGGACGAGGGCGGCGAAGGCATCTTCGCCGACATCAACATCACGCCGCTGACCGACGTGTTCCTCGTGATGGTCGTGATCTTCATGGTCACCGCGCTCGCCGAGGTCGATCAGACCCGCAAGCAGGTCGAGACCAAGCAACAGGAGCAGCAGAGCGAAGAGGTGTCGAAGAAGTCGGGTTTGCGCGTCAATCTGCCGTCGGGCAAGGCGCAAGACATCGACTCGTCGAAGGCGTCCCTGATCCTCACGATCCCGGTGCAGGGCGATATCGATATCGGCGGCAAGACGATTCCAGACGCGCAGATCGATCAGGTGTTCGCGGCGGCGTACGGTCGCGACAAGAACACCCAGGTCATCCTCAAAGCCGACAAGGCGGTCGCGCACGGTAAGGTCGTGAACATCATGGAGCGGGCGAAGAACGCGGGGCTCACGCGACTCGCGATCGGTACGAGCGGCGGCTAAGTACATTCCTTGCAGCGCGTTTCGTGATGCGCCTGAGCGACCATCTCCGCAGCCGCCTCGACGCGATCTGCGACATCTGGAGCGCTGCAATTCGTGCGCAGGTGCCACAGCTGAACGATCTGGACCACTCTGCAGTGATCGATCACCTGCCCGAATTCCTCGATGGCCTGGGCCACTGGATCGACGGTGACCGGGAGTCTGCGCGCACGGGCTTCGATGCGCTGGCCACGGGCCACGCGCTGCAGCGCCTCGGCTATGGCGTCGCGCTCGAGACGCTGACGCGCGAGTACGCGATCGAGCGTAGCGTGCTGGTCGCCGAAGCCCGCGACCACGCGACGCTCGACGAGCTCATCGCGTTGAACGAGGGCATGGACGAAGCGATCCTCGCGGCGGTCCGGCGTTACACCGAGGAGCGCGACCGCGCGCGCGATCGGTTCGTCGGCATCCTCGGCCATGATCTGCGCACGCCACTCAACGCGATTGCGATAGCCGCGAGCGTGCTGCTCACCGGCACCGACGAGGCTCAACAAAAGCTCGGGAACACGATCCGGCGCAGCACGGACCGGATGGCGCGGATGGTGCGCGACGTGATCGACTTTGCGCTCGGCAACCTCGGCGAGGGCTTCCCGATCGCGCTCGTCAAGACGGATCTCGGCGATGTCTGCGAGGACGCGGTCGCGGAGCTCCGGATCGCGCATCCCGATCGCAAGATCGTCATCGAGATCGAAGGCGACTTGCTCGGACACTTCGACGCCGATCGCGTGCTCCAGGCGATCTCGAACCTGGTCGGCAATGCGATCCAGCACGGCGCGGATCCGATCGTGGTGATCGCACGTGAAGCCGAAGACCACCACTCGATCACGACGCTGGTCCGCAACGGCGGCCGTGCGATTCCCGATCGAGAGCGCGCTGGCCTGTTCGACCCATATCGCCGGGGCAGTGGCCCGGCGGCGGGGCTCGGCCTCGGGCTTTACATCGTCCAGCAGATCGCGGTCGCGCACGGCGCTCTCTGCAAGGTCACGAGCGACGACGAGGCCACCACGGTCGCGATCGTGTGGCCGAGGGTTCCGCTCGAGGAGACGCCGCGGCGCTAGGTAGCGTAGAGTGCGAGAATGAGAGCGTTCGTCGCTGCGCTGGTGCCGCTGTGGATCGTCGCCGGCTGCGGCAAGTCAGAACAAGCGAAGCCGGTGACGAAGGGCTCGGCGGTCACGGCCGTACCGGATCCGTGGAACACGCCGGTCAAGAAGGATCCGAACGCGCTGCCGACGATCGGCGAGCGCACCCAGCTCGCGAATGAAGCTTGCCCGAAGGTGACCGCGCCGTTCTTCTTCGCGGTGACGAAGAACGGCAAGACCTCGCACATCCTCGGCACGCGCCACATCAGCGTCGGGCTCGCGAAGTTTCCGGCCGTGGTGGGCGAGACGCTCGATCATGCATCGCGTGCGATCTTCGAGATCTCGCCCGACGACACCGGCGGTGGCGAGCACAAGCCCGAACCGCTGAAGTCAGAGCTCGGGCCGAAGGACTGGGCGCACTTCGAGGAGCTGATCGGCGCAGAGATCGCGCAGAACTTCGAGACCGGCGAGCCCGACGCGGCGGCGCTGTCGATGCTGGTGCTGTACGAGGACATCTCGAACACGCTCGAGTCCCAGCTCCAGGACCGGGCGCGCCTGCACCACATTCCGATGGGCGGGCTCGAGACCAGCGCATTTCAAGATGGCGTGCTCGCGAAGCTGCTCGACCTCCGCATGCTGAAGGCGACGATCGAGCAGACGAAAAATCGCGCCGAGATCGCGAAGGACAGCCACGACGACCTCGCGCAGTACTGCGCGGGCACCGATGACAGCCCGGGGATGGATACCGAGACCCGGGACAAGATGGTGAAGGCCGGTTACACCCCAGCCGAGCTCGACGCGATGGACGACGTGCTCGTGTACAAGCGCAACGCGGACTGGATCCCGAAGCTATCGAAGATCTTCGAGGACGACAACGTGTTCGTGGCGGTCGGCGCCGACCACCTGATCGGTCCGCGCGGCGTGATCGAGTTGTTGAAGAAGGCAGGCTTCTCGGCTACACGAATCACCAAATGACCCGGTCGATCGTGGTGGTGGTGGTGGTGGCGTTGGCGGCGTGCCAGAGCAAGAGCAGTGAGTCGCCGGTGTCTGGTTCGGCGGCCGGCTCGGCGGCGACCGATCCGTGGGCGAAGGGTCCTGCGGGAAGTGCCGATGATCCGCCGACGCTCGGCGAGCGCACCGCGTTTGCGAACGAGGTGTGCCCGACGGTGAAGAAGCCGTGGTTGTTCGAGGTCAAGAAGGACGGTCGCACGTCGCACATCCTCGGCACGCGCCATATCGGCGTCGGACTCGACAAGTTCCCCCAGGTCGTGCGCGATGACTTCGATGCGTCGACGCTCGCGATCTTCGAGATCTCGCCCGCGGACAAGATCAAACCGGACTTCAAGAAGGAGCCGTTGCGCGACGAGCTCGGTCCCGCCGACTGGGCGCACTACGAAGCACTCGTTGGCAAGACGATGGCGAAGCGGTTTGTTCGTGCGGCGCCGGTCATCGCGGCGATGAGCGTCGGCACGTTGTACGAGGACGTCAGCGTGATGCTCGACAAGCAACTCGAGCAGCGCGCCGCGGACCATCACATCGCGACGAACGGTCTCGAGACCACCGAGTTTCAGCTCGGTCTGCTCGCGAAGTGGCTCGACCTTCGTCTGCTCAAGACCATCATCGAGGACACGCCGGACCGCGCGCGGATCAAGAAGCAGAGCACCAAGGCACTCACTCGCTATTGCGAGGGCACCGATCACCTCCCCGACATCATGGAGGACGTCGACATCGAGTCACTCGAGCGTCACGGCTATACGAAGCAAGATCTCGAGGAGCTCCAACGGACGCTGCTCGACGATCGCAACGCGGACTGGATCCCGAAGCTCGAGAAGCTGTTCGAGCAAGACAAGGTGTTCGTCGCCGTCGGTGCTGCACACCTCCAGGGGCCACATGGCGTGATCGAGTTGTTGAAGCAACGCGGCTACGAGATCACGCGGATCGAGAAATAGCGGCACGCCCTTTGCTGTGGGTCCGCCGCATGCGGATTCGATTCGATCGTGGAACGCTGGTCCTCGACCAGATCACTGAGACCTCTAAACACGCAGTTCTCGACGGTGCCGTGTGGGATCCCGAGCTCGCCGCGTGGCGCTTGCCGGCCTCGCGGCTGTCCGAGCTCCGCGGCCGGCTCGCGGACACGAACGTCCGAAACCCGTCGGACACGATCGCGCCGGCACGGCTCGAACCGGCGTGGGAGATCCCCGAGCTGCGCTGGTATCAGCGCGCAGCGATCGATGCGTGGCGGGCGGCCGGCGAGCGCGGCGTGATCGCGCTACCAACGGGCACCGGCAAGACGCTGACGGCGATCGGTGCAGTCGCCGTACTCGGCGTTGCAACGTTGATCCTCGTACCGACGCGCGTGCTGCTCGATCAGTGGGCTCGTGCGCTGGCCCAGGCGTGGCGGTTTCCGATTGGACGGCTCGGCGATGGCGATCACGTCGTCGCGCCGATCACCGTCGCGACCTACGCGAGCGCCGTTTCCTGGGCGCCGCGGATCGGCGATGCGTTCGGCCTCGTGATCGTCGACGAGGCCCATCACGTCGGCGCGTGGTGTCCCCACGAGATCTTCGACATGCTCGTCGCGCCCGCGCGTCTCGGGCTCACGGCAACGCCGCCGGAACCCGACGGTGCGCTCGCACGAGCCATCGGACCGGTCGTGTATGCGCTCGGCATCGCGGATCTCGTCGGCGATGCGCTGGCCGCGTTCGATCTCGAGACGATTCTGGCGCCGCTCGATACGAGCGAGCGTGAGATCTATCGCACGCGCCGCAGCCAGTTCAACGCGGAGTACTCGCGGTTCTCGCGCATGCGGAACGGTGGCAGCTGGCAGGAGTTCGTGAAGCACGCGTCGGCCTCGCGCGTCGGGCGTGCGGCGCTCGCTGCATGGCGGGGATCGCGTGCCGTGCTCGCATTTCCGCGTGCGAAGCGCGAGTCGGTGAAGGCGCTGCTCGCGCGTCACGCCGGTGAGCGCGTGCTCGTGTTCACCTCGGATAACGCGACGGCCTACGCGATCGCGCGCGAGCTCCTGGTCAATCCGGTGACCTGCGATATCGGCCGGCGGGAACGCGCGGAGATGCTGCGGCGGTTTCGCAGCGGCGAAGCGCCCGTGCTGGTCTCGGCCCAGGTCCTCGATGAAGGGCTCGACGTCCCCGAGGCCGACATCGCGATCGTCGTCGGTGGCACGGCAAGCACGCGCCGCCACGTCCAGCGCATCGGCCGCGTGCTGCGGCCGCGCCTCGGCAAACGCGCGCGCGTCTACGAGCTCGCGACAGGCCCCGAGCTCGACACGGTCGTGAAGCGCCGGCGCGGGCTCGCGCACGTGGAGGTGGTGTCGTGAGCCGCAACGGCGAGAGGAACGAGGTCGAGCTCCATCTCGATGCCGAGTCTGCGCGCGCGACGCATGCACGGGCTCGGCACTTCGCGGGAATCGTGCCAGCGAAGACTCAACTCGTACTTCCTCGTCGTCCTCCGTCGCAGCTCGCGGTGCTCGATGAAGGCGACCTCGGCTGGATCTCGGAGGCGATCGATCTGCTCGAGCACCACCTCGGCAAGCCGTGGCGCGCCGTGCTCGAAGCTTTCGAGGAGCTACCGAGCTCGCGCCGCCGGCTCGCGGCGGTGCGCGGTGCGCTCGCGCGGGTCACCGGCAGCGCAGCGAAGCTCACCGCGATGGCGCGGCGCGTGCGCGAGGCGGTGCTCGGTGCCCCGGCTCTCGACGACGCCGCCCGCGCAGCTCGAATCGCGGCGGCGGCGCAAGCACTCGGCGTCGAGGCCGCGGACATCGACAGCCTCCTGTTCATGGATCTGCGCGGCGAGCGTCCGATCGCGTTCCCGAACGGTCGGCCGAACGAGCTCGAGATCGCCAGGATCGGGAACGTCCTGTTGATCCAGCGCGCGTTGCGCCGCGCTCAGCGGCTGACGCTGACGCTGCACGACGACGACGGCATCGTGTTTCGTGCGGCCCTCGCGCGCGGCCTGCTCGTCACCGCCTCGTGCACGAAATCGAGCATCACGCTCGATCTCGTCGGACCGCTCGCGTTGTTCTCGCGCACCGCGATCTACGGCCGCGCGCTCGGCCAGCTCGTACCGCTGTTGCCCGCGGCCGCACACTGGCAGCTCGAGCTCGAGGCGCCGGGCTGGAACCAGTCGCTCGCATCTCCCGTGCTGTTGCCGACAGCACCGAGTGATCGGGCCGGTACGCATCATCCGCGCAAGCTCGCCCGTCGACTCGAGGAGCTCGATGCCGATTTGCGAATCGTCGTCGCTCCCCCGCCGCTGGCGGTGCGCTCGGCGCTGCTGTGTCCCGATCTCGCGATCGAGCGGTCGGGCAAGCGGTGGTTCGTCGAGCTCGTCGGCTTTTGGACCTCGGAGTCACTGCGCGGAAAGCTCGCGCTCTACGCCGAGGCGAGCGTGCCGGTCCTGTTGTGCATCGCCAGCGCGCGTGGCTGCAGCGAGGACGATGCGATCGAAGATCCGGAGATCGTGAAGTACGACCGCAAGCTCGATCCGAGGACGCTACTCGAGCGTCTAGCGCCGTGACGTTAGAGCAACACGCCGCCCGACGGGATGCCGGCGTCGGGCGTAGGTGGTGAAACGGCGGAGCCCGCGGCGCCGGTGTCGGGCTCGACGGGGAGCGCGCTGCCGACGGGGACGGGTGTCGTGCCGGTAGCCGCTGCGTTCGTCGCGGTGCTCGGTGCGATCGGCGCGGCGCCGTTGGGTCCGGCGTGGAGCTCGTCGACGAGGTGGTGCAGGAACGTGGACCACGCCGCGGCGTCGGTCGCGTGACGCGGGTGTTGTTGGTTCGCGGCATCGAATTGCTTGGCGGCCTCGACGAGGACCGTCGAGGCGTCGCGCAGGCGAGCGGCAGCGCGCCAGTAAGCGACGTCGCCCTGGAGGCGCGTGATGTCCCTGCGCTGGTCGCGCCGATCCGGATCGCGTGCGAGCAGGAGCGCCTGGTCGAGCTGCGCGCCGACGAGGTCGAGCGGGTTTGCGGAGGACTGGCTGCCGACGGAGTCGAGCAGGTCGCGCGCGGTGAGCGTGACGTTAGCGCGATCGAGGAGCAGCTCGAGGTACCACTTGCCGAGCTCGTTGATGTCGTCGGTCTCGCGCGGCTGGCACTCGGCATTCGCGGGCAATGCGATCGGCGCCCACTCCGAACCGTGCATCGGCCGCGAGCCCCACGGCGGAAAGCCGCGGCCTTGCTCCGCGACGGCGTGAGCGGAATTGCAGGACAGGACGTAGCGCTGCGCGTTCGCGCGGCCGAGGAACACGAGCGTCGCGATGCCGAGGCCGACGACGATCGACGCGGTGGCGATGATCATCGTGCGCCGGTTGCGCGGCGGCGCGAGGCCATCGTCGTCATCGCCATCATCGCGACGTGGCTGGGTGCGCGCGCGGCGGCGGGCTTTGGCGGAGGGCGCACCGATCGCGTCGTTCAGCGCGCCGTCGGCGGCGAGCTCTGGTGGAAGGAGAGGCTCCTCGGCGAGAACGGGGCCGGGCGGCGGCATTTGCCAGTCGCCGGGCGGCGGGGCGTCGCTCGGCGACGGAGTCCACTCTCCACCGGCGGCATAATCGCCTTGATGCGCGAGCCAGTCGCTTGCGGTGGCGTCACCGCTCTCCGCGGGTAAGTCTCCGGCAGCGGTGCTCGGCGGGGTGACCGCGCCTGGAGGTGCAGCAAGAGTCTGCGGCGCGAGGTTGGCCTGCGGCGGAGACGGATTCTGCGTCGCGATGCTCGGCGTTCCTGCCGTCGGATAGAGCTCTGCCGGCGGACCTTCAGCGGCGTGCGCGTTGTCGGCCGCGGGATTGGCCGGCGGCGGGACGTAACCGGGGTCGTAGACATCCGGCGCGCCGGTCGGCTCGGCGTATTCGGCGTCAGGCGGCCACGCGCCGGCAGGCTTGCCTTTGCCAGCCTTGTCGTCGTCGTCGTCGTCGTCGCCGGGCCCGCTCATCGGGCGCTATCGTAACTCAGGGCGCGACTTCGACGCGATTGCGGCCGCGTTGCTTCGCACCGTACATCGCGACATCGGCGCGTTCGATCAAATCGGGCATCGTCTCGCCCATCCGCCATTGCGCGATGCCGACCGAAATCCGCAGCAGCAGCGCGAGCCCGTCGCCGACGTCGAACGCGCGCTCGCACACGCGCTGGCGCATGCGCTCGCCGACCTCCCACGCGCGGCCGGCATCGGCCTTCGGTAGCACCGCCAGGAACTCTTCGCCGCCGTAGCGGACGAGCAAGTCGCCGCCGCGGATCGCGCCTCGCAACCGGCGTGCGACCTCGGCGAGCACGACGTCGCCGATGCCGTGGCCGTAGGCATCGTTGACGGCCTTGAAGTGATCGACATCGACGAGCGCGACCGACAGCGGCCGATCGCGGTCGATCGCTGCCTCGATCTCCTGCGGCAGTCGCTGGTGCAAGAACTCGCGGTTGTAGGCGCCGGTCAACGGATCGGTGACCGCGACGCGGTGCAGCCGCACGTTCTCGATATCGAGCGCGATCGT
>JBDUAS010000060.1:0-30274 GCA_040004535.1 Deltaproteobacteria bacterium
TGCGTCCGCCATACTGAACAGACACACGGTACTGAACGCATCATCACCATGTCAATTTTTCTTCTGAAGTTTCTCGGAGCTGCGGCCGGGATCGCCTCGATGACCGCTGCGGTCGAGCGTGGTGACCCCGACGAGGCAGCGCGGCAGGGCGCGATGGCGGGCCCCGGGGTCGTCGACCAGGCGCTGCGGTCGAAGGTGAGAGAGACCGTGCTCGCAGGGATCGTGGCGGCCCCGGTTTGTGAGGACCGCGCCGAGCTCCTGGTTCCACTCGCGAGGGTCGCGGGCGGCGGCGACCGGCGGACCGCGATTCCCGCGGCGCGCGCGGCGCGAACGATCGCGGAGCAGCTCGCGAAGAAGGAGCTCGCCGACGACATCGCGGCGGATGACGTCCAGGCCTGGCGCGACGCGTACGAGCAACTCGCGCTCGGGAAGGGCCGGCTGATCGAGGTCCGCGTCGCGGCGTTAGAAACGGCGGCGGCGCTCGGCCACGTCGGAGACCCGATGGCGCTCGGGTTCGATCTCGCAAAGGTGATGGTGGATCCGGATCCGGCGCTGCGCGTGGCGGCGCTCGAGCTCGTCCCGCGGCCGACGGCAAAAGCGATGTACGCGGTGATCGTGCCGGCGCTCGGAGACAGCAGCAGCGCCGTCTCGTTGGCTGCAGCCGAGACACTGTGCGCGGACGCCGGTGATGATCCGGCGGCTGTGAAGGCCGCGCTCGGGCCGACGGGGATGGCCCAGGTCAAGGCGATCGCGAAGGCGCATCCGGCGGCCAAAGATCTCGCGCGCTGCCCGCGCTGAGTTAACGTCGGGCGTGACCTGCCGCCACCTTGCCGCGATCGACGCCGGCTTCGGCACCTCGCAAGCGTTCGAGACGGGCTTCACGATCGATGCCTCGCGCGTCACGTTCGGTCCCGGCACGCTCGCCGAGGTCGGTGCCCGCGCGCGCGCACTCGGCATCACGCGCGCCGCGCTGATCACCGATCGCACGGTGCGCGCCCTGCCCTGGTTCGACGAGGTCGAGCGCTCGCTGCGCGCGGCGTCGGTCAACCCGATCGTCTACGACGAGGTCGCGATCGAACCGACCGAAGCATCGTGGGACGACGCGATCCACTTCGCGCGCGAAGCGAAGGCCGACGGCTTCGTCTCGCTCGGCGGCGGCTCGGTGATCGACACTGCGAAGGTCGCGAACCTCTACACCGCGCATCCCGCCGCGTTCGCGACGTACATCAACGCGCCGCTCGGTGACGGCCAGCCCGTGCCCGGTCCGCTCGCGCCGCACATCGCGTGCCCGACCACCGCCGGCACCGGCAGCGAGGTTACCGGCATCGCGATCTTCGACTGGCACGCGCATCGCGCGAAGACCGGCATCAGCTCGCCGCGCCTTCGCCCGAACGAAGCCGTCGTCGATCCGCGCTGCACGTACACGCTGCCCGCCGGCGTCGTCGCCGCGAGCGGCATGGACGTGCTGTGCCACGCGCTCGAGTCGTTCACCGCGCGCCCGTTCTCGACGCGTGGTGCGCCCGCGACTCCGCTCGCGCGTCCGTCGAGCCAAGGTCGCAACCCATGGAGCGACATCGGTTGCCGCGAAGCGCTGCGGATCTGCGGCGCGTACCTCGCCGACGCTGTCACCGGCGATCGGTTCTCGCGCGACCAGATGATGTGGGCCGCGACGCTCGCCGGCATCGCGTTCGGCAACGCCGGCGTCCACGTGCCGCACGCGATGGCGTACGCCGTCGCCGGTCAGGTCAAGACGTTTCGCGCGACCGGCTATCCCGACGCGCCGCTCGTTCCGCACGGCATGGCGGTCGCGGTCAACGCGCCCGCCGTGTTCCGCGCGACCGCACCGACCGCGCAAGCGCGCCACTTCGAGGCCGCGCAACTCCTCGGCGCCGACACGCTCGAGGCGACGCACGACGACGGTGGCGAGCTCCTCGCGCAGCGCTTCATCGCGCTGATGAAAGCCGTCTCGATGCCGAACGGCCTGATCGGTGTCGGCTACGAGCGCGGCGACATCACGAACCTGGTCGAGGGCGCGTTGCCGCAACAGCGCCTGCTCCAGAACTCGCCGCTCGCGATCGACGCCGACGTGCTCGCGACCATGTTCGAGCGAGCGCTGGAGTACTGGTGACGTTCACGACGTCGCTGACCACGCGGTGGGCCGACAACGACGTCTACGGTCACGTCAACAACGTCACCTACTACGCGTACTTCGATTCGATCATCAATCTCTACCTGATCCGCGAAGGCGGCCTCGACATCCACGGCGACGTGATCGGCCTGATCGTCGCCTCGAGCTGCCAGTTCCACGCTTCGCTCGCCTATCCCGACGAGCTCGTCGGCGGCTTGCGCGTGACGAAGCTGGGAACCTCGTCGGTCACCTACGAAGTCACGATCGCGAAGGCCGGTGCCGAGCAGGTTGCAGCGACCGCTTCGCTCACGCACGTGTTCGTCGATCGCTCGACCCGCCGGCCGACGCCAATTCCCGAGCGGATCCGCGCAGCGCTCGCGAAGCTCGTCGTCGCATGAGCTTGAAGTTCTAGCCGAGCCGGCGCGCTTCACCGACGTCGAGCAGCCACAGCCGCGCTGGATCCCAGCCGCGGTCGTTCCAGACTTCGAGGATGCGCTGGCGCGGCTCGCCGGTCGGCTCGTCGGTGAGCTTGAACGTGCCCCAGTGCATCGCGAGAAAGTTTTTGGCGCGGAGCGCGGCGAAGCCGTCGGCGGCCTCGTCGGGGTTGACGTGCTGCGACGACATGAACCAGCGCGGCGAGTACGCGCCGATCGGTAGCATCGCCCAGTCGATCGAGAACTTCGCACCGATCTCGGCGAAGTGATCGCCGGTGGCGGTGTCGCCGGAGTGATACGCGACGCCTTCGCGGCTGGAAATCACGTAGCCACCCCACAGCGTCGCGTTGCGGTTCCACGGCATCCGCATCGACCAGTGGCGCGCGGGGACGAGCGTGATCTTCAAGTCGCCGACCTCGTAGGTCTGCCACCAATCGAGCTCGACGACGTTCGGCTTGCCGAGCCGCGGGCCGTTGCCGATCGGCGCGATATACAGCGCGGTCTCCGGCAGCTTCGCGATCGTCGGGAGGTCGAGATGATCGCGATGATCGTGCGTGACCATCACGATGTCGGGCGCCGGTAGCTGGCCGAACGCGACGCCCGGCGGGACGAGCCGCTTGACCACCCCCGACAGCGCGCTCGACCACACCGGATCGATCACGAGCAGCTTGCCGCCGACGCGCAGCGCCCACGACGCGTGGCCGATCCACACCGCGCATGGCTCGCCCGACGCGAGCGCCGCAGCGCCGCCCTCGCGCGTGCCGGGACGGATCTTGTCGAGCTCGCCGTAGGTCTCGCTGCGCGGATCGCTCTTGCGCAGCACCTTCCACTTGAAGATGTCGCCGGGACCGCGCCGCGGCTGGGTCGCGCGATCGTCGAACTGGGCCACTACGCCAGCGCCTTGACGACGGCTTCGTACGCGATCCGGCGAAAGTCGACGAGCTCGCCGGCGGCGGTGAGCTGCGCGAGCGTGTCGTCGTAGTCGTCGGGCACGAACAACCGATCCCAGCCGAGCAGCAACGGACCGGCGGGTTGATCCGCGATCCGGCCCGGACACGTCGCGGTGATGATCGAAATCTCGCCGCCGGCACGGCGGACCGCGACGCGGAGCTCCATCTTGGTCGGCTTCTCGCGCCACCACTTGCAGAACCGATTCGCGTTCTCGCTGTCGAGCTCGAGCCGGAGGCTCTTGCCGTCCATCGTCATCAGATCGACGCCCTCGGCGAAGCACGCCGACGTGCTGTGATGCGCGAGCACCTTGTCGCGCGCCTTCTGCTCGGGCTCGGGCGCGCTCGTCGCGAACCCAGTCTGGAGCTGCTCGATCACCAGCTCTACGTTCGGAGCGACCTTGCGATACACCGCCGCGAGGAGCTCGTTGCCGTCGATGAAGACCACCTGCACGGGCGCGACCCTACTACGTAAATGGCGGGCGGTCGCGCGCTGCGTGCGCGAGCGCTCGCAGTGCTGGCGCGCAACCTCGCGACTCGCCGGTCTCGGGGCTGGCGTCATCTTCGCACTAGAAGGAGCCCATGATCCCAGCTGCCGCCCTCATCGACGACAACCAGCTCCGGGCCGATTCTGCCGAAATGGATCACCTGATCGACGAGATCCACGACCTCGTCGACCCGGCGGCGTGGCAGCGCATCCAGCAAGTGATGCGCTGCACCGTCGAGCTCTACGGCGAAGCGTTGCGCCATGCCCTCGATCACGCGCGCGCCGCCGGCGTCGAGCCCGGGCGGTTCGATGCGCTGATCGGCCACGACGAGCTGCTCGCGAGCTTGCTCGTGCTCCACGGCCTGCACCCGCGCTCGACCGACGAGCGCGTCCGCCAGGCGCTGCGCCTGCTGTGCGAGCACGCCGGTGGCAGCGCGACGCTGCTCGAGATCGACGACGGCTACGCCCGAATCTCGACGACGCACGAGCCCGCGATGATCCAGAGCGCGCTCCAGGCCGCCGCGCCCGAGCTCGCGGGCGTCGATCTGTTCTAGGCTGTTCTACGGCTTCTTGCGGAACGCGAGCATCCCGAGCGCGCCTGCGGCGAGCACGAGCGCGACCGCCGCGAGCACGATCACGATCGCGTGCACGGGCTCGGCGACGTAGTGGACGAGGCTCCCCGGCTGCGTCGTGCCGTGACCGGGATGAAACGCAGCGAGCGCGGTGAACATGTGGGGCGTTATAGCCTATTCGACGATCACGCGATCGCTGCCGCCGCGCCCGAACGTCTCGGGCATGTACATCTCCTCGGCTTTCGGCGGCGGGACCACGAAATTTCCCGGGGTCGTCGCGCGGGCGACGTACGAGTAGTCGTGGACGCCTTCCCAGAGCAGTGACGTGAACGCCTCGACGCGCTCGTCGCGCATATTCTGGTGCTCGTACCAGGTGCCATACCACCACCAGTACGCGCCGCGTGACTTCTGCTCGTTCGGATCCGTCGGCACGGGGCCCGTCACCGCGAGCGCCGGGTTCATCGCCTCGAAGCCGGCCGGCATCGGATCGACGAGCGCGACGTGATAGCGCCGGTTCTCGTTGACCATCGTCAGCTTGACCCGCACGCGAGCGCCCGCCTTGACGTGCCACGTGCCGTCCTGCGCGCGCGTGACGTCCTTCGGATCGTCGACGCCTTCGTACTTGCGCTCGACGACAAAGCCGTAATCGGCGGGCTCCAGCTTCAGATCCTCGGGCGCGTACTTCATGCCGATCCGGTAGTACAGCCGGCCCGCGCCGTCCTTCTGGATCGTCAGCGCCGCCTTGTCGTGGGTCGCGACGTCCTTCATCGCGACATCGATCTGTGCGTACTCGGTCGTGCGGCCCTTGAACGTGTGATCGCCGGCGTAGTCGTTGCCGAGCCACACGCGCGCGACGAAGTCCGGCGTGACCTTCTCGTACGTGTGGAAGTACAGGTCGAGCGCGAGCAGCGCGAACGTGTTTTCCTGCGTGTTCTCCCACCGGCCGCGCTTGCGATGCGCGAGCAGGCCCGTGACGATCTTCGGGATCAGATCGTTATCCGGCTGCTCCTCGATCAGCGCCTCGAGCATGACGCCGTCGACGCGGCGATCGCTCGCGAGGATCAGATACGCGCCGTCGCCGTAGCTCGTCGTGAAGTTCGCCGCACCTGCGGTTTCGCTGACGTGGTTCATCGCGTAGCGCACGATCGTCTGGCGCTCCTCGCTCGCCTTTGGATTCTTCGCGAACAGCGACAGTAACCAGCCGTTGGTCTCCATCGTCACCTTGTCCGGCCCCCCGGCTTCTTTGAGCAGGCGCTGGCCCTTCTCGATATCGAGGTCACCCATCTGCTTGCGGGTCTGCAACGCGTACGCGCTGATCGCCCAGCGCAGCTGCGGGCTGTAGTACCAGGGGTAATAGTTCTCGATGTTCTTCAGATAATTCGACGCGCGCGCGAGCATGTTGTCGGTGCCCGCGAAGCCCTTCGCCTTCGCATGTGCGAGCGCGTTCGCGACGAACACCGTCAGATAGGGCTCGCTCGGATGACCGCGATCCCAGAACGCGAAGCCACCGTCATAGTTCTGCATGTTCTGGAGGTGCTCGAGGTCCGCGACCACCGAGCCTTCCATCTGCGCCGCGGTCGGCATGTCCTTCGTCTTGAACGCGGACAGCACGTCGCGTAGCGCCGCGATGGCCATGATCCGCGAGCTGCGCTGCTCGGAGCACTCGAACGGGTAGTGCACGAGGTACAGCATCGCGTCCGTCAGCGCCTGCAAGTTCGTCGAAGCGGTCGTGACCTCGAGCCCACCGAACTGCGGCCACACCTTGCCGGGTAGCGCGACGGGTTGAGCCATCGCACCGCTGTCGATCACGCCGTACGTCGCGAACGCCTCGGTCGTCGCCGGCGTCCACACCGGCAGCGACAGCTCCGCCGCGTCACTCGCGTTGCCCGCGGAGCCGACGATCTGCAACCGCGCGGTGCCGGCCATCATCGCCGACGCCGGGAACCGAACCTCGACGCGATCATTCGGCGGCACCGCGAGCTCGCGGCCCGCGCCGTCGGTCAGCGTGATGTTCGCCGTGCGCGCCGCGACTCGCACCGTCATCGGCGCATCGGTCTGGTTCTGGACGACGACCGGCAGCTCGAACGTATCGCCGAAGTTGAGGAACCGCGGCGGGCTCGGTCGCACCATCAGCGGCAATCGCGCGGTCAACGCGCTCTCGCCCTTGCCGAACTGCTTGTCACCGGCGACCGCGATCGCGATCAGCCGATAGCGCGTGAGGTTATCGGGCAGCTTGATGTCGACCGTCGCCTTGCCATCCGCCCCGGTCTTCAGCGCCGGCGCGAACGCCGCGAGCGGGTTGAAGTTCGTGCGGATCGCGATCGGCGTGTTCGGCTGATCGGGCGCCTTGTAGTTCTTGTCCATGGCGACCTTGCCGCCGGAATCCTTGGTGGTGGCGGTCGTCGTCGGAGAGGGTGCCGACGGCGCGGCCTCGGACTTCGCCATCTCCCGCATCGGCATGTCGGCCTTCCCCATCTTGCCTTCGTCCATCGCCATTCCGGTCGCTCCGGCGAAGTCCCCATCCATCTCGCCGGCCATCGCGCCGCCGGCGCCCGGCGCGAGGACCGCGTCGACGCCATTGGAGTTGCCGCGATACTGGCCAAACCGGCGAATCTTGTTCGCACCCGCGAGCTTCGAGAGGTCGGGCTTCGCGAGCTTCACGTATGCACGCAGGTACGCATCCGTCACACCCGGTCCGCGCTGCGCATAGAAGGTGTCGATCGGATTGCCGAACTGATAGCCCGACAGCGCGAGCACGGCCTCGTCGACGGCAAGCACCGCGACCTCGGCATTCGGCACCGGCTTACCCGCCGCATCCGTGACCGTGATGGTGAGCGCGTCGGTTTCACCCGGCGCGACCTTCGCGGCGCGCGGCACGACCGCGACCTTCAGGGTGCGAGACCGCGGCGGCACCGGCAGGTCGATCGAGCCGACCGCGTACGCAGGCCGCTTCGGTAGCTTCGGATCCGGATCGCCGTGATCGTCGAGCCGCGCGGCGTTGCCGACGAGATCGACCTGGACGTACATGTTCGGGGTCATCGCGTCGTCGATCGGCACGGTGATCACCTTCGACGGACCGTCGAAGTCGATTCGCTCGAGCTTGACGATGCCGCTGCGCCGCCACGTCACGAGACCTTGTGCCGGGTAGAACGGCGCCTGGACGAGCAACTCGGCGGTGTTGCCCGCCGCGTACTCTTTCTTGTCGGGGATGATCTGGACGACCTCTTGCTGGACGTCGCGCGCCGGCACGGTGTCTCCACCAGTGACCCAGAACGTCAGCTTGGTCTGGTTCGGCCGACCCTGCGGATCGACGATCGTCGCGACGACCTGATACGTGCCGCCTTTCGTGGTCTGGAACTCACACGGCGCCGGATCTTTCGCTGCGGTCGCCGTGCACGTCTGGGGATCGAGCTCCTCGGTCTTGTAGCGACCCTTCTTGTACTTGGTCTCGAGCCGGACCGCCTTGACGTCGATCTTCGCGCCGGCGACGACCTTGCCGTCGATATCGACACCGATCACGTCGAGGTCGAACGGCTTGCCCTTCTCGACGAACGACTTCTTCGTCTTGACGCCGACGTAGTACGCCGACGGGTGCACGATCAGCGACGACGATGCGTTCCACGCCTGGCGGTTGACGTCGTAGACCGACGCGCTGACCGACACGGACATCGGCACTGCCGGATTGACCGACGTGTAATCCATGTGGAGCACGTGCTCGCCGAGCGCATCGGTCTTGCCGGTGAAGCTCCAGTTGGTCTGCGCCTGCGGCTTCTGGATCTGATCGCCGTCTTCGTCCTCGCCAGCGAAGTAGCGGGTATAGCCCCACCACGGTTGCCAGTTGCCGAACACGTAATCGTCGCGGTTCGGCGGCGTGAATACCGTCGGCGACGCGGAGAGCGACCACGTCACATCGGCGCCGGGCAGCGGGCCGCCCGAGTAGTACTTCGCCGACACCGTGACATCACCGCCACCGGCGACGAGGAACGGCCCCGTGCTCGGTTGCGCCGAGACTTCGAATTCCGGCCGGCGGAACTCCTGGATCTGGAAGTTGTGCGCGAACGTCGTGACGAGCGCACCCGACGTCGTGAACTGGACGGTCGCGTAGCCTAGGTTCGGCGTCTTCGGCAGCGTGAACTTCGTATCGAAGCCGCCGGCCGCGTCGACGGTGGCCGCGCCCTTCGCGATCTCGTTGCCGACCGCATCCGTGACGCGATACTCGAGCTTCGTCACCGCGTCGCCGAGCCCAGTGACGTCACCGCCCTTGTTCGGATCGACGAGCCGCAGGAAGCCCTTCAGCGTGACCTCCTCGCCCGGCTTGTACATCTGACGATCGTCGACGACGTACGGCACGAGCGAGTGGCCGAGCTTGTGCTTGGTCCACGTGCCGTAGTTGCCGTCGTAGTAACCGTTCTCGCCGGTGACGAACCCCATGTCGTCGCCCGCCCGCGCGAGCAGCACGGTCGGCCCCTTCTGCGCGACGTCCGCGAGCGCGAGCGTCGCGAGGCCCTTCGCATCGGTCGTGCCCTTGATCCCGTACGGGCGGAGCTCGACCTCGACGTTCGCCGCGGGCTTGCCGGTCGCGAGGTCGGTCGCGAACGCGACGAGGTTGTCATTATCGACGTGCGCGTCGACGGCGAGGTGGGTCGCCTGGACCCACGCGATCATCCGCGGCGGCTCGTACTGCTCCTTCCACGGATACGGCTCGACGACCGCGACGACGTCGCCGAACCCGTGATTCAGCGCGGGCGCGAGATCGATCGCGGTCTCGACGAGCTCGTTCGCCGTGCCCGGCGTCTTGACCAGGTGATCGAACACGAGCTTGCCCGGCGGCGGCGGAGCGTGATCGTGGTTCCACTGGTTGTTGACGAAGTTGCCGTACGCGACGAGGTCAGAGAGGCCGACCTGATAGAGCCGGACCTTGAGCTGATCGTAGTTCGTCGTGAAGAAATCGAGCGTCGGCTTGGTCGCAGCGGGATCGAGGACGACCATGCCCGACGGCCCGTAGAACGAGGGCGCGGCATCACCGACCTTGAACGAGCGTTCGATCTCGCGATCGAGGGTCTGGCCGAACGCGTCGACGAGCCGGCTCGCGATCTTGACCTTGTAGGTCGTGCGCGCCTTGGTCGCGCCGAGGATCGAGAGGTAGTTACCGGTCGCGATGATCTGGACGTCCGGAATGTCCGGCGAGATCGTGACCCACTGCTCTTCGAACTTCTTGTCGTCGAGCGGGTTGTTCCACAGGAGCTCGAACGGCATGCCGGGCCGGCACTCGTTCGTGTAGTTGCAATCGGCGCGCGTCAGCTCGAGCGGCGCATAGGTCTGGAACGAGAACGACTGCGGCGACGTGGTCTTGTTCGGACCTTCCGCCGACGGCGTGCCGCTCGGGATGGTGAGCTCGATCGACGCGTCGGGCGGCAGCTTCTCGGTCGTGCGGAACGCGAACCACCGGCCTTCGTGCTCCTTCTTCTCCGCATCGGAGAGCGCTTTCAGCTGCTTGTTGTCCTCGATCTCCTTCGCCGAAAGCATGCGCAGCGCCGGCGTCGTGATCGCTTGCTTCGGTCCGGTCCACGGATCGTTCGAACCCGCACGCGTGTGGATCTTCGCGCTCACCGTCGCCTTCATCATGCCGAGCACCGCGCTCGGATCGATCTTCTGATCGAACTCGACGAACATCGGCACGTCGAGCTTCTGCGGCCCGTAGGCCGGCCAGTGGCCGACCATCACGGGTGGCGGGGTCTCGAACTGGAACTTCACGGCGGTCTTCAACGTGCCGCCCGTCGCGGACTTCGTCCCGGCGGGGACCTCGACCTTGTACGTGGTCGCTTGCGGGAATCGGATGTCTGGATCGAACACGATCGTGCGCGTCCCGATCCACCGCCACTTGCCCTTCGGCGTCGGCGTCAACACCACGGGTTGCACGCTCGCGGCATCGGTCTGCGACGTGACCGCGACCATCGGCTGGCTGAACGTCAGCGTGAGCTCGGGCACGAGCTTGACCGCGCCTTCCGGCATGTAGCGCAAGACCTTGAGGTCACCGCCGACGTCGTTCGCCTTCGGCGGCAACAGCGACGAGGGCGGCGGCGGGAACGACTCGTGGACCGTATCGCCGGTGCGCGGCGGCGGCTGCGACGACGGCCGCAGCGCGAACGCCTGTTGATCGGCGGCGTCGGTCGCGATCGGCTTCTCGCGCGACAGCAACTGCTTGACCTCGGCGTCGCCGAGCTTGGTCGTCGGCGCGAGCTTCGTATGATCGTACGCCGGCGGACCTTGGGTGCCGTCCGACAGCTTCATCACCAAGCCGGGAGGCAGATCCTTCGCGCTGTAGTGAATCGGCTTGGCATCGGCGCTGCCGCTGCCTGCCCCGACCGCGACATCCTGCGTCTTGTGACCGCACGCGGCCAGCGCCGCCAACACCAAGAGCTTCTTCATCGGATCTCCTATTCCACGATCACGCGATCACTGCCGCCACGCCCGAACGTCTCCGGCATGTACATCTCTTCGGCCTTCGGCGGCGGAACGACAAAATTACCGGGCGTCGTCGCCCGCGCGACGTACGAGTACTCGTGCACGCCTTCCCACAACAACGACGCGAACGCTTCGACCCGCTCGTCGCGCAGATTCTGATGCTCGTACCACGTGCCATACCACCACCAGTACGGACCTGCCGCTTGTTGTTGCTTCGGGTCCTGCGGAATCACGCCGGTCACCGCGAGCGCGGGGTTCATCGGCTCGAGCCCGGCGGGCATCGGATCGACGAGCGCGACGTGATAGCGCCGGTTCTCGTTGACCATCGTCAGCCGTACTCTCACCCGTGACCCCGCCTTCACGTGCCAGGTTCCGTCTTTTTCGTGACGGACGTCCGCGGCGTTGTCGGCACCTTCGTAGCGCCGCTCGACGACAAAGCCGTAGTCGGCGGGCTCCAGTTTCAGGCTCGCAGGCGCGTAGGTCATGCCGATCCGGTAGTAGAGCCGGCCCTTGCCGTCCTTCTCGATTGTCAGTGGCGCCTTGTCATGTGTCGCGACATCCTTCATCGGAATCGCGAGCTGGTAGTAGTCGGTCTGGCGGCCCTTGAACGGGTGATCGCCCGCGTAGTCGTTGCCGAGCCACACCCGGGCGACGAAGTCCGGCGTGACCTTCTCGTAGGTGTGGAAGTAGAGATCGAGCGCGAGCAGCGCGAACGAGTTCTCCTGCGTGTTCATCCAGCGGCCGGCCTTGCGATGCGCGAGCAGGCCAGTGACGACCTTCGGGATCAGATCGTTCGCGGGTTGCTCCTGGATCATCGACTCGAGGACCACACCGTCGACGCGCCGATCACTCGCGAGCAACAGATACGCGCCGTCGTTGTAATGGGTCGTGAAGTTCGCCGCGCCGGCGGTCTCGCTGACGTGGTTCATGATGTAACGAACCAGCTGCGCCCGTTCGGTCGCGACTGGTTTTTCCTGAGCGAACAGGCCGAGCAGCCAGCCGTTCGTCTCCATCGTCATCTTGTCGAGACCGTTGGCGATCAGCTTCTGGCCCTTCGCGAGATCGAGGTCGCCGAGCTGCTTGCGCGTGTACAGCGCGTACGCGCTGATCGCCCACCGCACTTGCTCCGGGTACCACCCCGGATAATGCTGCTCGATGTCCTTCAGGTACGGCTTCGCCGCGTCGAGCATGTGCTGCGGGACCGCGAAGCCCTTCGCCTTCGCGTGGACGAGCGCGTTCGTGACGTAGACGGTCAGGTACGGCTCGCTCGGGTGGCCGCGATCCCAGTATGCGTAGCCACCGTCGTAGTTCTGCATCTGCGCCAGGTGCTCGATATCGTCGGCGACCGACTTCTCGAGCGCGGCGCGCGACGGCATGTCCTTGGTCTTGAAGTCCTCGAGCACGTCGCGCAACGCGGCGATCGCGAGGATCCGCGAGCTGCGTTGTTCGGCGCACTCGAAGGGATAGTGCACGAGGTAGAGCAACGCGTCGGTCAGCGCCTGGAGGTTCGTCGACGCGACCGTGACCTCGATGCCGCCGAACTGGGTGACGACCTTACCGGGAAGTGCGACGGGTTGTTTGATCGCACCGTTGTCGATCGTGCCGTAGGTCGCGAACGCCTCGGTCGTCGCCGGCGTCCACACCGGCAGCGCGAGCTCGGCGGCATCGTTGTAAGCGCCCGATGCACCGACGACCTGGAACCGCGCCGTACCCGCCATGTCAGCGGCGGCGGGGAACCGGACCTCGACGCGATCGTTCGGCGGCACCGAGACCTCGCGGCCCGCGCCCGCGGTAATCTTCGCATTCGTCGCGCGCGCCGCGAGCCGCACGGTCATCGGCTTGTCGGTCTGATTCTGGACCACGACCGGCAGCTCGAACGTGTCGCCGAAGTTGAGGAACCGCGGCGGGCTCGGCCGCACCATCAGCGGCAGCCGCGCGGTCAACGCGCTCTCGCCTTTGCCGAACTGCTTGTCGCCGGCCACCGCGATCGCGATGATCCGATAACGCGTCAGGTTGTCGGGCACCTTGATCGACACCGTCGCCCGGCCGTCCGCGCCGGTCTTGACCGCCGGCGAGAACGCCGCGAGCGGGTTGAAGTTCGAGCGCACCGCGATCGCGGTGGTCTGCTGCGCGTTGGGGTCGGCGTTCTTGGACTTGGTCTGATCGTCCATCGGCGCGCCGCTCTTCGCCGGCGGTGGGGGTGGTGCCGGCGCTTCCATCGCAGGCGCCGCGGCCGGCATCGCCGTCCTTTCGTCCTCGGCGAAACCGTCCCTGTCGCCGCCGCGAAACCGGACGCCGCCGACGGCCTGGCCCTGCCCCGGCACGCCGTTCTGCGCGAGCATCGCGACGTTCGGCTGCGCGAGCTTCACGTATGCCTGCGAGTAGTGATCGGTCGTGTCGGTGCCGCGCGCGGCATAGAACGTCGCGATCGGATCGGTGAACTGTGCGCCGGTCAGCGCGAGCACCGCTTCATCGACGACGATCACCGCTGCTTCGGCGTTCGGCACCGCACGGCCGTGCGCGTCGCGGACGTCGAGCGCGATGCTCGCACTTTCACCCGGTGCGACCTTTGCGGCATTCGGCGCGACCTCGACCTTCAGCGTGCGCTGGGTCGGCGGGACCTCGAGATCCAACATGCCCGTTGCGTATGCGGGTCGCTTCGGCAGCTTCGGATCCGGATCGCCGTGATCATCCGTGCGGGCCGCCATCCCGATGAGGTCGACCTGGACGAACAGGTTCGGCACCATCGCCTCGGTGATCGGTACCTTCAGCGTCGTCGTCGGGCCGGTAAGCGCGATGCGCTCGAGCTTGACGATGCCGCTGCGCCGCCACGACACGACCGCTTCGGCCGGATAGAACGGCGCCTGCACGAGCAGCTCCGCGGTATCGCCCGCGGCGTACTCCTTCTTGTCGGGGATCAGCTGGACGAGCTCTTGCTTGACCTCGCGTGCGGGCGGGGTCTCGCCGCCCGAGACCCAGAACGTCAGCTTCGTCTGATTGGGCCGGCCCTTGGCGTCGACGATCGTCGCGACGACCTCGTACTCGCCACCGACCGGCGTCGCGAACGTGCACGGCACCGCGTCCTTCGCGGCGACCACCGCACAGGTCTGCGGTTCGACGCGAACCGCCTGGTACTTGCCCTTCTTGTAGACCCAGTCGAGGCGCGCGGCCTTGAGCTCGATCGGCGTGCCGACCGCGGCCTTGCCATCGAGGTCGACGCCGATCACGTCGAGGTTGTACGGCTGGCCCTTCTCCACGAACGGCCGCTTCGCCTTGACGCCGACATACAGCGACGACGGATGGACGATGATCGCTTGCGATGCGCCCCACGCCTGACGATTGACGTCTGTCACCGACGCGTTCGCGACGACCGACATCGGCAGCGCGGGATTGATCGACAGGAAGTCGAGGTGCATGACGTGCGCGCCGAGCGCGTCGGTCTTGCCGGTCAGCTGCCACGTCTTCGGTGGCTTGTAGCCGCCGGTGTCGTCGTACCAGCGGTGATAGCCCCACCACGGTTGCCAATCGCCGAACACGAACTCGTCGCGGTTCGGCGGCGTGAAGCTCGTGGTCTGCGCCGTCACGTACCAGGTCGCATCCGCGCCGGGCAACGGGCCGCCGCTATAGTACTTCGCGTCGACGGTGATATCGCCGCTGCCACCGACGAGGAATGGGCCCTGCGACGCGTGCGCGCTGACCTCGAACTCGGGGCGGCGGAACTCCTGGACCTGGAAGCCGTGCGAGTAGCTCTCGACGCGGCGGCCGTGGGTCACGAATTCGACGTGCGCGTAGCCGAGGTTCGGCGTCTTCGGCAGCGTGAACTTCGTATCGAAGCCACCGACCACCGAGACCGGCGCGGAGCCGAGCGCGATCTGGTTGTTGCGCGAGTCGTAGACCTTGTACGTGAGCGCCGAGACCGCGCCGCCGAGCCCGCCGACGTCGCCGTTCTTGCCGAGATCGACGGTCCGGATCCAGCCCTTGAGCGTCACGTCCTCGCCGGGCTTGTACATCCGGCGGTCGTCGGTGACGTACCAGCTGAGCGCCGTCTGGTGCGGGCGCTTGGTCCAGCTGCCGTTCTCGTTCCACCACCCATCGTACTCGGTGACGAACGCGGTGTCGGTGCCGCGCCTCGCGACGAGGTAGTTCGCACCTTTGAGCGAGCGCTCGCCGAGTGCGATCGTCGCGATGCCCTTGTCGTCGGTCTTGCCCGTAAGCCCGTACGGCCGGATCTCGAGGTCGACGTTCGCGGCCGGCTTGCCGGTGCCGAGGTCGGTCGCGAACGCGTGGAGGTCGTCTCCGTCGACGGACGCGTCGATGCCGAGCTTCGTCGCCTGGACCCACGCGATCAGGCGCGGTGGGTTCCAGTCGTGCGGCCATGGCGACGGCTCGACGATCGCGACGACGTGCCCGGTGCCCGCCCGCAGACCGGGCGCGAGATCGAGGTGAGTCTCGACGAGCTTGTTGTGGCCCGCGGCGGTCGCGATCGTTTGATCGAACACCTTCTTGCCGGGCATCCGCGGCGGGTGGTCGTGGTTCCACTGCGTGCGCATGTAGAGGCCGAATGCATCGAAGTCGCTCGGCTCGACCTGGTACAGCTTCACTTTGAGGTTCGGATAATTCGTCGTGAAGAAGTCGAGCGTCGGCTGCTTCGCGGCCGGATCCAGTACGACCATGCCCTGCGGGCCGAAGAACGTCGGCTGCGGATCACCGACGCGGAACGTCAGCGTCTCGTCGTGGCCGAGGTCCTGAGCGAAGTCGTCGCGAACGGTGTGCGCGACGACGACCTTGTACGTGGTCTGCGCGGCGGTCATGCCGTCGATCGAGAGGTAGTTGCCGCTCTGCGTGATCTTGACGTTCGGAATCTCCGGCGTGATCGCGAGCTCGTTGTCGTCCCAGTGATCGACATCGAGCGGGTTGTTGAAGCGGATCGAGAACCCGTTGCCGGGGATGCAGCCGCCGCAGCCCGAGTCCTCGATCCGCAGCGGCGGGAACGTGCGAAATGCGAAGTGCTGTGCAGCGACGGTCTTGTTCGGGCCCTCGGCCGACGGCGTGCCCGCGGAAATCTCGACGTCGATCGCCGCGTCCTTCGGAAACGGCGAGGTCGCGCGGAACGCGAAGTAGCGACCGGCTTGGTCGGACTTCTCGGCGCTGTCCATGATCGAGCGCAGCGTCTTGTCCTGGACGTCACGCGCGAGCTCGATCGCGACCGGCGCACCATTGACCGTGACCTTGACGTGCGGCAGCACCGCGGCCGGATCGATCTTCTGATCGAACTGGACATACATCGGCACGTCGAGGTGCTGCGGTCCGCCGTTCGGATAGCTCGCCTTCACGGAAGGCGGCGGGGTCTCGAACGTGAACGCGGTGGCCGCCTTGGTCACACCGCCGTTCGCGGACTTCGTTCCTTGCGGAATCTCGACCTTGTACGTCGTCGCTTGCGGGAACCGAACATCCGGGTCGAACAGGATCGTGCGCGTGCCGATCCACCGCCAGTGCCCCGGCGGCGTCGGCGACAGCTTCACGGGTTGCACCGCGGCCGCGTCGTCTTGCGAGGTCACCGCGACCATAGGCTGACTGAACGTCACCGTCAGCTCGGGCGCGAGCGGGACCTTGCCCTCCGGCATGTAGCGCAGGACGCGCAGCTCCTTGCCGTTATCGATGCTCGCGGGCGGCAGTAAAGAGGAGGCCGGCGCCGGGAAGCTCGCCTTGATCACCTGACCCGTGCGCGGCACCGGCTGGCTGCCCGGCCGCAGCGCGAACGCTTGCTGATCGGCCGCGTCATCCTTGATCGGATTCGCGCGCTTCAATAACTGGTCGGCGTCAGCGTTGCTGATCGGCGTCGCGGGCGCGAGCTTCGCGTGATCGAACGCGGCCGGCCCCTGGCGACCATCGGAGACCCGCATATCGAGGCCGTCCGGCAGGTCCTTCTGGTGGACCAGCACGCGGTCCGAGATCGGCGACGGCTTGGCGGGCCCGACGGCGGCCGGCGATTTACCGCCGCACGACGAGCTGACGAACATCGCCAGGGTCAGCGCGGCGACGGAACGGCTCTGCAAGGAATGACGTGTCACGACAGTGCCTCCACAGCGCTACGTAGAAACGCACCACCCCACGTTTCGCGCTGTACCAGCGTTGCGCGTCCTGTTGCCCCGATCAACGCCGCAACCCACGGATCTCATGACCAAGATTTGCGGTGTGCCGGTGTACATTCCGCGCCATGGCAGACGAAGACGCCCCGATGCCGCGCCTTGGCGCCGCACCTGCAACTCCCGGCCGCGTCGAGCCGTACATCCCGGCGTCGACGTCCCTGCCCGAGCTCACGGTCGGCGTCATCATCCTCGGCTGCGTGCTGTCGGTGATCCTCGCCGGCGCGAACGCATACCTCGGCATGTTCGCCGGCCTCACCGTGTCGGCATCGGTGCCCGCCGCCGTGATCTCGATGGGCATCTTCCGCTTGATCCGGCGCGGCAACATTCTCCAGAACAACGCCGTCCAGACCGCAGCTGCCTCGGGCGAAGGCCTCGCGGCCGGCGTCATCTTCACGCTGCCAGCACTCGTCATCCTCGGCACCTGGACCGAGTTCTCGTATCTCGAGACGACCTTGATCGCCGGGTTCGGCGGCATCCTCGGCGTACTGTTCACGATCCCGCTGCGCCGCGCGTTGATCATCGATCAGCCGCTCCAGTTCCCGGAGGGCGTCGCGACCGCGGAGGTCTTGAAGGTCGGTGCCGAAGGCGGCGGTGGCGTCGGCATCCTCGTGCTGACCGGTGTGGTCGGCGCGATCATCAAGGTCGGCATGACCGGCCTCAAGCTGTGGTCCGAGGTCGTCCAGTTCGGCGGCTGGTTGACCGGTAGCAACGCGACCGCCGCGACCAAGACCGCCGCCGCGACGAAAGCCGGCGCGCCGTTCTACTTCGGCATCAACGCGTCGCCCGCGCTCATCTCGGTCGGCTACATCGTCGGCTTCAACGTCGCCGCGGTGATCTTCGCAGGCTCGGTGATGAATCGCTGGATCGGCGTCCCGCTGTTCTCGATGTTCGGCGATCCGTCGAGCGTGATCGTCAACCCCGACAAGCACACGACGCTCGCCGACGCGCTCGTCGGGCTCGATCCGGTCGCCGCCGCGGATGCGATCCACGGCGCGGTCACGCGCTACCTCGGCGTCGGCGGCATGCTCGTCGGCGGTGTGTGGTCCTTGTTCAAGCTGCGCAAGTCGCTCCTCGGTGGCATCACCGCCGGCCTCGACGCCTACAAGAAGACCAAGTCCGGCGGCGTCGCCGTCCTGCGGACCGAGCACGACATGCCGATGAACATCATCCTGATGTTGATCGTCGGCTCGATCGTCCCGCTGTTCTTCATCTTCAATCACTTCACGCACTCGATCGGCGTCAGCGTCGTGATGTCCGTGTTGATGGTCGTCGCCGGCTTTCTGTTCTCGGCCGTCGCGTCCTACATGGCGGGCTTGGTCGGCTCGTCGAACAACCCGGTCTCGGGGATCACGATCTCGACGATCCTCGTCGCGTCGCTCCTGCTCCTCGCGATGGGGCTCTCGGGCGATCCGACGCTCGACTTCACGAAACTGAATCTCGCGTGGCTGCAGCAGGCCGCGGCCGGAACGGTCGTCGTGCCGACCACGCCCGGTGCCGGCCCGATCGCCGCGATCTTGATCGGCGGCGTCGTGTGCTGTGCGGCCGCGATCGGTGGCGACAACCTGCAGGACCTCAAGTGCGGTCAGCTCGTCGGCTCGACGCCGTGGAAGCAGCAGGTCATGCAGATCCTCGGCGTCGTCGTCGCCGCGCTCGCGATGGCGCCCATCCTGAACCTCCTCAACAACGCCTACAAGATCGGCAGCCCGGGCCTGCAAGCCCCGCAGGCGAACCTGATGGGCACCGTCGCGAAGGGCGTGTTCCTCGGCGGCCTGCCGTGGAGCATCATCGGCATCGGCGCGGCGATCGCAGTCGGCGTGATCATCCTCGATTCGATCCTCGAGGCGCGCGGCTCCAAGACCCGCGTGCCGGTGATGGCGTTCGCCGTCGGCGTGTACCTCCCGTTCCCGTTGAACGTGCCGATCTTCATCGGTGGCGTGATCGCGTACGTCGTCGCCCGTTCGCTCGATCGCGCGAAGGCGTCCCCCGAACGGCGGACCTTTGTCGAGCGCATGGGTCTGCTCGCCGCTGCGGGTTTCATCACAGGTGAAGCATTGATCGGAATCGGCCTCGCGATCCCGGTCGCCGCTCGCCATGACGAAAACGCGATGGCATTTCTCCGTCACTTCGGCTGGGGCTCGGTCACGGCCGGCTGCCCCGAAACAGGTCCCGCCTGTCATGACGGTACCTACGCGAGCCTCTGGATCCCCTCACTTTTGTTCGTCGCGACGGTGATGTTCATGCTGTACAAGCTCGCCCTCCGCAAGGACGCCGCGAGCACACACTCACCGACCTCACCGACTCCGTGAGCGTGACGCCGTCCGCAGATAGATTCTGACATTTCCGGCCAGCCCCAAACTCGGGTTACCATTTACCTATGCGGGGATTTGTCCTATCTGGCGCGTTGCTCTTCGCTGCCGCTTGCGGCGGTAACCACAACGGTCAAAGCGTTTGCGACAACGTCGTGCCGCCGCCTGCTGCGTGCATGACGGCGTGCGACTCGCAACCTGGCGCACCGAACACGTGCCCCGGCGGTTATCACTGCACGCCCGACGGTCACTGCGACGCGCAGTGCACGCAAGCCGGCAAGGAATGCGGCGACGGCTATCACTGCACCGCCGACGGCTCGTGCGAACAAGATGGCGCGTGTGACGGCATCGCTTGCGATGTCGTGAAGTGCGAAGCGATGGGCATGCCGGCGACGACGATCTCCGGCAAGGTCTTCGCGCCGAACGGCACGCTGCCGCTCTACGGCGTCCAGGTCTACGTCCCGCTCCATCCCGTCGCCGATCTTCCCGACGGCGCGGTTTGCTCGCAGTGCCAGGACACGCCGTCCGGCGACCCGATCGTCAGTGACGTCACGAAAGAGGACGGCACGTTCACGCTCACCGACGTCCCGAGCGGCCCGAACATCCCGCTCGTGATCGTCAGCGGCAAGTGGCGCCGCATCGTCACGGTCTCGACCGTCGCGCAATGCACCGACAACCCGATCGGCGCCGCCGATACGACGTTCCCGAAGTCGATGACGGACATGACCCCGAACACGGTCAGCGTCAACATGCCGAGGCTCGCGATCACGACGGGAAATGCAGACAATCTCGAGTGTCTGATCCGCAAGATGGGTGTCGCGGACAGCGAGATCACCCTGCCCACGGGGCCCGGCAAGATCAACATCTATCACGGCAACGGAAAAACGAAGACGACCGCGGCATTTGGCGGTGGGTCGTACACGTTCCCTGAGGCGCAGCCGTTTTGGTCTAGCGAGGACTCGATGAAGAAGTACGACGCGGTGATCTTTTCGTGCGAGGGCGCGCAAAATCCGGGCACCAAGCCACAAGCCGCGATGGATGCAGTGAAGGGCTATGCGGACTTTGGAGGTCGCGTGTTCGCTTCGCACTGGCACAACATCTGGATCGAAGGCAGCACCACGGGTGGTGGAAATCAGAAGCCCGCCGTTTGGCCGTCGGTGGCGTCATGGACTAACGATCAAACCAACAACCTGCCGGATCCGACGACCGATCTAATCGATGAGGTCAACAATCCTAAGGGCATGTCGTTCGCGACGTGGATGCTGAACGTTCAGGGATCGATGACCCGAGATCAAGTCACGATTAACCAACCACGCGCGACCTGCAACCAAGTCGACCTTACCAAGGGCGAACGTTGGACTTACTTGCAGGACAACGGTGGGAACACCCAGAACTTCCAGTTCACGACCCCCAATGAAGTCGACGCGGGCAGCCGGTGCGGCAAGGTCGTGTTCTCGGACATGCACGTTTCGGCAAGCCCAGGAAGCGGCGACTACCCGCAGAGTTGTGGCACGAGCCTCGCGCTGTCTCCGCAGGAGAAGGCCCTCGCGTTCATGCTGTTCGACCTGTCCTCGTGTGTCGGCCAGATCTTCTAATCGACCGACCGACTAACGCTTCGCTTCCGGTTACGGCTTGTATTCGTCCGCGCCGTAATCGAAGCGTGCGCCTTGCGGTCGTGGGTCTCCGTCGATGTCATACGCTGGTCCAGTAGCGGCCATGTCGATCGCCGGACTACCGAGCGAGAGGTGGAAGTTTTTCGCGCTCGAATTGACAAACTGGGGGTCCGGCCCGGGTGGGCCCGCGATCGAGATCGATGTGTTGCAGTTCAGCTGAACTGGATGAGTTCCCGGAGACCACAAAATTGACGAGGTGATCGCGACGCCTGAATTGTTGCAACTCGCCGCCGAGGGCTGGGTTCCCGTCGCCGAAATCGAGCTCGCGATCGTAGAGAACGAGAACGTTCCGATACCGCTTCCGACGACGAACGCAGTGTTCAGCGAGTCGTATAGGAGGACGTTCGTTGCTTGGATGTTGGCTTGTTGAGATTGACCGACGGTGATGCCGGCAGAGGTGTCATAGATGACAACACGATCGACTGTCATTGCGCCCTCGTCGCCAATGCCCACACCAACGTCATGAATTCGAAGGTTGTGCGCAGTCAAAGCGCCGGCGAGACGTATGCCTGCACCTTCCGACGAGGACGACTCCGTCACGCTGTTGGGAGGTCCACTCAGCTCGACGTTTTCTAGGGTGCACGCGGCGCTCTGAGCGACAAGGTTAAGAACCGATCCGCCGCCATTGGTCGCATTGATGGCTAGATCGCGGATCGCGATGTTGATCCCGAACTGATAGTTGTAGTTGTCGCCGTAGCTGACGTTGACCTTCGAGTTGTGCCCGTGAATATCGATCAGCGCTGCAGTGGTGTCCGTAGTGGATAGCGACATCGGGCTTTCCGTGTACGTCCCCGTGTGCATGCTGATGATCTGGCGTAGAGAGGACACGATGGAAAGCCCGAAATGTAACGTCTTGCAGGGGGCAGTTGCGGTGCACTGCCCGCCGTCGACACCCGCAGGGTCGAGGTAGATGATCGCATCCGTCGAGGCACATGCGCCGCCTAGCCCGCACACCCCCGACGAGCACTCGTCGTCGGTCTCACATCCTCGGCACGTTCCGGTGCTGCAGAACGGTTGAGCGGCACCGCAGTCGGTGGAGTCGCGACATTGAACGCAGGCGCCAGAACTGCAAAACGCATGGGTGGCGTCTCCTCCGTGGCCCGGACACTCAGCGTCGGACTCGCACGTCATCGCGCAAAGGCCATCACTCGAGCAAAATGGTGCGCCAGCCTCGCATTCGTTTGACGTCGAGCAAGTCTCTGCAATGCACTGATTGCCGCGACAGATCAGGCCGCCGGTACATTGCGCGTCGTCAGGCAAACCTTCTGCGGCGCAGTTCGCTGAGTCCGTACAACAAACGTTCGGGTTGGTCTTGGACCCGCAGGCCGCTCCAACTAACCCCATGCACACCAGCGCCACGTACATTGATTTCATTGCCACGGTTTCGACCCCTTTCCCGAGAAGTTGCTTACCTATCTGGGGAATGCCCTCTTTGGCAAGGACTTCGGTCACATCGACGAGGGAGGCGGGCTTACTGCACCGGCGGACGGCTGTAGCGGATCATTGTGCCTCATCAGCGCCACCCCTCGGCCCACCACCGGCGACGTCTCCGACGCCGAACCTCGCCTTGTATGCATCTCGAAATCGCGTCTCGACGGCTTGAACGTCGGCCAACTGCCTTTGCCAAGCAGCGGCGAACTTATGGGCTTGGTTGCTTCGGTTGCTTGTTCGCGCGCTCGTGTATGAGACCCAACGGCCACCCATCGACGTGACCATCGTCCGCACCGAACGCTGCCTTGCACGCATCGAGGTACCGCGACTCCGCGAGCTGCACCGCGGCGCGTTCGCCCTCCCATTTTGTTGCAGCATCGGAGTCTTGGGTTCCTACCCTGGTCTCGTCGAAACAATCGAGCTGTAGGGGGCGTTCGCCCACGTGGATCGACGGCTCATGAATCGTGTGCGCGATGCTCTCGATGCCCGAGTGGACCTGCCGGACCGATTCGCACAATGAAAGAGCCGAGCCCGCGTACAGCAGCGCACGGTTCGCCGCACCGCTGAACTCACCCGTACCGTCTTCGACGTCCGTGATCTCCTTCTTCTTCCACCGGTCCGCCTCAGCCGCAGCGCTGTCCGCGTCAGAGAGGTAGCGTGTAACGCCGCCAATCAGGATCTTGTTGACGCTGATCGACCTAGTGATCGCGGCGCACGACGCCTTGTCAGCGATTCGCGATTCGTCGGCCTTCTTGCATCCGCTGCTAGCAGCAGCGACTGCGAGCAGTGCGATGGCGAGTGTCTTGCTCATTTGGCTTAGTCTTCCTCTAGTTTCGTGACGGCGCTCAGAATCTCGTCCGCGGTGTGGTGCGTGTACGTCTGCACCCAGTTCCACACGGACGCAGCTCCGTGGTTCATCAGCGAGTGGTTCCGATCGAGTCGAATCGTTCGAACGCGATCATCGCCCCAAAGGCCGGGGAGTGAATCGCGCGACCCGTCTGCGACTTCGATGTCGATCACGACATCCGTCCCCAGCTCGGCGAGCGAGAAGTTGTTGCTGTTGGCCATGAGCTGCGGGGCGATCGAGCCCGCATTCGGGCAGTGAAGCGTCGCCGTATCCCCGATCAACATCCAGCCCCCGACTAGCGCATTTTGCTCGAGCTTGAGCTCGACGTGCGCGTAGCCATCCTGGTGGGTCGAACCTGAGAACGGCGAACGCAAGGCAGAGCTGGGCCGCTCTTTGCTATTTGCGTTCACGAAGCTCGTCAAAAATTGGTACACGAACTCGCTCGTCGTCGGGACCATGGCACGTACGTGTTGGGAGTCGCGATGGAGTGACTTCAGGAACTCGGCTTGTTTCCCGACAACCGCTTGGTCTCCAGGCTTCCAGGCATCTGGATTGTCTTGGCCGAGGTCCGAGAACTGCTCGTCGAGATCGTCGACGAGCGACTCGACGTCTGTGCTGCCGCCCTCCGCGCTCGCAGCTTCCTGTAGCGCCTTCCCCTGCTTCTCCAAGGTGCTGACGTAGTTCTCGAGATCCGAACCGATGAGCTTCTTCTGCGCTTGCTCCTGGTACTCGAGGATCTTCCCGACGGCTTTGTCCGCGACCGCGATCGGCCACGTCACACCGCTGATGGCTTCCGAAAGCTTGTTCAGGATCTCCTTGGCTTGGTCCCACATGGTGCTCAGCACGCCGTCGTGCTTTTCGATTTCGGTCTTCGAGATGATGTCCACTGCGTCCTTGACCGCGAGCATCATGTTCCCGGTCGTTCGGTCGAACGCGTTCGTCATGGATATCACCGATGTCAGCATCTCGAGTTTGGGCCCGCCCGTGCCCAGCTTTACGCTGTCGGCGTGCACGGTGATGGAGACCATTTTCAACAGGTCGTCGTAGCCCTTCGGCTCCAATCCGAGGTTCGCGCGGACATGGCGTAATGACCCGATCAGGCCGCCCGTGATGTTCTGAAGCTCGTATTTTGGCGCATGGCGAAACCCGCCGAGAGTGTCGATGTCGACAATGACCTGCGCGAGCTCGTGCGTCACCTTGTCGGCCGCGTCGCGCATCCCCGGATGTGCCAGCTCCTTCGCCTTCACGTCTTCGGTCGGACCGTGTCCGTGATCGACTTCGTCGCTCGTGTTGCGGTTCAGCTGCATCCACGTCGCGTCGAGCTCGCTCAGTGCGAGATCGTGATGCGGTGCGATCAGCGGCCTCATCTCCAGAGCCGCATGTAAATCGTGTGACGCCTTCGTGGCCATTGCCGACGTGATGGTTCGAACGGCAGTTATCGCTTTACCTGCTTTCAGCAAGTGATCGAGCGCCTGGCCCGTACGGGTCGAGTCCACGCCCAACGGCGCCTTCGTCTCGTGCGGTTGATGGTCCTTGGGCGCTGCCGTTTCCTTCTTCGCCTTCGGATGCGGGGCCTGTGTGGTGGCTTGCGACGCATCGTAGTCAGACATGGAACTCCTATCGGCCGTCGGGTGGCCGGGTTGCGCGTCAATCGTGAGCGATAGCGATCTTTCCCATTGCCTCGTACTCGAGGTGGGCGGCTCTCGCGAGCAGCTCGCCGTCGATCACGCCGGTCGTGTCTGCGGCAAGGAACGCCGCTCGAACGACAGCGTTCTTGATGTAGCCGCCGCTCATCACGAACGTCCTTGCGAGCACATCCAGCTCGAGGTTCGGGGTGACCGGCGCATTCTTGGGAAGCATCGCGCGCCACAGCAGACGTCGCTCCTCGAGTTCCGGGATCTCGAACCGAACGTGCACCGACAGTCGCCGCAGGAACGCCTGATCGATCGCCGTATCGTGGTTCGTCGTAAGGATGCAGATGCCAGTGAACGACTCGAGGCGCTGCAGCAGGTAGTTCGTCTCCTGGTTCGCGTGACGGTCATTGCTCGTGCGCACGTCGGTTCGCTTACCGAACAGCGCGTCCGCTTCGTCGAACAAGAGGATCGCGTGGCCGGCCTCCGCAGCATCGAAGAGCTGCGCCAAGTTCCGCTCGGTCTCACCGATCCATTTCGAAACGATCTTGCTGAGGTCGACCTGATAGATCGCCACACCCAACGTCTTCGCGATCAGTTGCGCGGCCATCGTCTTGCCGGTGCCTGGCGGCCCGGAGAACAACGCCGCGACACCAACTCCCTTGCCGACTTTCTCGGCGAATCCCCAACGCTCCATGACCGTGGTGCGGCGTCGGATCCGCGCCACCAGCTCGGCGAGTGCAGTTGCCTGGTCGTCAGGAAGTACCAGGTCGGACGACAGCTGCGAGACGCGGAGCCTTGTCGCGAGCCCGGCGAGTCGGTCATCGAGCACGGCCGTGACACCAGCCGCGATATGTACTTCCGTCAGCTCTTCGCCGAGCGCCTGCCGACGAGCGGCGGATCCTGCCGCTGCGATCAACGAAGGCGCGAGTGGATACATCGTGGCGAGCAATTCGGCGTCGCCGATGGACGCCTCTGGGATCGCGCGAGACCACAACGTGGCCAGCTGCGGAGCCGCGAGGCGTTCGAGCTCGACGACCGTCGGTGCGCGACGCCAGCGACGTGCAAGTATCCGATCCGACGTGGCGAACAACACGCCCGGGCATTCTTCTTCGAGCAGATCCAGCCGCTCGGGCTTGTCCGTAATCGTGGCCAGCGCATCGATGTCGCACACCAACAACCGTTTCGCGAGCAGGCGAGCCTCGCGTGCGCAGTCGCGCAGTTGGATCCTCGCGACCGTGCGATCGACGTCGATGCGTCGCGCGTCGACCCTGAGGAATTCGATGCCATGCTCACGTCCAAGAGCTTCGATTACGGAGCGCCGACCGGTGCCGAGCTTGCCGACGACAAGTGTCATCCCCACAGGATTGATCATCATATGATCGAGCGTGTGGACTGCTCGCTCGTCGACCACGAGCTCCTCACGAGAAGGACCATCAATCCGAATCGACGCAAACGGAACGGCCGCGGGGTCTAGCTCGCGACTCCCCAGTGCGAGCGCTAACACCCGCTCCGAGACGCTGAGCGTCTGACGATGCTCGGGGCTGTGAAGGTCGCCGTCGGTGCGCTCGATGAGCCGGTAGCGCTGAAGCGCACCACGCGCCGATAGCTCGACATTCGATGTCGACCGCTTCGTTCCTGGGAAGACACACCGGCGAAGCGTGTCGAGCGTGGGGTCTCCGACCTTCTCGGTGTTGAGCTCTCGAATCAGTTGCCGCGATGCGGGATCCAGCTCGTGCGCAAGGAGAATCCACACCGCCAGCTCCTCGGTCGAGCTGAGGTCAAGTCGCTCCTGCAGCCACGTGAACGGGATCGACACACCTGCGGCGACCGATGCACGTGCGCTGCGGCGAAGCTCGAGCTCGTCGATGTCGCATTGAACGAGCGCCGAGGGATCCTTCGCTCGCTCCGCAGCGACCGTTGCTTCGAGGCGCAATCGGACGGCCGAAAGGATCGCGTCGAGGTACGCGTCGTGACGAGTAAATGCCGAGTAGTTCTTCATCGCAGGCTCCCAGGCTTCGAAGCGGCCCGCCGACGAGCACTGCGCAGAAAAGCGATCAGGCGCGCACGGCGCTCGGCCACCAAGCGCGCGAACCGCGACGCGAGGAGGTCATCCGCAGATGACACCGACAAACGGCGGTCCAGCTCGAGTGAATCCGCCGGCGTCAGCGACGCGAATAGCGCGCCGAGCTCGTGCTCTTTTTGACGAAACGCCAGCGATGGAAGCACGTGTGGTGAGTTGGCGCGATCAAGGATATCGATCATCGCGTTCTCGCACGCGACCTGGCGGAACACGAGGCTCGGCGCTGCTCCTGCCGGCGGCGCAAGCTGTGGTGCTGGAACGGGCGGTGGCATGGACGTCGACGCATCGGCGCGGACGACGCGCAGTTTTCCATCCGTGAACTCCGCCTCACTCCATGGATGATTCGCGGCGAACAGGGTGCTCATGCCTGCCGTTATCGACACCAGGCACCACGGGTTGCGGACTACATAAACGCTCGCGAGAACGAGAGGTTATGCGGTCGCTCGATCAGGATCATGCGGACGAGGGCGAGCGTCTGTGCGCTCACGGTCGCTGCCCATGTCTCGAAGCCGACCTCCGATTCTTCGGCGTACTTGCGATGCGAGACCGGCAGATGCTCGAGGTTCGTTGTGACGCCGCCGTATTCGAAGCTCCGCGCGTGCGAGGCGCAGCGTTTGTTCAGATAGAAGACCTCGACGGTCGAAGCCGACACGCGAATCTCGACCTCGTCGGTCGCGCGCTGATACGGCACCGAGTAGTCGTGATGATCGACGAGCACATGATAATCGAGCTTCACCTCCGCCTTCGACCAGTCGCCGTGAATGAAGCGGTCGTTCGGCAGCGGCGTGATCGCAGGACGGTCGAGCTCCTCGAAGAGCTGACGCCGGGACTTGTAGCGTTTCTTCACGCGCTCGTTGAGATCGGAGACGAGCGCGGCGATGTGCTCGTTTATCTCGTCGAGCGAGAAGCACGTCACGTTGCGTAGTCGAGTGAGGATCCAGCGTTGCGCGATCAAAACACCGCCTTCGACCTTCGCCTTGTCGCGAGGGCTCAGCGGTCGTGCCGGCAAGATCGTCGTCGAGTAATGCTGCGACCACTCCTCGTATGTCCGTTGGATCCCGGGCTCGTAGCGACTCGCGATCACGACGCCGTTCTTCAACTGATCAGGCACGACAGCGTGCGGCGTACCGCCGAGAAACTCGACGAGTCGAACGTGGCTCGCGATCCAATCGGCGGACCGCTGCGTCGCGGTCACCTCGACAAACGTGTAGTTCGATGCGCCCATCACGGCAACGAACAGCTCGACCTCGACCCGCTCGCCGGTCTTGGCGTCGACGATGCTGGGCTTCTTGCCCGAATAGTCGACGAAGCACTTCTCGCCGGCCTTGTGGACCTGGCGCATCGTGATCTTCAGTCGGTCGGCCCACGCGTTGTAGAGCTCGACGAATTTCGTATAGCCGTACGGACTCGCGTTCGGGTGAGCGAGCACGTACTCCTCGTGCAGCAGTCGCAACGTGACGCCGGTGCGGCGAAGCTCGATATGAATCGCCGCCGGATTCGGCTCTGGGCGCGGCGCTGCCGTCGAGGCAAGCGGATACATCCGGGTCTCGAGCTCGACCTCGCCGATCACGTCGACCTCGTTCCACGTGAGCCCGATGTGTGTGGCGCGAGACACGACCTCGCTCGTCGTCCCGAGACCGACGCCGAGCGCCTTCGCAATTTCTCGAAAACTCCGATCCTGCTGCCACCGCAGCCGCAGGATCTCTCGCGTCTTTCGCATCGACAGTCGCTCCGTGGGCACAGGCGTTCCTTTCGGAGCGCCTCGAAGCACCGACCATCGCGGCGTCAGCCGACGCCAACCGAATGCCGAGGATCTACCCAGCGTCTGACGGTCCAACCGATTGGTCGGGCCGCCGTTCACGATGCGCGGTTTCGGCGTTCACGATGCCGCGGTTTCGGTGTTCACGATGCCGCGGTTTCGGCGTTCGCCATCCCGCGAATTACGCAGCCACGTCGCCGGCGGTGGTCACGACGTGTCGGTCGTACCGCCCGTTTTGGACGTCGACGCGCTGGTCACTGCGCTCGTACGGCCCGGCCCCGACGAGCCTCTCCAGCTCCTCGTCGAGGATGACCTGGATCGTCGCCTGCATGCGCGACGTCAACTAGATTCACCCGGCAACGACGACTACATCTCCCCATCGACCTCTTTGGTTGAACGGTTACGATTCTTTCTCGTTCCGGGGATCGTCGTTGGCGCGGGGTTCGCGTTCACGACGGTGTTGTTCGGCGGGGTTGTTCCTTCTTGAGTGGTGGTGACCGGGGTAGTTGTCGTCGAGGGCGGAGTAATTGTCGTAGTTGTCGTTCGGGTGGTCTCGGCAGATGGGGTGGTGGTGTCGGCGGCAGATGTCGTCGGTGAAGAGCCTCCTTGGATGGCGCGCTCGGCCTGGGCGTGTTCGATGCGGATGCTGATGCCCGTCATCTCGAGGATCACGGAGTGGTGGACGATGCGATCGATCGCGGCGGCCGTAGTCATCGGGTCTTTGAAGATCCGGTCCCATTCGCTGAAGACAAGATTGCTGGTGATGATCACGGTGCGCCGCTCGTAGCGCTCGGCGAGGAACGTGAAGAGGACCTCCATCTCGTCGCGGTTCTGCTGGACGTAGCCTAGCTAGCTAGATCGTCGAGTTATGTGCAGCTCCACATAACTCGACTCATGTGGAGCACCTGGTTATGTGGCGTCGGGCACTTGTCTCCGACGGTGAGAGAGTCGAATCACTTCACATAACTCGGCTTGTAGCCTCGTCGCCTTCCATCCAAGGAGGCTCCTGTGCTCGTCGAGTTATTCCCACGCATTCACGCCCGCTTCTCTTCACTTCCCCTGCTCGGATCTCACGTCGAGGGATTCGTCATCTGGCTTCATGCTCGAGGACATTCCAGTCTTCCGATCTGCCGGCGCATGCGCGAGGCACCGCGCGTCGACAAGTGGCTGCGACGACGCGGCGGCCGCAGGCTCGATGAGGTTTCACGGATCCAGCTTCTCGAGTTGGCGCCTCGAGACTCGCAGGATGACATCTACCTTGCGGCGCTGGTCCGGTCCCTCGCGGAGTACCTTGACGAGCAAGGTGTCCTTGCCGATGCAGTGAAGACTTCGAGCCAGGTGCTCGTCGACGCGTATCGCGAT
>JBDUAS010000008.1:0-76430 GCA_040004535.1 Deltaproteobacteria bacterium
TCACGATGCGCACGTTCGGCGCGTCAGCCCCGCTCAAGGAACTGCAGACCAAGTTTGGCTTCGCGCCAGACAACATCGTTGCCGCTGCGAAGGCGCAGCTCGCGAGAAAGTAAGGAGCCACATGCAACTCGGAATGATCGGACTCGGCCGGATGGGCGCCAACATGGCGCGCCGGCTCATGAAGAATGGCCACACGATCGTCGCGTACGATCGCAGCGCGGATGCGGTGAAGCAGCTCGCGTCCGAGGGCGCGACCGGCGCCGATTCGCTCGACGCGATGATCAAGGCGATGCCGAAGCCGCGGCACATCTGGATCATGGTGCCGGCCGGCGGCCCGACCGAATCGACGGTCGAAGAGCTCAACAAGAAGCTCGAGTCCGGTGACACGATCATCGACGGCGGCAACTCGTTCTTCAAGGACGACATCCGGCGCGCGAAGCTGGTCTCCGCGAAGGGTATCCACTACGTCGATGCCGGCACCTCCGGCGGCGTATACGGCCTCGAGCGTGGCTACTGCTTGATGATGGGCGGCGAGAAAGACGTCGTCCAGCGCCTCGATCCGATCTTCAAGACCCTCGCGCCGGGTCGCGGCGACGTCGAACGCACGCCGGGCCGCGACAAGCTGCCGGGCACCTCCGAGGAGGGCTACTTGCACTGCGGTCCGGTCGGCTCGGGCCACTTCGTCAAGATGGTCCACAACGGGATCGAGTACGGCATCATGCAGGCGCTCGCCGAGGGCTTCGACATCATGAAGGGCGCGAACAACGCCGGTGTCGCCGAGGAACATCGCTTCCCGCTGCCGGTCGCGGAAATTGCCGAGGTCTGGCGCCGCGGCAGCGTGCTGTCGTCGTGGCTGGTCGATCTGACCGCGAAGGCGATGGTCGAGGATCCGAACCTCGCGAAGTTCACGGGCAGCGTGCAGGACTCCGGCGAAGGCCGGTGGACCGTGATGGCCGCGATCGAAGAAGGTGTGTCAGCGGACGTGATCGCGACATCGTTGTTCACGCGGTTCCGCTCGCGCCAGGATCACTCGTTCGCGGAGAAGGTGCTGAGCGCGATGCGCTTCCAGTTCGGCGGCCACGTCGAGAAGCCGACCGGCGGCTGATGCAGAAACAGCTGTTCGCCGATCTCGACGCGCTGTCGCGTGCGGCGGCCGATGACTTCACCGCGCTCGTGAACGCGACCGATCCTGCAGGCGGGCGCACGTTTCACGTCGCGCTGTCGGGAGGCTCGACGCCGAAGAAGCTGTTCGACGTGCTCGTCGAGCGCGGGCGCGGTGCGCTGCCGTGGGACCGTATCGAGCTGTGGTGGGGCGACGAGCGCTGCGTGCCGCCGGATCATCCCGACTCGAACTACGGGATGACGAAGCAGCACTTGATCGATCCGCTGAAGCTCGATCAAGGCCCAGCACCGACGAAGATCCACCGGCTCGAAGGCGAGCGCCCGCCGATCCAGGCCGCGGCCGATTACGAGCGCGCGGTGGTCGCCGCGCTCGGTGCACCGCCAATCTTCGATCTGGTGTGGCTCGGCATGGGCCCCGACGGCCATACCGCATCGTTGTTCCCGCACAGCGCAGGGGTGCGCGACAAGTCGAGCTACGTGATCGCGAACGCGGTCGACTCTCCGCTGACGAAGGGCCCGACGACGCGGCTGACCATCACGTTTCCGGTGATCGACGAGGCGCGCCACGTACGGTTTCTCGTCGGCGGAAGCGACAAGGCCGAGACGCTCGCACAGGTCGCGCGCGGTCCGAGCGAGCTGTATCCGTCGTCGCTGGTTGCAGCCGCCGATACGCTGTGGCTGATCGATCGCGCCGCGGGGGCCAAGCTCACTTGATCCTCGCCGGCGATATCGGCGGCACGAAGACGACGCTCGCGCTGTGCGACGACGGCGGGAACATCGTGCGCGAGGCGACCGAGAAGAGCGGCGACTGGGCCTCGCTCGAGCAGATCGTCGACAAATTCGCCCCGGGACCGGTGAGTGCGGCGTGCTTCGGTGTCGCTGGACCCGTCGTCGATGGCGTTGCGAAGATCACGAACCTGCCGTGGACGATCGCGACCACGTCGCTCGCCAAACAACTGCACGGTGCGCAGGTCTCGCTACTCAACGATCTACAGGCGACCGCGCTCGGCATGCTCGTGATTCCGGACGGCTCGTTCGCGGTGCTCCAGCAAGGCCCGCATCCCGAGCGCGGGACCGTCGCGGTGATCGCGCCGGGCACCGGGCTCGGCGAGGCAGTGCTCTATCACGACGGCCGCGGCTATCGCGCACTGCCGTCCGAAGGCGGTCACGCTGACTTCGCGCCCGGCACCGAGGACGAAATTCTGCTCCTGCGCTACCTGCGCGGGCTTTACGGCGACCATGTCAGCTACGAGCGCGTGCTCTCGGGCCACGGTATCGGCGATCTGTACGACTTCTGTCGCGAGCGCGCGAACGAGCCCGAGCCCGGCTGGCTCGCGCAAGAGCTCGCGACCGGCGATCGCAACGCCGTCGTGTCGAAGGCCGGGCTCGAGCGCCGTGATCCATGTGCGGTCCGCGCGCTCGCGATGTTCGCCGAGATCCTCGGCGCCGAAGCCGGCAACCTCGCACTCCGCGCGGTCGCGTCCGGCGGCATCTTCATCGGCGGGGGTATTCCGCCGAAGCTCTTGCCGGCGCTCCAGACCGGCGCGTGCATCCAGCGGCTGACCGCCAAAGGCCGCTTCTCCACCTGGACGCGTGGGCTCTCCGTGCGCGTCGCTCTCGAACCCCGTGCGGCGCTGCTCGGCGCCGCGCACGAAGCAACTCAACTGATAAGCCAGTAGGACATCATGGCGGACCAACCCAAGCGCAAACCTCCCAGCTCGTCGGTCGTCGGCGAGATCCTCGGCACCGTTTCGACGAAGAAGCGCAAACCGGACCCCACGGCGATCGTGATCTTCGGCGCGACCGGTGACTTGGCGGGGCGCAAGCTCGCGCCGGCGCTGTTCAATCTCTTGATCGACCAGTCACTCACCGATCCGACGGTGGTCATCGGCGTGTCGCGCAACGCCCTCACGCCGCAAGCGTTCGGCGATGCGTTGAAGCCGCGCGTGGCCGAGTTCTCGCGCCAGAAGGTCGACCCCGCCGCGTGGGACAAGTTCGCCGGCATGCTCGACTACATCGGCGGCGAGTTCGCCGACGACGCCGTATACGAGAAGCTCAAGGAGCGGCTCGAAGCGGCGAAGACGAAGGGGACCAAGGGCAACCGCCTGTTCTACCTGTCGACCCCACCGTCGGTGTTCCCGCTGATCCTCGAGAAGCTCGAGAAGCACAAGTTGATCGAGAAGCGCGCGCAAGGCCCGAACATCCCGGGCTGCCGCGTGATCGTCGAGAAGCCATTCGGCCGCGATCTCAAGTCGGCGCGCGAGCTCAACGAGATGATCGGCCGCTACTGCGACGAGTCGCAGATCTATCGGATCGATCACTACCTCGGCAAAGAGACCGTCCAGAACATCCTCGTGCTGCGGTTCGGCAACTCGATCTTCGAGCCGCTGTGGAACCGCAACCACGTCGATCACGTCGAGATCACCGCGGCGGAGACGATCGGCATCGAGGGCCGCGGCGCGTTCTACGAGCAGACCGGCGTCGTCCGCGACATCATCCAGAACCACCTCTTGCAGGTCATGTCGCTCGTCACGATGGAGGTCCCGGCGTCGTTCTCCGCCGAGGATGTGCGCGACGAGAAATCTCAGGTGCTGCGGTCGATGCGGAACCTGACGCTCAACGATGTCGCGAACTGCTGCGTGCGCGGTCAGTACCGCACGTATCGCGAGGAGCCCGGGGTCGATCCGAATTCGCAGGTGCCGACCTACGCCGCGATGCGGTTCTTCGTCGATAGCTGGCGCTGGCAGGGCGTGCCGTTCTACCTGCGCGCCGGCAAGAAGCTCGCGGAGCGCGTCACCGAGGTCAACATTCACTTCAAGTCGGTGCCGCTCGTGCTGTTCAAGGAAGAAGCGGCCGGCTCGGTGCTGCAGCCCGCGGTGCTGTCGCTGCGGATCCAGCCACACGAGGGCATCTCGCTGCGGTTCGTCGCGAAGGTCCCGGGCGAGAATATCAACGTCGGTAACGTCGTCATGAACATGGCGTACGCCGACGCGTTCAACCGGCCGATCGCGGAAGCGTACGAGCGGTTGTTGCTCGACTGCATGCGTGGCGATGCGACCCTGTTCAACCGTCGCGACTCTGTCGATCGCGCGTGGGAGCTGATCCAGCCGGTGCTGCAGGTCTGGGAAGCGACCCCCGGCGCGCATATCTACGAGGACAACTCCCAGGGCCCGCCGGCCGCCGACGAGATGATGGGGCGCGAAGGCTACAGCTGGCGCGAGCTCGTCCCGGGCCACTAGCTGGCTGGGACACTGGTCGTCTTCCGGAGAAGGCGGTCGGGTGCTCGCCAGGTGGCGTAGCTGCGCGAAATCGCGTCGCGCGGCCGCTGGCACGCCGGCTGCTCTAGTCCCGAGCATGTTCGAATCGATCGCTCCAGCGCAGCTCGCAGACGTGACCGGCGGCGGGGCGAATCGAGTCGCGTCGGGCGCGACGAACAACGACCTCAACAAGAACATGGCGCTGATGGTCCAGCAGCTCCAGAGCTCGCTCGAGGCCGTTGCCCAGCAGGTCCAGAGCAGCCAGGCCGGATCGCAGAACATGCAGCAGATGATGGGAATGATGATGCAGATGAAGGGTGGCTAGCCCGAGGTGCGCTAAGACTCCCGCGTGATCAACCACGTATTCCTGGCGATCGCGGGCGTGCTCGTGGCCGCCGCGATCACGTGGCCGATCTGTCACGTGCTGCTATGGCCCGCCGCGATCCTCGTCGCCGCGTGGGTGGTTTATTTGTTCGATGCTCCGCGCGCGTTCGGCAAGCGCGGCGACGGCACGCTGCCCTGGTACGCGTGGGCCGTATGGTGGCCCGTGTTCGTGTTTCAGTGGGTCGGCCACGAGCTCGCCCGCAGCGTGACGAGCGAGCCGGTCGCGAACGAAGTCGCGCCCGGAGTGTGGGTCGGCCGCCGCCCGCGCGAGAACGAGCTCCCCGCCGGCATCGCGATCGTCGTCGACCTGTGCGCAGAGATGCCCGCCGCGCGCGACGTGAGTAACGGCCGAGAGTACATGACCGTGCCGACGCTGGACGCGCGGACGCCGACGCTCCGCGAGCTCGCGGCGATCGTCGATCGCGTACAAGCAGCCGGTGGCCCAGCGTTCATCCACTGCGCATTCGGTCACGGCCGTTCGGCCACGGTCGCCGCCGCCGTGCTCGTGCGACGCGGTGACTACACGCTCGCCACCGTCGAGGCCGCGATGAAGGCCGTGCGGCCGAGGATCGGGCTCAACCGCCGCCAGCGTGCCGCGCTCGCCGCGGCGTCGGCAGGCCGGGACGTCGGATAAGCAGCAGCTCGTCGGGCCGGGCGCGGATCCTTTGCGCTCCGCCATCGCCCCAAATAGGCGCAGCCCCGCGCCTCGGTTCTCGCGTGTACTCTCGTGTCGATTCGCGATCACGGTCGCGAGCGCTGCGGCATTCCCATGCAAGCGATGCAGGTCGACGAGCTGATGGCGGAGATGGGCTGGGTGCGCCGATTGGCGCGCGGCCTGTTGCGCGATGGCGACGCGGCCGACGACATTGCCCAGGATGCGTGGCTCGTCGCGAGCGCGCGCGCACCCGAGGATGGTAGGCCGCTCCGGCCGTGGTTGCATCGCGTGGTCGTCAACCTCGTGCGGATGCGCCGTCGCGGCGATAGTCGGCGCGAGGCGCGCGAGCTGGCGAGTGGCGACGACCGGGCGGTGCCGAGCTCGGAGCAGCTGCTCGAGCGCATCGAGACGCAGCGCGTGTTGGCGGTCGAAGTGATCGCACTCGCGGAGCCGTATCGGTCGACCATCCTGCTTCACTACGTCGAAGGGCTATCGAGCGCGGATATCGCGCGGCGACTCGGGATCCCGAGTGCGACCGTGCGCCAGCGCTTGAAGCACGGCCTCGACGAGCTGCGCGACCGGTTGCGAGCGCGTGCGGACGGCCCGAAGCGGGGCTGGATCGCGGCACTCGTTCCTCTCGCGCGGGTGAGGCCCGAACCAGCGCTCGCGGTTGGAGCATTGGCAATGAAGAAACTGATCGCGATCGGGATCGTGCTCGTGTTGTTGCTGCTCGCAGGCGGCGTCGCGTGGCGAGTCGTGCGGCAGCGACGCGGTGAAGCGGAGGGTCTGGGCGCGAGCGGCAGGCGCGACAACACGGGGCCGAGGATCGCGCTGGTGACCACGATCGACAAACGCGAGGTCGCGTTGCCGCCTTGGCTGGCGCAGACCGGTGCGCCGAGCCGGCGCGTCGCAGGTCGCGTCGTGTTCGAAGGGGCCGTCGTGGTCGGTGCGACCGTGCGGATCGGCGTGATCCCGAGCAACGCACGCATCCCGGTGCCGGCGATGACGCCAGGACCACCGTTTGTCGAGATCGCGGAGCGCGTGACCAATGCAGGCGGCGAGTTTGACTTCGGAGCGCTGCCGCCGGCGAGCTTCGTGATCAGCGCCGAGGCGGAGGGCAAGGCGCCGGTCTCGATCGGGATCACGATCGCCGATCCGAAGTTGGCAACGGATCACTTGGTCCTCGTACTCGGGAGCTGCCGTACGCGCGTGACCGGTGTGGTGCGCGATACGGTGAGTCCGATTGCCCGCGCGCGGCTGAAGGTTGCGGGGCTCGCAGGCGGCCAGTCCGACGACAAGGGGCGCTTCGCGGTCTGCGTGCCGTTCACGCAATTTCCGAACATTCGCGTCGAGGCCGACGGCTACGGATCGATCAATGTTCAGGTGCCAGCGATGTACGGGGAGATGCATCGCGACTTCGTGCTCGTACCGGAGGCCACGATCGAGGGGCGCGTCATCGACGAGGCGGGAGGCGTCGTCGCCGGTGCCGTGGTGTTTGCAGCTCCGGCGCTGGCAGACGCTCAAGACGAAGCTTCTACGGTCGAGGCGATCGCGGACGCGCAGGGGGAATTTCGACTCGTGGGACTCGCGCCCACGAAGTACGCACTCGGCGCCTCTGCCGAGCACGGCCAGAGCGTCGACCGCGTCATGATCGTTGCGGCGGCTGGCACTGCAACGCACGGCATCAAGCTCGTGATCGGAAAGCGCGCGCGCTTGCGCGGCAAGGTGATGATGGCGGGTGCGCCAGTCGAAGGTGCGCACGTCGGCGTCGCGCACGACGGTAGGGCGAATGGCTCGACGACCGTCGCGATCTCGCAGGCCGACGGCAGCTTCACGCTGGATGGCGCGCCGCTTGGAGCAGCGATCTTCGTCGCGGCACCGTACGAGGTGGTGACCCCGACGGCGCTGATAGTACACGGTGATGTCGATGGCCTCGTGATCGAGGTCGCGGCCAAGGCGACCCTACGCGGTCGGGTCACCCGCCACGGAACACCTGCGGCGAGCACGCGCGTCGAGCTGATACCGAGCAACGCGGCCGTGAACACCGACAGCGACGGAGCGTACCTGCTCGAAGGCTTGCCCGCGGGCGCCTTCGATCTCTACGCGAGCAATCCGCAGGCGTTCACGCGGCAGCCGGTGACGCTCGTCGCCGGTCAGACCCAGCAGATCGATCTCGAGCTGGATAGCGGCGGCGAGATCCGCGGCACCGTGGTCGATCGATCCGGGGCTCCGGTGGTCGGCGTGTTCGTGGAATTTGTTGCGCCAGGTGGCGACGACACCTGTAGCTCCTTGACCGACGAGCACGGCGCGTTCGATTGCGCGACGCTGACGGGAGGCTGCGACTATCACGTCGGTGTCTTTCCCAATACCAGCAAAGGGAATCCGTATCCGTCCGCGGCCGGCGGAGCGTTTCCGGCGGTGCATGTCAAAGACGGCAACTCGGTCGTGCGCGGCGTTCGCCTCGCGATCGATCACGAGGAGCTCGCGATCAGTGGCAAGGTCGTCGACGACACCGGACTGACGATGCCCGATGCGCGCGTCACCGTCGGTGATGCGAACCAGTGGGGCGATCCGGCGCGGACGCGGGCCGGTGACGACGGTGGCTTCATCATCGAAGGGCTCGCGCATGGCCACTACGATCTGCGCGCACGGCTGGCAGATGGAAGCGTCGGGGATGCGAAGCAGGTGGCCGCAGGTACCACCGGCGTCACGATCGCGCTGGTCCGACCCGGGACGATCGAGGGCTCGCTGGTCGGGTTCGTGCGTCCACCGATGGTGCTAGCGACGATCGGGACGTACACGGAGCAGGATATTCACGAGGCGAGGGTCACGGGCGATCAGTTCTCGATCACGGGATTGAAGCCCGGGAGCTACACGGTCCAGGCGCTCGGCGATGGCATCCAGCTCGCCGGCACGACCACCGACGTGCGAGGTAACGCGACAACCCACGTGGAGCTGATTGCCCGGCCTCGCACGACGCTGGACGGCCGCGTCCTCCAGCTCGGAACCACCACGCCGATCGCCCGGATGTCGTGCCACACCTCTCTCTCGCTCGATCAACGCGAGGGCACATCCGTCGGCCCGGTGCCGGCTCAGCAGCTGACCGACGCCACCGGCGCCTTCTCGCTCGATACACCTACCGGACGAACGCGTGTGACCTGCGACTCGAGCGACCCGAGTTTCAGTGCCGCCGGTGGCAACTTCGATGTCGTCGTGACCGGGAGCTCGCGCGTCGAGGTGTATGCGGTCAAGGTCGTCACGCCGGCCTCGAATCCGCGCTTCGCGCTCGACCCCGCATTGATCCCGCCGACCGTGTTACGTGCGACACGGTCATCCCCGATCGTGGCCGGTGATGTGATCCTCACCGTCGACGGCGTCGACGTCACGAACATGCTCGCCGGCACCGTCCAGACCATGCTAAGCAACCACACGTCGGGTTCTTCGATCGTGTTGCAGGTAGTGCGCGGCGGCCAACCGCTGAGCGTGCAAGTGACCTTGAATTAGCTAGGCCCAGCGTATGCTCGCGATCGAGCTACGATAGCTGACACGTGTCACCGCGCCCCGCGGGAGCACTTGGCCGGGCCGTTGCAATTCTCCAGGAAATGCCGAGAAAGCGCCATCTAGCCCTCGCCGGGCTCGCCGCCCTTGCCGGCGTGGGGACGTATCGTGTCGTCCGCGCACGTCGCGGCGCGAAGGCGCGCCGCCGCGTCGCGATCGAGGCCGGCGCTGTGGTCGACGCGCGCCACCAGGCAAAGGTCGATCGCATCGTCGAGCAATTGCGCGCGCACCCGCCGGGGACGCCGGTGTCGTTGAAGAAGGCCGCGCCACCGCACTCGGTGCCGAAGTGGAAGGACCTCCGCCGCGACGACGCCAAGATCGACGTCAGCGCGTTGACCGAGATCCTCGAGGTCGATCCGGTGCAGCGGATCTGCATCGCAGAATCGGGCGCGATGTTCGACGACGTCGTCGCGGCGACGCTGCGCTACGGGCTCGTGCCGAAGGTCGTGCCCGAGCTCAAGTCGATCACGATCGGCGGCGCGGTCACCGGCTGCTCGATCGAATCGATGTCGTTCCAGTACGGCGGCTTTCACGATAGCTGCCGCGCCTACGAGGTGATCACCGCGAAGGGTGAGATCCTCGAGCTCAGCCCGCAACAGCTCGAGTTCCAGATGATGCAGTGCTCGTTCGGCACGCTCGGCATCCTGTCGCGACTCGTGTTCGAGCTCGTGCCGGCGAAGCCGTTCGTGAAGCTCGTGTACGAGCGCCACACGAGTGCACGCGCGTATCGCGAAGCGATCCTGCGCCACAGCCGCGTGAAGGACTATGACTTCATCGATGGCTTCGTTCACGCGATGGACGACTTCGTGTTGGCGCTCGGTACGTTCGTCGACTCGGCGCCGTACACGAACAGGTACGACTGGACGAAGATCTACTACCTGTCGACGAAGAAGCGTGACGAGGACTATCTCCGCACGCAGGACTACTTCTTTCGCTACGACCGCGGCGTCACGACGGTCACGCCGAAGTCATGGATCGCGCGCGCGCTCGTCGGGAAGCTGTTCGATAGCTACACGATCCTCTCGCTCGCCGACAAGCTCCACGACTTCGTGCTCGACAAAGAGCGTCCGACGATCACGCTCGACGTGTTCCTGCCGATCTCGAAGATGGAGGAGTTCCTCGCGTGGTACGCGAAGGAGTTCGAGTTCTTCCCGCTGTGGTGCGTGCCGTACAAGCGCGTGCACGACTACGAGTGGCTGCACGACGACTTCTATGCGAACCTCGAGGACGCTTGGTTCGTCGACCTCGCGATCTACGGGATGAAGCCGCAGTCCGACAAGCCGTATCACCAGCTGATGGAACAGAAGCTGCGCGAGCTCGGCGGCGTGAAGACGCTGATCTCGCACAACTACTACACGCACGACGAGTTCTGGCAGACCTGGAACAAGGCGAACTACGACGCGGTCAAGGCGATCACCGATCCGGACAACTTGTTCCGCGACCTCTACACGAAGACGTGCAAGGCCGCGATGGGGATCGAAGACGCCTCCTCGGGTCAGAGCTGACGTGCGGGCGCCGAGCGATCCAGAGCACGCGCTGATCTCGGTCGGGGAATGGCTCGCCGGGCTCGGCTACGAGTTCACGACGGTGACCCCGGAGAGCCATCGCCGCGTGGTCGCGCGTCCGGACCGTCAGGTCGCGCGCACCGTCCGCGACGTGTTTGGCTGGAGCTTGCCGTTCCCGCGCGCGCTGTTGCCGGCGCAGATCGTCGATGCGTTACGGACCGGCGGCGCGCTCGACGAGAGTGGTCCGGATCTCCTGACCAGCCGGATCCGGTTCTCGTCGCTGCGCGGCCGGCTCTACGTTCACTCCGCGTATCCGACCGATCACGAGCACGCGGTGTTCTTCGGGCCGGATACCTATCGATTCTGTTCCGCGCTCGCAAAGACCGTGACCGGCGCGCGTCGCGTCGTCGATCTCGGTGCGGGCAGCGGCGCCGGCGGCATCTCGCTCGCGGAGCGCTGCGACGTGATCACGCTCGCCGACTGCAATCCGCTGGCGGCGACGTTCGCGCGCGTCAACGCCCAGCTCGCGGGGTGCGCGGACCGCGTCGAGCTCGCGATCGGCGACTTGTTCGAAGCGGTGACCGGCCCGGTCGAGCTCGTGATCGCGAACCCGCCGTACATCGCGGATACGAGCGCGCGCCTGTATTGCGACGGCGGCGGCGACCTCGGGACGGGATTGTCGATCCGGATCGTCGAGGAGTCACTCGCGCGGCTCGCCCCCGGCGGCAAGCTCGTGCTCTACACCGGCTCGCCGATCCAAGCCGGCGTCGATCCGATCCGCCGCGCGGTCACACCATTACTCGCACACACGAAGTGGCGCTATCGCGAGCTCGATCCGGACGTGTTCGGCGAGGAGCTCGCGACCGAGACCTACGCGACCGTCGAACGGATCGCCGCGGTGCTGCTCACCGTCGAGGTCTGATCACAGCCAGCCGAGCCGCGCGAGCTCGGCGAGCCCGTGCGCGTGGACGCCGGTACCGATGTCGTCGCGGTAGCGCATGTTCGGGATCGCGATCCGCTGGGCGAGCCCATACGCCGCGGCGCGTGCCTCGGGAATCGTGGCGCCATTGCCGGTCACGACCATCACGTAACCGACCTGGCCTGCGGTGACGAGCGCCCCACGATCGAGCGCCACTTCGCCGAAGTGAATGTGGCGACGCCGCTCCTCGTCGGTGAGGTCGACCGGCAGATGGATGACCTGGCCTTTGCCGAGCTCCTCGTAACCGTGGTGATACGGAAACGGCGGCACCGTGAGCACGACACCGACGGAGAACCCGTCTTCGGTGGCGAACGACGCGCCCGTGCCGGCGGCGACGTTGCGGCAGATCTGCGCGCAGTCGTCGCGAAACAACGCCGACAGGATCGCGAACCCGGGGTAGCCAAACCGGCACGTGAACTCGAGCGGCCAGATACCGTCCGCGTTGATGATCGTGTTCAAGTTGACGTAGCCGACGTGGCGGCCCGAGCGCAGCAACGGGGCGACCCGTGCGAGCGTCGCCGCGAACAGCTTGTCGCCGCCGCGATACGTGACGACGGTGCCCATCTCGCCGGTGAGCTCGCCGAGATCGCCGGGAAAGAACCGCTTGTGCTCCCAATCGAGGTTGATCGGTCCGACGAAGTCGTTGCCGTCGAAGAACGCGCCGAGCCCGACCTCGACGCCGCGCGCGAACGCCATGAGCGAGAACTCGGGATCCGGCTCGTCGTCGCGCGCGTACAGCATCTGCTCGCGCTCGAGCACCGCGAGGATGTCGCTCGCGTCGTCGCGCATTCCAACGTAGTTCGCGCTCGACGGTAGATCCGAGCCGTGGAACTTGAGCACGTAGCGGTCCGGATCGGCGCGCACGAACGCGATCGCCTCGGTGAAGCTCGTGAACGTGTGGGTCGCGAGCGTGTGCAACCCGGCGTCGCGCAGTACGCGCTGGCCGTACGCGCGGTCTTCCTCGAGCCGGTCGCCGAGCGCGCTCGAGCCCAGGACGTGAAGGCCGCGCCGCCGCAGCTCGTCTTGCCGCTCGCCCCAACCAGAATCCTCGACGAGGATCACGTGGTCATCACCGGCCGCGGCCCACACGATCGCCGCGTCGAGATCCGGCTCCTGCGGGACGAGCCCGTGCAACACGTCGCGCGAGCCTTCCTCTGCGATGTACACGCGCGCGTCGTGGCCTTCGCTCGCACAGCGCATGTAGATCGACCCGAGGTCGTTGTAGTTGCCGATGCCGAGGACTCGCACGTCAGCCGCCCGTGATCACGAGAGAGCGCAACAGCTCCGCGACGCCCCATGCTTGGGCGATGCAGCCGCGCGGCGTAAACGGTGGGATCGCGTCGAACACTTCACTCACCGAGCCGATGCACGCCTCGCCGAGATGCGCGATCAAGCCCTCGAGCTTCGCGCGGGTCTGCGCGACCTCGTCGGGTTTGAGCCGCATCCGCGCGTCGACGTACGCACCGATCAACCAGCTCCACACGGTGCCCTGGTGATAGGCGGCATCGCGCGCGCGGAGGTCGCCATCGTAGCGCGCCTTGAACTCTGGATCGCTCGGCGCGAGCGAGCGCTGACCGACCGGCGTGATCAGCTGCTCCTCGACGATGTTCAGCACCGCCGCCCACCGCGCCGGATCGAGCACGGGGTTCGGCAGCGACATCGCGAACAGCTGGTTCGGCCGGCACTTCGGATCGTCGCCGTTCTCGCCGTCGACGACGTCGAACAGATAGTTCGTCGCCGGGTTCCAGAACCGCCGGTTGAACGAGACCCGCGCGCGTTCCGCGTGGCCCGCGACCTCCTGGGCCGCCGCTGGATCGCCCGCGCGCTGCAGCCAGTCGACCATCAGCGACAGGGCGTTGAACCACAGCGCGTTGATCTCGACCGCCTTGCCGCGGCGCGGAGTCACGACCCAGCCGTCGCACAACGCATCCATCCAGGTCAGCTGATAGCCCTGCGCGCCTTGCTTCAACAGGCCGTCGGCCGGATCGACACCGATCCCGAACAGCGTGCCTTCGAGGTGCTTCTCGATGATCGTGCGCAGCGTCGGCAGGATCTGGGTCAGCGTCGCCTGATCGTTCGACGCCCGCACGTAGCGATCGATCGCGTGGAAGAACCACATCGTCGCATCGGCGGTGTGGTAGAGGCCCTGGTTCGCGCCTTCCGGGAACATGTTCGGGACGAGGCCGTCTTTCACGTAGTGCGCGAACGTGCGCAGGATCGAGCCCGCCTCCGCGAGCCGGCCGGTGCACAGCGTCAGCCCCTCGAGGCTGATCATCGTGTCGCGGCCCCAGTCCGTGAACCAGTGATAGCCGGCGATCACCGAGCATACCTCGTCGCCGGCGGTGGCCGCGCGCACGTGATCCTCGGTGCGGCCGACCGGGCGGAAGATGAATTGATCGGCGGCGAGCACGAGCTCCGCGGCCGCGCCACCACGAGCGCGAGGTACCGCCGCGGCGAGCAAGCGATGGCGGCGCTCGGTCTCGGCGTCGAGGATTTCGGCCGCCGACATCGTCGCGATCGTGTCCCACGATTCCGCCGATGCGACGAACGCGACACCGTTCGGTCCGAGCTCGGTGCGGAACCGGCCGGGCGAGTACAGCTTGCCCCGCGCCGCGTAGCCACGCGCGGCTTCGATCTCGTACGCGTGCTCGGGCGTCGTGATCGGTTGGACGACGAAGCTCTCGCTCGCCGCTTCGACCCGGAACCGCAGCGCGGGATACGGCGCCGGTGCGGACACTTCGATCTGGGCGCCGTACGCGCGCAGTTCATACGCCGGGGGCAGCGCCGCCGAGACGAAGTCGTCGTGACCGCGGAACTGGAGCGCCGGGCGCAGCGCGAGGCGGACCGGCTCGCCGGCGACCAGGCGATACGTCACCGCGACCGTGTTGTGGCGGTACGCCATGAACAGGCGGCGTTCGATCTGGACGCGCTCGTCGCCGAACGTCCACACCGGTAAGCCCATGTCGAGGTGGAACGAGATCAGCGGCAGCGTCGAGCCCGAGCTCATCGTCGGTTCGGCCCAGCCGAGGTCGGCGCGCTTGCCGTCCTTGAACTTCACCTGCTCGCCGACATAGTTCAGCATCATCACGCGGCCCGCCGGGTTCGGCAGCGCGGCGATCAGCACGCCGTGGTAGCGCCGCGTGGGCATTCCGGCGAGCGTGCCGCTGGCGTAGCCACCGAGGCCATTCGTGACGAGCCACTCGCGCGTGACAAGCGACTCGGGACGCGCGGCCGGAGGGACCGCGACGGTGCGTGAAGGGTTATTCATGGATCTACCGGAACTTTGTCGCCGCTCGGCGGCGGCGGGTCGAGATGCAGTTGCGCCGCCGGGTCTGGCATCAAGACGAGCGTCGCGCGCCCGGGGATTGCCACGCGTTCGACGGTGATCGGCGTTGGCGTACCGTGACCGCCGTAGCGCGGGTCCTCGCTCGACCAGCACAGCTTCCAGCCGGTGCCGGCGGGCGCCGCGAGCAACGGCTCGGCGATCGCGGTGTGACGGTACGTCGGGCCGAGGTTGACGAGCGCGAGGCGATCGTCGCTCGGCTCGTCGCCGTAGCAACGCACGAGGAACGCGCTTTCCGCGAGCACCGCCGCGTCGACATCGGCGCGTGTGAACGCCGCACTGTCGCGGCGCAGGTGAAGCAGGTCGCGGTGGAACGCGGTCATCGGCCGTGAGAAGTCGCGCTCGCTCGGATCGAGGATGCAAGCCTCGAACGTCGCGCGTGCACACGGATCGCGGCGCGCGGCGAGGGCTTCCCGGGTCGCGAGTCGCTGAAACTGTGACACGAACTCCGCGCGGCCTTTGCGGACGCCGGCGGCGAGCTCGCCTTCGTGCGAGCAGAAGAACTCCCACGGCTTCACCGAGCCTGTCTCCTGACCCTGGAACAGCATCGGGATGCTCGGCGTCAGCAGCATCAGCGCAGTCAGCGCGCGCAGCGTGCCCGGATCCGAGAGCTCCGCGAGCCGCTCGCCGAACGCGAGGTTCGCGACTTGATCGTGATTCTCGAGGAAGTGAACGAAGCGCGCGCGCTCGAGGCCGCGGGTCGACGTGCCGCGCGTGTTGCGCTGCCACGGATACGCCTGGCCTTGATACAGAAAGCCGTGGCGGATCGCGCCGACGAATTCGCGCGCGCTGCCCGAGTAGTCGTGGAGGTAGCCGTCGACGACGCCAGTCGCGGCGACCCGTGCGGTGTGGTGGAAGTCGTCGTTCCACAGCGCGTCGAAGCCGTACTCGCGAAGCAGGCGCGCATCCTGCGGCTCGTTCTCGCCGACGATCCACAGCCGGCGACCCGGCGCGGCCTCGCGGACGCGCGTGTTGATCTCCTTCAGGATGTGGGTCTCGCTCGAGTCGTGGATCGCCTGGGTCGCGTCGACGCGGAGGCCGTCGAGGTGGAAGTCCTGGATCCAGTACACGGCGTTCGCGATGTAAAATTCTCTGACCGACGGGTGCTCGAAGTTGAGGGGGTCGCCCCAGTCGTTCGGGCGGTCGTGGTGAAAGTAATCGGCCGAGAACGCCGGCAGCGTGTTGCCCGCCGGGCCGAGGTGATTCCACACGACGTCGAGGATCACCGCGAGGCCGAGCGCATGTGCGCGATCGACGAACCGCCGCATCTCGTCGGGCGTCCCGTATCCCGCATGCGGTGCGAACAAGTTGACGCCGTCGTAGCCCCAGTTGTTCGCGCCCGCCCACTCGGCGACCGGCATCAGCTCGATCGTCGTGATGCCGAGCTGGGCGAGAAACGCGAGCTCTTTACACGCCGCGGCCCACGTCCCGGCGGGCGTGAACGTGCCGATGTGGAGCTCGTAGACCACGTGCTCGTGCGGTGCGAGACCGGACCACGCATTGTCGGTCCACTGGAATCGCGCCGGATCGATCACCTGGGACGGGCCGAACGGGCCTTCGGGCTGGAATCGCGATGCGGGGTCGGCGAGGAGGTCACCGTCGTCGAGCCGGAGCTGATAACGCGCGCCCGCGCTCACGCCTGCGACGAACCCCGCGGCGTAACCGCCCGGTTCCGAGGTGAGGGCGACCGCGCGCGGCTCAGCGCCGGGTCGCGGGTTCGCGATCACGACCTGCACGCTCTTCGCGTTTGGTGCCCACACGCGAAAGTGGACACCGGCCTCCGGTTTCATGGCGAGCTCGGCGCCGAGGGAGGTTCGCCGATTCCAGGCAGGCATCAGAAGCCTTCGGGTGCAGTGGCCGTGCCGGTAACCGGCGCGCAACGCCAAGAATCCGCTGCGAGATCGTGGCGATTTGCGTGCTCTACCGCTCGGGCGTGCCGCCGCGCGCATGGCTCGCCCGGTGCTAGCTTGTCGTCGCATGGATCGGTTCGTCCGCGTACGCGGTGCTCGCGAGCACAACCTCGCTGACGTCTCGGTGGACGTGCCACGGGATGCGCTCGTCGTATTCACGGGGGTGTCCGGATCGGGCAAGTCTTCGCTCGCATTCTCGACGCTGTACGCCGAGGCGCAACGCCGCTATCTCGAGTCGGTGTCGCCGTACGCGCGACGGTTGTTCGATCAGATGCCGGTGCCCGAGGTCGATTCGATCGAGGGCCTGCCTCCCGCGATCGCGTTGCAGCAACAGCGCGGCTCGCCGACGACGCGGTCGTCGGTCGGCAGCGTGACGACGCTGTCGAATCTGCTGCGCATGCTGTACTCGCGCGCCGGCGATTACCCGCAGGGGCAGGGAATTCTGTACGCGGAGGCGTTCTCGCCGAACACGCCGGAGGGCGCGTGCCCCGAGTGCCACGGCGCCGGCAAGTTGTACGAGGTGACCGAAGTGTCGATGGTTCCGGATCCGAGCAAGACGATCCGCGAGCGCGCGATCGCTGCGTGGCCGATGGCGTGGGGTGGTCAGAACCTGCGCGATATCCTGGTCACGCTCGGCTACGACGTCGATCGGCCTTGGCGCGAGCTGCCGAAGAAGGAGCGCGACTGGATCCTGTTTACCGAGGACCAGCCGCAGGTGCCGGTCTACGCCGGGCTGTCGCCGGCCGAGACGAAGCGCGCGCTGAAGCGGCGCGAGGAGCCCAGCTACATGGGCACGTTCTCGAGCGCGCGGCGGCACGTGATGCACACGTTCGCGACGACGCAGAGCGCGATGATGCGGCGTCGCGTCGCGCAGTTCATGTCGAGCCGGCCATGCCCGATGTGCGACGGCAAGCGGCTGCGGCGCGAGGCGCTCTCGGTCACGTTCGCCGGGCTCGACATCACCGAGATCTCGAGGTTGTCGCTCGACCGCCTCGCCGAGTTGCTGAAGCCGTTTGCTCTGGACGGCGGCGCGACCGATCGAGCGGTCGCGAACCCGCACGCCGTCGACATTCACCGCGCCGAGGCGGGGACCGAAGCGCGTGCCGTGGTGGTCCAGCGGATCAGCGAGGACGTCGTCGCGCGGATCGGCGTGATGCTCCAGCTCGGGCTCGGCTACCTCACGCTCGAGCGCGGCACGCCGAGCCTGTCGCCGGGTGAGCTCCAGCGGCTGCGCCTCGCGACTCAGGTCTACTCGAACTTGTTCGGGGTCGTCTACGTGCTCGACGAGCCGTCGGCAGGACTACATCCCGCCGATACCGAGGCGCTGCTCGCGGCGCTCGATCGCCTGAAGGCCGCCGGCAACTCGCTGTTCGTGGTCGAGCATGACCTCGACGTGATTCGCCACGCCGATTGGATCGTCGATGTCGGCCCGGCGGCGGGACAGCACGGTGGCCAGATCTTGTATAGCGGGCCGCCGGCCGGGCTGCAGAACATCGAAGCGTCGCGCACCCGCGTCCACCTGTTCGATCTCGAACCGGCGCCGCCTCGCACGCCGCGCGAGCCGACGACGTGGCTGGAGCTCTCGGGCATCACGCGCCACAACCTCGATCGCCTCGATGCGAGGTTTCCGATCGGCCTCCTGACCTCTGTCACCGGCGTCTCGGGTTCCGGCAAGTCGAGCCTCGTCAGCCAGGCGCTCGTCGAGCTGGTCTCCGAAGCGCTGGGTCACGAGGAGCTCGCCGAGGTCGACGACACCGAGGACGCGGTGATCGATCCGACCGAAGGCAAGATCGCGGCCGGCCTCGCCGCCATCGAGCGGCTCGTCGTTGTCGATCAGAAACCGATCGGCCGCACGCCGCGCTCGAACCTCGCGACGTACACCGGCCTGTTCGATCACGTGCGCAAGCTGTTCGCTGCGACGAAGCTGGCGAAGGCGCGCAAGTACGACGCGGGCAGGTTCTCGTTCAACGTCGCGAAGGGCCGCTGCGAAAAATGCGAGGGCGAGGGTTTTGTCTTCGTCGAGATGCTGTTCCTTCCGTCGGTCTACGCGCCATGCCCGGTCTGCCACGGCGCGCGCTACAACGCGAAGACGCTCGAGATCACGTACCGCGACAAATCGATCGCGGACGTCCTCGCGATGACCGTCGACGACGCGTGGGCGTTCTTCGAAGAAGAGCCCGCGATCCATCGCGCGCTGGACGTCGTGCGCCAGGTCGGCCTCGGCTACCTCCGCCTCGGCCAACCCGCGACCGAGCTGTCGGGCGGCGAGGCCCAGCGGATCAAGCTCGCGACCGAGCTCCAGCGCAGCCAGCGTGGCACGACGCTGTACATCCTCGACGAACCGACCACCGGCCTTCATCCTTCTGACGTCGAGAAGCTGCTCGCCCAGCTGGACGCGCTCGTCGCCGCGGGAAACACCGTGATCCTCGTCGAGCACGAGATGCGCGTCGTCGCGGCGAGTGACTGGGTCATCGACCTCGGGCCCGGGGCCGGTGACAGCGGCGGCCAGGTCATCGCCGCCGGTCCACCCGAGGTCGTCGCGAAGGCGAAGCGCTCGAAGACCGCGCCTTACCTGCGCGACTATCTCGAACGGCGCGACCGCCGCGCGGCCTAGTCCTTCGAGGTCAGCTTCATCCCGAGGATGAAGCACGACAGCAGGAAGCAGATCACGTTCGGCACGATGATCGGCCAGTTCTCCGACGTCACGCCGTACGTCACCCACAGCGCGAAGCCGATGACCTGGAGGATCCACATCGGCAGCGACAGATCCTTGGTCTGGCGCGTCTTGAAGATCTTGTAGGCCTGCGGCACGAACGCGGCGACGCTGCAGGTCGCCGCCGCGATGCCGAAGTACGCAGGCAACTGCATGGGTCAGCCTCGACGAACGAGCAGCGCGACCGGGAACTTCGCCCACAGCGTCGCGAGCATGACCGCACCGGTGAACCGATCGTCGGCGACGCCGCCGTGGACGCGCTCGTCGGTGAGCACGTTGCACCACGAGCCCGGCGGCAGCTCGAGCACGGTCTCGGGATCGATCGTGCCGGCGCGCGGCACGGCGACGATCAAGTCGGCGCCGCGCGAGAACACGAACGCGCGTTCTGGACATGGACCGGCCGGCGTCAGCGGCGTGTACGGCGCGTCGAACAGGGCAGGGCGGTCGCGCCGCAACGTCAGCGTTCGATAGATCGTCCACAGCTTGGCGTAGCCGAGGTCGTCGCCGATCTCGCCGCCGCGCACGGTGTGGAGCGCCGCGCGGCGGACGTCGTAGTCGACCGGCCGGCGGTTGTCGGGATCGACGAGCGAGAAATCAGCGAGCTCGCAGCCCTGATAGAAGTCGGGCACGCCCGGCGCGCACAGTTTGACGAGCAGCTGCGCCAGCGAGCTCGCGCGCGCCCGCGGCGCCAACCGCGCGACGAACGTCGCGAGCTCGCCGCACAGGTCGTTATCGGCGAGCACGCCGCGAACCCAGCGCTCCATCGCTTCCTCGTACTGCTTGTCTGGTGCGGTCCACGTCGTTCGCAGCTTCGCCTCGCGCGCGGCCTTCTGTGCGTACTGCACCGCGCGGTCGGCCTCGAGCGGCCAGGCACCGACGAACGTCTGCCACATCAAGTATTCGAACGTGCGATCGGGCGCGACGTCGCCCCAGTGTCGATCGGAGCGTTCGCGCCAACGCTCGACAAACGCGGCCCACTCGTCCGTGGCTTCCGTTAGCACCGCGAGCCGCGCACGGACATCCTCGCCGCGCTTGGTATCGTGGGTCGCCGTCGCGAGTAACGCCTTCGCACCGCCGCACGCGAGCACGCGATGGATGTCGTTCGGCGGACGCGCGAACGTGGCGAGCTCGGCACCGACCTCGCAGCGCGACGCGAGCCGGACGAGGCGATAGCTCGCCGTATCCTCGTCGCCCTTCGCCACGATCGCGCCGGTGACTTGCTGCGTAGCACGCGCGAGCGCACGCGCGTCGGGGTGGGCGAGCTCGCCGGCGAGCGCGAGCTCGAGGAACGCTACGAGATCAGGATCTGCGCCCGCATCGACGGCAGCGCGCGCTGCTTGCGAGATCCTTTCTCGATCGAGCTCGGCCTGGGAGTGATCGAGCACCAGGCGCTGCGATCCATCCGCCAGACTGGGTGGTGGCGAAGCCGGTCGTAGCCCGAGCGCCGGCACGAGGTGGCGCGCGGTCATCTGACCCCCGGCCTGCAACACCGCGAGCCCGTGCTCGGCGCCGCTCGCGGCGGTCGCGACGATGTGCAAGTCCGTCGTCGCGAGTGCCATCGCCTGATCCGTCGGCGAGCGCGCTGCGAGCGCCGCCACATCGATCACGATCGGTGGCCTGACCTCGAATGCCGCGGGCTGCTCGCGTTCTCCGATATACGTGCGATAGACCGGATAGCCAGCGACGATCTCGACGAGCGCGCTCGCGATCTCGGCGCGCGTGTAGTCGCGTGTTGCGGGGCTCGATGCGCATGCGCGAGAGGCGAGCTCGACGAGCCGCGACATCTCGCTGTGGAGCGTGCTGCTCGCGACCTGGCGCCGGGCGAGACGCTTCGCGGCAGCCGCATCGAACGTCGTGCCGGTATACGCCTCGAATGCGGCGGTCAGCGGCGCTTCAGCGGCCGGAGCGACGAGCAGCGTGCCCATCTTCTCTGCGAAGTCATAGCCGGTCGTGCCGTCGATCGGCCACGCCGGTAAGCACTCCTCGCCGATCAGGATCTTCTCGACGACGATCCACGCATCCGGCGCTCGCTCGCGCAGCCGCGTCAGGTATTGCCCCGGATCGCGCAAGCCATCGACATGATCGATCCGGACGCCCGCGATCGTCCCGTCGGCTAGCCACTCGAGCACCTTCGCGTGGCGCTCCTCGAACACGTCCGGTTCTTCGGTCCGCAGCCCGACGAGCGTGTTGATATCGAAGAACCGGCGATACGACAGCTCGCTCGTCGCGACCGACCAGTGGACCAGGCGATACGCCTGCGCTTCGAGCAAGCTGTCGAGCTCGACCTTGTCGGCATTGACCGCCGCGATCTCCGCTTCGAGCGCCGCCTTGCACGCGGGCTGATGGCCGAGCTCCGCGAGCCGCGCCGCGAGCACGTTTTGATCGCGATGTCTCCGGCGCCGCGCCTCGACCTGGGTCGCCCGGGGGAGTGCCGCCAACGCATCGCCGACGAACGCGAGCTCGGCTACCCGCGCCTTCTCGCCGGCGCGTCGCACGATTTCTCCGAGTGACTCGGGTGCGATCGGATAGCGCGCGTCGCCGGCGCGAACCGCGAACCCGGCCTCGTCGTAGATCACGCCGAGCAACCCGGTCGCCAGCGCACGTCCGTAGCGCTCGCCGAGCACCGGCAGCGTCACTCTGTCGGCGCTGCCCGACCAGTCGACGTCGAAGTAGTGCGCGTAGTAGCTCGCGGGACCGTTCGCGAGGACGTCCATCCACCACGCATTGCCGGTCCCCGCGATCGACATGTGATTCGGCACGATGTCGAGCAGGATGGCGAGCCCGCGCTGCTTCGCGTCCGCGACGAGCGCGAGGAATCCAGCTTCGCCGCCGAGCTCGACACTCACGCGATGCGAATCGACGACGTCGTAGCCGTGCGTCGAGCCGGCCGCGGCCTGGAGGATCGGCGACAGATAGAGATGCGTGATCCCGAGCTCCGCGAGATACGGCACGAGCGAGCGCGCGTGCTCGAACGTGAAGCCGGCGTGCAGCTGCAGCCGATACGTCGCGGTCATGTCGCCTCGCGAAAGACCCAGAGCGATCGGCCGACGACGTCGAATTCGCTGCCTGCAGTGAATCTCTCCACGCCCGCCGCGAAGCCGCGCTCGGTATCGAGCACGCGGTTCCACGCGACGCCCCACTCCGTGCCCGGCAGCCGGAGCTTGCGACCCTCCGGGTTCGCGTGGAACACGACGAGGAACGTGTCGTCGAGAACCGGTGCGCCGCGCATGTCAGGAACGCTGATGCCATGGCCGTCGAGGACGACTTGCACCGTGCGCGACAGATCCGCGGCCCACTGCTCGTCCGTCATCTCCTTGCCGCCCGGATCGAACCAGGCGATGTCGGGACGTCGCTTGCCGTCCTTGCGGGGCCGGATCGACTTGCCCTGGAACCAACCACGCCGGCGGAACACCGGATGATCGCGGCGCAGCTTGGTCAACGCGCGCACGAACTCGAGCAAGTCCTTGTCGGCGTGCTCCCAGTCGAGCCACGACACTTCATTGTCCTGGCAGTACGCGTTGTTGTTGCCGCCCTGGGTCCGCCCGACCTCGTCGCCCGCGACCATCATCGGCACGCCTTGCGACAGGAACAGCGTCGCGAGCAAGTTGCGTTGCTGGCGGCGCCGCAGCGCATTGACCGCGGGATCGTCGGTCGGGCCTTCCGCACCGCAGTTGAACGACCGGTTGTGGCTCTCGCCGTCGCGATTGTCCTCGCCGTTCGCCTCGTTGTGCTTCTCGTTGTACGAGACGAGGTCGCGCAGCGTGAACCCGTCGTGCGCGGTGACGAAGTTGATCGACGCGTGCGGGAACCGGGTACCTTCGTAGAGGTCACTGGAGCCGGTGAACCGCGAGCCGAGCTCGGGGAGGGACTCGGGCTCGCTGCGCCAGTAGTCGCGGATCCAATCGCGATACTTGCCGTTCCACTCCGACCACAGCGGAGGGAAGTTGCCGACCTGATAGCCGCCTTCCCCGACGTCCCACGGCTCCGCGATCAACTTCACGCGTGACACGACCGGGTCCTGCTGGATGAGGTCGAAGAATGCACCGAGGCGATCGACCTCGTGCAACCCGCGCGCGAGCGCCGAGGCGAGGTCGAACCGGAAGCCGTCGACGTGCATCTCCTGGATCCAGTAGCGCAGGGAATCCATCACGAGCTGCAGCACGTGCGGGTGCCGCATGTTGAGCGTGTTGCCGGTGCCCGTGTAGTCCATGTAGAACGACGGGTTGTCGGCGACGAGCCGGTAGTACGCCTGGTTGTCGAGCCCGCGCATCGACAGCATCGGGCCCTCGTGGTTGCCCTCCGCGGTGTGGTTGTAGACGACGTCGAGGATGACCTCGATGCCGGCCTGATGCAGCTGCTTGACCATCCGCTTGAACTCGCCGACGACGCCGGTCGTCGAGCGCACGCTCGCGTAGGTCGGCTGCGGCGCGAAGTAGCCGATCGTGTGATAGCCCCAGTAGTTCGACAGTCCGCGATCGAGCAGGAACCCGTCGTGCGCGAATGAGTGGACCGGCAACAGCTCGACCGCAGTGATGCCGAGCTTCTTCAGGTAGCGGATCGACGAGGGATGAGCGAGCCCGGCATACGTGCCGCGGATCTCGGCGGGCACGCGCGGGTCACGCTGCGTGAAACCCTTGACGTGAACCTCGTAGATCACGGTCTCGTTCCACGGCGTGTCGAGCGGGCGATCGTTGCCCCAGTCGAAATACGGCTGCGCGACGACCGAGCGGAACGTGAAGGGCGCGGAGTCGACCGTCGACGCGGTGCCATCCTCGGCACCACCTTGCAACGCGGCATCCCATTCGAGGCCGCGGCTGATCGCGCGCGCATACGGATCGACGAGCAGCTTCGCCGGATTGCTGCGCAGACCTTGCGCCGGATCCCACGTCCCGTGGACGCGGTAGCCGTACGCTTGGCCCGGGCCGACCTCCGGCATGTACGCGTGCCACACCGAGCCGATGCCGGGCTCGAGCATGACGTGGTGCTCGCGATCGCCGTCGAACAGGCACAGCTCGACCTTCTCGGCGACGCTCGAGTACACCGCGAAGTTCGTCCCGGTCCCGTCGAACGTCGCACCGAGTGGGTACGAGCGGCCCGGCCAGACCTGGCGCTTGGCGGTCACGACGCGCTGGCGATCGGCAACGCGCGCAATGCCGGCATTGCACGGGCGCGGCGCCGGGACAGGGTCGCTTCGATCCGATCGGCGCGGCCCCAATCGTTCCACTCGACGCCTTCGAGCGCGAGCGCGAGCAACTTTTCGGGCGAGCGCTCGAGGATCTCGCGCGAGAACCCGACGACCGGCGCCAGGCTGTAGATCGCGGTGAGCGCGGCGTCTTCGTCGTCGGTCCCGATCAGCGGGACGAGATATTCGAGCAGCTCGATCAGCGCGGGGGCGCCGGCGCGGCCGAGCTCCCAGAACGCCTGGACGCTGCCGCAGCACACCATCGTGTTCCACACGGCGCCGTGGGCGACGAGCTCCCCGGCGCGCTGCTGGTTCGGCTTCTCGACGAACGTGGCGACCACGTTGACCCCCGGCTCGGTGACGCGGCCGAGCGAGACATAGCCGAGCTCGGGATCCGCTTCGTTCGGCTGCGCGCCGATCAGCACGACCTTGTCGCGGCTGCGGCCGGCGAGGTCTCGCGCGCGCTCGATCTCGGCGAGGTAACGCGATGCCGGCGCGACGTAGTGATCGGTCGGCGTGACGGTGACGATCGCTTCGGGCGACCAGCGCTGGAGCATCGCGAGCGCGACGTACAGCGCGGTGCCGGTTTCGCGCGACGACGGCTGGCGAAACACGTGGTCGGACCGACCCTCGAGCTGCGGCGTCGCCCACCGCTGGTGGTCCGGGCCGATGATCGTGAGCGTGCGCGACGCGGGGGTCTGGAGGTTCAACCGGTCGAGCGTGTGCTCGAGCATCGAGCGCTGGCCGAGCAAGCGACAGAACTGTTTCGGCATCCGCTGGCCAAACCGGCGCTCCACGTAGTCGGCGAGGCGATTCCCCTCACCGCCGGCGAGTGCGATGGTCCAGTCCTTACCTTCCGCGGGAGGCGAGCTAGAACGGCGGTAAAGGCGATCGGGAGGGCACGTCATGTCGTGCGGCGTGTAAAGCAACGGATGTGCCGTTGAAATCCGCATCATCGAGCGGTCTGGCATGTGCGGTCCGTGCTCCGTAGCGCGGCTGTGCGCGGGCGCCCGTACCTCCGTACAGCGAGAGCAATGGCATCGGACCTGCTTGAGATCCGTCGCATGTTCGACACGTTGTTCGGGCACGGCAAGGACCTCGACGCGCACGAGATCGTGATGGAATCGAGCGGCGAGCTGAGTGCGGTCCTCCATGAAAGCGCGTGACTTCACGCTCTACGCGGCGGTCGCGACGAACGTCGCGATCGCGGTGACGAAGTTCATCGCCGCAGCGGTCACCGGTTCGGCGTCGATGTTCTCCGAGGCACTGCACTCCGTGGTCGACACCGGCGACGGCCTGCTCGTATTGCTCGGCCTTCGTCTCAGCCACAAGCCGCCTTCGACGCGTCACCCGTACGGTCACGGTCTCGAGGTCTACTTCTGGTCGATGATCGTCGCGATGAGCATCTTCGGGATGGGCGGTGTCGTGTCGATCTACGAGGGTGTCGACCGTTTGCGTCATCCGGCCCACCTCGGTAGCGCGACGTGGGCGTTCGTGGTGCTCGGCTGCGCGTTCGTGTTCGAGGGTATCTCGTGGTTGATCTCGATGAAGTCGTTCGGGCGCGTCCGCGGCCGCAAGTCGCTGTGGGTCGCGATCGAGCAGAGTAAAGATCCGACCACGTTCGTCGTCGTCCTCGAGGACTCCGCGGCGCTGATCGGTATCCTGATCGCGGCGGCAGGGCTCGCTCTGGCGAAGCTGACACACGAGCCACGGTACGACGCCGTCGGATCGATCCTGATCGGGCTCTTGCTCGTGACGAGTGGTATCGTCCTCGGTCGCGAGACCTGGAGCCTCATGATCGGTGAGAGCGCTTCGTCGGCACTTGTCGATGACATCCAACGGATCGCCAGCCAGCGTCAGGAGCTTGCCGACGTCCGCAAACCGCGCACGCTGCACCTCGGGCCCGACCAGATCCACGTCGATCTCGACATCCACGCGCACGCCGACGTCACCGCGCGACAGCTCCGCGAGCTGCTGCAGTGGCTGGAGTCCGCGGTCCACGAGGCACATCCCGAGGTCCAACGCGTTTCGATCCGTCTAGTGTAGTTCCCTCACCTTGGTGCGTGTCCGGACGGAAACGACTTCACGCCGTACAAGCACGCGAGACTAGCGCCAGCCGCGAGCCGGCGTCTTCGAGGAGGTTGCGAAGGATGTCCGCGCTGGCCGGCTTGATCACGTGACGGTCGAAGCCCGCGTCGAACGCGCGGGTCGCATCGGCCGCTTGATCCCAGCCCGTGATCGCGGCGAGAAACAACGGATGCGCCTGGGTCTTGCGGAGCGCGCGCGCGACGTCGTAGCCGCTGACGTCGGGCAGGCCGATATCGAACAGGCCGACATCGGGATCGAACTTGGCGGCCAACTCGATGCCCTGGCGGCCGCTGGTCGCGGCAACAGCTTCGTGGCCGAGTGCTCGCAGGAGCCGGCACGCGGTCTCGGCGGTGTCGATGTGGTCGTCGATGACGAGGACACGGTGCTTGCGCGACGCGAACGCCGGCGCGAGCGAGAGCTGCGCGATCACGCGCCAACCGAGGCGCTCGCCTTCCCGCCACCGCGTGAAGCGCGGGCCGGTCACCATGACCCGCAGCGGATCGGTGGTTTGTTCGAGCTGGCGCAAGCGCAGGCTGATGTGATCGAGGTCCGTCGTGGGATCGATGACCCAGTGCGGAACGCCAGTCGCGCGCGCGGCTCGACGCAAAGCCTCGACCCCGGTATTTGCATTCGCGTGCGCCGCTTCCGGTACGGCGATCATGAGGACGTTCGCGCGTTCGAGCGTCGCGCGCAGCGCTGATCGAGCGCCACGCTGTTCACACGCCACGAGATCCGCGGTGATCTCCGCGGGCAGCGCGCCAAGCTCATCCCGGCGCTCGTAAGTACAAAAACCTTCCACCTGCATCCCAACAGCGCGCGCAGCTCGATCCGCTCCACGCTCGACGCCGGTCTGCCCCGTATGTAGGACTGTGACAGCCACGCCCCGAAATTACGTATGATCATGAGGACGGCCAATGTGCGATTTTGTCAATCGATCCGACTGGGGTCCCAAGTATTGAGAAGTGTGTCCGCTGTAACCAAAGCGGGGCCAACGATGTCGCCTCGCGCGCTCGGGCAGGATCACGATGACCGAACCGAAACGTGCCGTCGCCGTCCCGCGAGCGATCACGTCGACGCGATCCGCGCGCGGCGCGGTGCCCAGACTCGTACTTCTTGCATGAAGTCGAGCTGTGCACGAGAAATCCCGCCGCGCGCTAGTGCGAGCTAACGGCGACCGCGCGGCCAGCCACGATCGTCTTCGTAGCGATCGCGTCCCGCGAACCGGCCCTCGTCGTCGCGCTGTTGCATGGGCGAGCGCACGTTGCCGCCGCGCGCGCGGCCTTCGTAGCCGCCGAACGCGCGACCGTCATTGCGATCGTCGCGGCGGTCGTCCATGCCGCTGCCGCCGTAGCCGCGATCGTTGCTGCTGCCGCGATCGGAGTTGCTGTAGCTCCGCTCGGAGTTGCCGTAGCCGGAGTTGTTGTAGCGCCCGCGATCGAAGTTGCTGTACCCGCGATTGTCGCCGTAGCCGCGATTGTCGCCGTAGCCGTTGTCACGGTCGCTGGTCGCGCCGTAGCCGCCGCGATCGCTGTTGCCATAGCCACGGTTGCCACCGCCGAAGTCGCGACCCGCGTTGTTCCGATCGTCGCGATACCCGCGGTCCTCGTAGTCGCGCTGGGAGCCGCGCTCACCACGCTCGTAGTTCTGCGCGTAGGGCCGGTTATCTCCAGCGCCGCCGGCATACCAATCGCGACCGCCGTACGAACCGCCTTCGCCCGACGACGCGCCTGCCTGATAACCGCCGCCGTAGCGCGCGTTGTCGTTGCTGCGATAGCCAGAGCGATCGTCGCCGTAGTCGCTGCGATGGATGTCGTTGCGATCGCCGCGACCGTCGAAGCGGCCGTGGTCGTCGCGTTGCTCCATGTGCGAGCTGTGCTCGCCACCGAGCCGGCGGCCCTCGGGACCACCGAACCGCTGATCGTGATGGTGATGACGCTGCATCGTGTTCCTCCTCGGGTTTAATGTTTCGCGCTGCCAGGCTTGGTCGTCTTGCCAGCCTGCTTCGCCTTCACGGTCTCGGGCAGCAGCTCGTTCATGAAGCCTTCCATCCGGCTCGTGAACCCACCGCCGAGCACCGAATCTTTGCTTTTCGCCATCGCTTCGACGCTGCCCTTGCCGATCGCGTGGAGCTCGGCCGCGCGCTGCGAGAGCGCCGCGTCCTCGGCGCAGATCAGCACGTCCATGGCATGTGGGAGACACTGTTTCGCGAGCTCGAAGGCGATGCCGGACGATGCTCCGGTGATCACCGCAAATTGCCGATTCGTCTGAGTCGCCATGAATCCTCTTTTCGCGTGTGAGCGATGCGAGGTCGGTGCCACGGCATACGGGATCCTGGTGTGGTGTCCGCGGTACGAGTGCAGCGGCCATGTCGGCTGCGCGTGCGCGGTGTGGCTCGTGCGCGCGCTACGTGTCTCGCGATCGCGCTCTCGTGAACGCATCACGAGCTCGGCCATGGCGCGTTGCATGCAGACCACGCGCGCATGGGAACCGCAAAGCGAACGACCAACATGATCAACGTGCTCGATCTTCTGACCGACCAACACACCGAGGTCGACCAGCTGCTCGAGAAACTCGAGAAGGGCAAGGGCGACGCCCGTGCCATCTTCCAGGAGCTCGCCGACAAGCTCGCGGCCCACTCGACGGTCGAAGAAAAGCTGTTCTACCCGGCCGTGATGACCGAGAAGACGAAGGACATCCTCAACGAGTCGGTCGAGGAGCACCTGGAAGTCAAGCGCACGCTCGCGGACATGATGCAGCTCGACCCGGAGAGCGACACGTTCGAGGCAAAGCTCTCCGTCCTCAAAGAGAACCTGTCGCACCACGCGCACGAGGAAGAGGAAGACAAGCTGTTCCCGATGGTGCGCAAGCAGATGTCGGCCGACGAGCTCGCCGCGCTCGGCAACCAGGTGCTCGGGATGTTCGAGCAGCTGATGACCACGCATCCATCGCAGAACGTTCCCAACGAGACCGCGAAGGCAGCCTCGCTGCCCCAGCCCTGAGGTTCATCATGGCCAAGCAATCACACACGGGCCGTTGGATCGGCCTCGCAGTCGGTCTCGGCGCGACCGCCGGGGTCGTGTACCTCGTCTATCGCGCAAAGCGCGGGATCTCGCGTCTCGGCCCGGTCACCGCGACGGTGACGATCAACAAGCCGCCGCGCGAGGTCTATGACCGGTTCCACGAGTTCGCGCAGCTCCCCGAGTTCATGACCTACCTCGAGTCGGTCGAAGTGATCGACGCGACCACGACGAAGTGGACCGCGAAGCCGCTCGGCCGCGGCAAGGCCGTGTCGTGGGAAGCCCGGACGCTGGAGGACATCCCGGGCCAGTTGATCGTGTGGCAGAGCAAGCCCGGCTCCGCCGTCCAGACCCGCGGCCGCATCACGTTCGCGCCCGCTCCCGGTGGTAACGACGTGACCGAGGTTCGCGTCGAGATGCAGCTCGGCGTATCGAAGGTGCCGGCTTCGGCGAAGCTCGCGCGCCTGTTCGCGACTCCGCAGGTCAAAGGCGACATGCGCCGGTTCAAGCAGGTGATGGAGACCGGCGAAGTGTTGCGGTCGGATGCGAGCGCGCATGTCGCGCCCCACCCCGCGCAACCCTCGATCGATGCGGCGAAGGCGCCCCCGATGTTCGTCGCCAACCCCCCGACGGCCGAAAAGGGCCTCGGTCACCCGCTCAACACAGCGATCGGCGGCAAGGGAGTCGCCTGATGCGCGCGAACGTGTTCAAGGGCAAGCAGAAGCTCGCGGTCGAACACGTGCCCGATCCGCAGATCCTCAACGCGCGCGACGCGATCATCAAGGTGACCGCGACGACGATCTGCGGCTCGGACCTTCACTTGTACAACGGCTTCATGCCGGGCATGCAGAAGGGCGACATCCTCGGCCACGAGTTCATGGGCGAGGTCGTCGAGGTCGGCAAGGGCGTCAATAATCTCGAGGCCGGTGATCGCGTCGTGGTGCCGTTCTGCATCGCATGCGGCAACTGCGTGTCGTGCCAGAACGGCATGTTCGCTTGCTGCGAGAACTCCAATCCGACGGGCTGGATCCCCGAGAAGCTGATGGGCCACGCGACGTGCGGATGTTTCGGCTATTCCCACCTCACCGGCGGGTTCGCCGGCGGGCAAGCCGAGTACGTCCGAGTGCCGTTCGCTGATTTCGGTCCGCTCAAGGTCAGCAAGAGCCTCAGCGATCATCAGGTGTTGTTCCTCAGCGACATCCTGCCGACCGCGTTCATGGGCGCCGACTTCTGCGAGATCACGCCGAAGAAGGTGATCTGCGTGATGGGCTGCGGCCCGGTCGGCCAGCTCGCGATCGCGAGTGCCAAGGCGCTCGGCGCCGAGCGGATCATCGCGGTCGACAGGGTGCCCTATCGCCTGCGCATGGCGGTCGAGAAAGCCGGCGCGACCGACGTGATCAACTTCGAGGAGCAGCCGCTCCAGGAGACGTTGCGTGATCTCACCGCGGGCCGCGGCCCCGACGGCATCATCGAGTGCGTCGGCATGGAGGCGGTCGGCACCGGGCTCCAGTTCGCAGTCGACAAGATGAAGCAGACCGCGAAGCTGCAGATGGACCGACCGATCGCGGTTCGCGATTCGATCCTCGCGTGTCGCAGCGGTGGCATCGTCTCGATCCTCGGCGTCTACGCCGGGTTCGTCGACAAGTTCCCACTCGGCTCGCTGATGAACCGCGGGCTCACGATCCGCACCGGCCAGTGCCACGTTCACCGCTACATGAAGCCGCTACTCGAGAAGATCGAGCAGGGCGTGCTCGACCCGAGCTTCGTCGTGTCCCACGAAATGAACCTCGACGACACCCCGAAGGGCTACGACATGTTCATGCACAAGCGTGACGAGGTGATGAAGATCATCCTTCGTTCGTAGTTTCACTCCCAACATCTTTTTCGTCCTCGACGGAATCCCTCGACGACATGCCTGATCGGCATCCATGATGACCAGCAGGACATAGTCACACTACGTACCAACGTCCATGGTGCGGGGGGCCGGATGGATGAGAGTTGGTATCAGCAGCTCGGAGCGCGCATCGCGCGGTTCCGGGCAGACAGCAAGATGACGCAAGAGGTGCTGGCGGAGCGCGCGGATATCGCCCCCAGTTACCTCGCGCGCATCGAAACCGGGTCGCGCCACCCGACGCTAGACGTCCTCGGCCGACTCGCCTCTGCCCTCGGGTTATCGCTCGGGCGCCTGCTCGCCGACGGCGATGGAAAGCACTCCGAGGCGTACGCGCGCTGGGGCAAGACTGCGAAGACGATCAGCCAGCTCCTCCCCGATCTCACCGACGTGGATCTCGAGCTGATCGAGACGCTCGTGACTCGCCTCCACGACGGGCCGAAGCAGAAGGCGTAGTGCGGCTGCGAACGGGGCGCGGCCCCCAGCTCGGGGGTGGCCGCACGAGCGTCTCGCCGCGCCACGTCCCGGTCGCCGGGCGAACCCGCGGGGTGCCGGCGAGCAGCGCTTGCAGATCGAGCGCGTTGCGAACCGCGTGACCCTCCGCGTCGTTGTCGAAGTAGACGTGGACATCGCGACCTTCGCCGAGCCAACGCTCGGTGGAGCGCGCCCATTCGGCCAGGCTCGCCGCGCTGTAGCTCGACGCGTGTTTGCGAGTGTGGCCGTGCAAGCGCACGTAGACGAAGTCGGCAGTGACCGCGTTCCACAGCGGGAAGTCGGGCGCGTCGGAGAGACATGCGGCGATGTTCGCAGCGCGCAGCTGGTCCGCGGTCTCGGGCGTGAACCACGATGCGTGGCGAAACTCGATCGAGTGGCGGATCGGCCAGACCGCGAGCGCGCGGATGAAGTCGGCGAGCCGCTCGGCGTTCGCCGCAAAATTGCTCGGTAGCTGCCACAGCACGGAATCGAGCTTGTCGCCGAGGCCGGTCGCTTGATCGCGGAGCAGCACGATCGAGGACGCGCAGTCGCGCAGTCGCTTGTAGTGGGTGACGAACCGGTGGCCCTTGACCGCGAACCGAAACGCCGGCGGCGTCTCGGCACGCCAGCGGTCGTAGGTCGCCGGTTTGATCTGCGTGTAGAACGAGCCATTGATCTCGAGCGCGGCGAAAGTGCGCGAGGCGATTTCGAGCCAGCGCCGGACCGGTGCATCGGCATAGAGATGGCGGCGCCATCCCGGGTACACCCAGCCGCTCGTACCGATCCAGGCCTGGGCCATACGCCGAAGCAGTGCAAACGACGCACCGCCCTTTGTGCGCGAGCGCACGGCTCGGGCGTCTCTTATGAATCGCCGGAGTCGGCTATGCTGCGACCTTGGATCGCCCCGAACGAGCCACAACCACCAGCAACTCGCAAGAGTTGTTTCGGTTGCTCGTCTCCGCCGTCAGCGACTACGCGATCTTCATGCTCGATCCGTCGGGCCGGGTCGCGACGTGGAACGCGGGCGCCGAACGGATCAAGGGCTACACGCAGCAAGAGATCATCGGGCGTCACTTCTCCTCGTTCTATCCGGCCACCGACATCGAGGCCGGCAAGTGCGAGTACGAGCTCGAGGTCGCGACCCGCGAAGGCAAGTTCGAAGAAGAAGGCTTCCGCGTCCGCAAGGACGGTAGTCAGTTCTGGGCAAACGTCCTCATCACCGCGGTCCGCGACGATCACGGCACGCTCGTCGGCTTCGCGAAGGTCACCCGCGATCTGACCGAGCGCAAGGCCGCCGAGCAGGCGCGCGTCGATGCCGAGCAACGCCTGCAGCTCCTCGTCAACAGCGTCCGCGACTACGAGATGATCATGCTCGACCCGGCGGGCATGGTCACGACCTGGAACGCCGGCGCGGAGGCGATCAAGGGTTACACCGCCCAGGATATCGTCGGCAGTCACTTCTCTCGATTCTATCCCGCGGCTGATGTCGCCGCAGGTAAGTGCGATCTCGAGCTAGAGGTCGCGGCGCGCGAAGGCCGGTTCGAGGATGAAGGCTGGCGCGTCCGCAAGGACGGTTCGCGATTCTGGGCGAACGTCGTGATCAGCGCGATCCATAACCCAGCGGGCAAGCTCGTCGGATTCTCGAAGGTCACGCGCGACCTCACCGAGCGCGTGAAGGTCGAGCAAGAGAGCGCGGCGCGGCGCGCCGCCGAGGAAGCGAACCGTGCGAAGGATGAGTTCCTGGCGATGCTCGGGCACGAGCTGCGCAATCCGCTCGCACCGATCGTGACGGCGCTGCAGCTGATCCGGCTGCGCGGCGACACGGCGTTCGCGCGCGAGCACGCGGTGATCGAGCGCCAGGTCGATCACGTGCTGCACCTGGTCGACGACCTCCTCGATGTCTCGCGCGTGGCGCAAGGCAAGATCGAGCTCAAGACCAAGCGGGTCGATCTCCGCGATCCGATCGCGAAGGCGGTCGAGATCGCGACGCCGCTCATCGATCGGTTCCAGCATCAGCTTCACCTCGACGTGCCGGCGCAGCCGCTGGTCGTCGAAGGTGACGAGCAGCGCCTCGTCCAGATCTTCTCGAACCTGCTGACCAACGCGGCGAAGTACACCGAGCCCGGCGGCCAGGTGTGGTTCACGGTGCGCCACACCGATAAAGACATCACGATCGAGGTGCGCGACACCGGTGTCGGCATCTCCGCCGAGCTCCTGCCGCGCGTGTTCGAGCTGTTCGTCCAGGGCCGCCAGGGCGTCGACCGCTCGACAGGGGGCCTCGGCCTCGGGCTCACGCTCGCCCAGTCGCTCGTCCGCCTTCACCGCGGCGAGATCACCGCGGCGAGCGAGGGGCTCGGTCACGGCAGCGTGTTCTCGGTCCGGCTCGCGGCGGCCGACGTACCCGCCCCCGCACCCAGCGACGCGCTGAGCCGCGCCTTTCCGATCTCGAGCGGTCGCCAACGGCTGTTGCTCGTCGATGACAACGAGGATGCGCGCGCGTTGCTCTCGGAGATCTTGAGCGCGACGGGCCATGACGTGCGGACCGCCGCCGACGGGCCCGAGGCGCTCGAGCTGATCAAGACGTTCGCACCCGACCTCGCGGTGCTCGACCTCGGCCTGCCGGAAATGGATGGCTACGAGCTCGCGGTCCGGCTCCGTGGCGCGCTTCCTCAGACCCAGCTGGTCGCGCTCTCCGGCTACGGGCAAGAGTCCGACCGCGAGAAGAGCCGCGACGCCGGCTTCGCGCGACACCTGGTCAAGCCCGTCGACATCCGCCGCCTGTTGGCGACGATCGGCGAGCTGTGCCCACATTCGTAGGCACGTAGATTCTCGGAGAGTCGGCAAACTCAGATTTCTACCGACGACGACGAGCTTGAATCGAGGCGCGCGATAGTGCTTGATTCGATCATGCACGAACGGGTGTTGCGCTTCCTCGTCATCGACGACGAACCGCGAGCGGGCGCGATGATCAGCGAGCTGTTACGGGACCTCGGTCACTCGTGTGTTGTCGAGTCGCGGGGCACTGCCGCACTGACTCGCGCTGCCGAGATGATGCCGGATGTCGTGTTGACGGAGCTCGTGCTCCCCGACATCACCGGCTTCGATCTCGCGCGCGAGCTGCGCTCGAAGTTCGGCGGCGCGCTGGTGCTCGTCGCGACCACGAACTGGGAGACTCGCGGCGATCGCGAACGCGCAGCGGCGGCAGGGTTCGACGCGTATCTCGAGAAGCCGGCGAATCCGGCGCGGCTGCAACGCCTCGTCCTGGCCGCCGAAGCGACCCATCCGAACTGATGCAAAAGGCCGGGCGGGCCGGCCACTGGGTAGTGTGGACTGCCTGGACGACAACGCGGTCAGCGCCTTCATCGCGCGCACGCTGCCGGAGGCCGAGCGCCAGCGTGTGATCGACCACCTGTCGTCGTGCGACGCGTGTCTCGAAATCGCGTGCGCGGCCGCGTCGACGGACGACGGGCCCGAGCAGACCGAGCCTGTTATGATCGCTGCGTGGACGTCGCGGGGGCAATCCAGCAGGGCAAAGCCGCCTGGCCGGCGTGCGCCGTCGACGAGGCTCGGTTCGCTGCGCAGCTCGCGAAAGCGCCGCCGGGCGAGCCGGTCCTGGTGACGGATCTCTACCTCGCGTGCGCGTGCGCCGACGGTGATCAGGCCGCGCTCGACGCGTTCGAGCGGACGTACCTCGCACCGCTTCGGGCCCCGCTCGCGAAGCTGGGGCTCGATGCGAGCGGCGTGACCGAGGCGCTCCAGATGGTCCGCGAAGAGCTGCTCGTCGCGCGCGAGGGCCGCGCCGCGAAGCTCCTCGACTACAGCGGCCGCGGTTCGCTGCACGGGTGGTTGCGCTCGGTCGCGGTCCGGACTGGACTGCGGCTCGTCAAGAAGACCCCGAAGCACGACGAGCTCGGCGATCACCACGGCGCGATGGCCGAGGATCCCGAGCTGATGTACATGAAGAAGACCTACGGCGAGGCGTTCCAGCGCGCGTTCGAGCGCGCGTTCGGCGAGCTCACCGCGAAGGATCGGTTGCTGCTCAAGCAGCGTTTCAAGCACCGGATGGGCGTCGTCGATCTCGGCGCGCTCTACGGTGTCAACGCCGGGACGATCTCGCGTTGGGTCCAAGCCGCGCGCGACGCGCTCGCGGCGGAGACGCGGACGCAGATGATGGCCGAGCTCGGCGTCGGCGCCGTCGATCTCGAGAGCATCCTCCGGCTGATCCAGAGCCAGCTCGACATCACGCTGTCGTCGGTATAGGGCACGAGCACCGCACAGATCCTTCGCAGTGTGGCACTAGCGCACGCGCCTCCGTTACGGCAGACACGTACCGCGAAGCGTTTGCGGGACCGCGGTTTGCAACCTCGTGGTCGTCATGAAGACGCGCACCTGGTTGAAGCTCGCCTCGGTCGGCGCCTCGATGGTCCTCGCGCGAACGGTGCTGCGGCGCAAGCGCTCGCTCGACCTCGAGGGCCGCGTCGTCGTGATCACCGGCGGCTCGCGCGGGCTAGGTCTCGTCCTCGCGCGGACCTTGGTCCAGCGCGGCGCTCGCGTCGCGATCTGTGCACGCGATAGCGCAGAGCTCGACCGTGCTCGCGCCGAGCTCGAGCTGCTCGGCGGCGACGTGTTCACCGCCACGTGCGATGTCTCCGAGCGTGACGACGTGCTGCGCTTCATCGCGTCGGTCGAAGACGACTTCGGCCCGATCGACGTGCTGGTCAACAACGCCGGCATCATCCAGGTCGGGCCGCTCGAGTTGATGACGGAGCACGACTTCGAGCGTGCACTCCAGGTCAACCTGCGCGGGCCACTCCACGCGATGCTCGCGGTGTTGCCCGCGATGAGGCGCCGGGGTGCGGGCCGGATCGTCAACATCGCGTCGATCAGCGGCAAGATCGCGGTGCCGCACCTCGCACCGTACTCGACGAGCAAGTTCGCGCTCGTCGGCCTCTCGGAGGCGATGCGCGTCGAGCTCGTCAAGGACGGCATCTACGTGACGACGGTGTGTCCGGGCCTGATGCGCACCGGCAGCCCGCGGCACGCGTGGTTCAAGGGGCACGTCCAGGCCGAGTACGCGTGGTTCTCGATCGGCGACAGCAACTCGCTGTCGTCGGTCAGCGCCGAGAGCGCGGTCGAGTCGATCATCCGCGCGTTCTGCCGCGGCGATGCCGGCGTCGTGATCTCGCCGCAGGCGAAGCTCGCGAGCTTCCTGCACGACCTGTCACCGGGCCTCGTCCAGGAAGCGCTCGCGATCGTCGCGCGCCTGATGCCGGGTTCGACGCCGGCAACGTCGAAGATCGCGGTCGAAGGTAAAGACGCCGAGTCGGTGTTCTCGCCGTCGCCGTTCACCAGGAAGAGCGACGCCGCCGCGCGTCGCAACAACGAGAACTAATCACCACCAAGCACGAGGAGTACGAACATGGGTCTGATCAGGAAAGTTGCAGTGCTCGGCGCGGTCGCGGCGTGCTCGCGGCGAACCGCGCGGCCGTGAAGAAGGCCGTGAAGGGCGCGCTCGCGAAGGCGCCCGGGAAGGCGCCCGGGAAGGCCAAGGGCGCCGCGAAGGGCGCCGCGAACAGCGCCGCCCCGAAGGTGAAGAAGGAACCGCACACGAAGGCTCCTCGCGCGGCTCGGCGCAAAGCTCGGCGCGCGCAGCGCCAAGCCGCGACGGCGTAAGCCGATCCGTAGGCCCCTGGCCTAACTCCTGTCGGCGTCTGGGTTAAGATGGTGACAGTGGCAGCGCTTCGCGTCCACATTGCCGAGCTCGTGATCGCCACCGACCCCGCGGATGCGGATGAGTCGATCGCGGACTCGATCAGCGAGCGCGCCGAAGCAAAGGGGCTCGTGGTCGTCGGTCGCGAGGTCGTCGCCGATGTCGAAGAGCTGATCCGCGCGAAGCTCGAAGGGTTCATCGCCGATCCGAACGTCGATGTCGTGATCGCGACCGGAGTCGCCGAGAGCACAGCGGCCGCGAACGCGCTGCGGCCGCTCGTCACCCAGCCGGTGCCCGGGTTCACGGATCTGTTTCGCTGGCTCGCGTTTCAGGAGATCGGAGCGTCCGCGATGCTGTCGAACGCCGAGGCCGCACAGTGCACGAGCACGTTCGTGTTCGTGCTGCCTGCGGTCAAGGGCGCGGTCGTCGAGGCGATGAACAAGCTGATCCTGCCGCAGCTCGATCCGGCGACGATGCCGAAGAACCTCGTCCAGCAGATTCCGCGGCTCGCGCCTCTCGTCGAGCTCGCGCGCGCGGCGGCACCCCGGATCCCGGAGCCTCCGAAGGCCGAGGCGGTACCGCACAAGATCGAAGCGGAGCGGACGGAGTCGGGGCCCGGCATCTCGGCGCGCATGCCGGCGGGGCGAGCCGAGGCCAAGAGCAAGACCGGGCCGCACGTGATCCGCAAGGAGCCGGCGCCGGACGTCACGCGCCAGATCGATCGCAGCGAGCTCGAGCGGACGATCCGCAAGAGCGAGTCGAACGATGCAGTGACGCGCCCCGCGATCGATATCCGCACGCTGCTGCCGAGACTCCCGCCAGGCGCCGACGAAGATACCGACGAGGGCGACGAGGTCGGCGACACCACCGACATCACCGGCGCGGCACCGCCGCAACCGCTCGCGCGCGTCAAACTCGTGCAGCCGGTGAAGAACCGGAAGCCACCGACGATCCAGATCCCTGCGCTACCGAAGCCGGCGGCGAAGTCGAGCGACGAAGATACCGACGAGCACGTGCCGGTGACGAAGCCGGTCGAGTCAGCCACGGAGAAGCTCGCCGACAAGCGGTCGGCGAAGCCGACGGAGAGGCCGAAAGATCGAGTGCCGCCGGCGCTTCAGAAAAAGACGCCGCCCGCGGTCTCGGTCGTGTCGCTCGCGGATCTCGCGAAGAGCGCGGACGATCTGGATACCGATCCGGTCGCGAAGCAGCTGCCAGCGAAGGCGGCGGCGAAGCCGGCGCCCCGGCCGACCCCGACGCCGACCCCTGCGCCGGCTCGCGCGACTCCGTCGTCGACCCGACCGCCGCCGACCGCATCGACCCCGCCGCCGAGCGCCGCGTCCGGCGCAACGCCGCGGCCCGCGCGGATCCCGACGAGCGACATCGCCGAGCTCGACGCAGATCTCGTCAGCGAGGAGCTGCCGACGACGCGAGCGGCCGCGATCAAGCCCGCCGACGTCACAGCCGACGCGGCCCAGACGGGTGTCGCCGACGACGACGAGGTCGCGACGATCCATGCGAAAAAAGCGGCGCCGGATGACGCTGCGGCCGCCGTGGCACCGGTCGTCGTCGAGAAACGCGCGCGGCCGAAGACCGAGCCGCCGCCGCTACCGAAGAAGCGCGCGCCGACCGAGCCGCCGGTGCTCAAGGTTCCCGACAAGAAGCAGCCGGAGTCGCGTGCCGCGCGCACGCCGACCGAGCCGCCGCCGCCGCGCGATTCGTTAAACGACCTGCCGCGCGGCAAGTTCGTCTACCCGGTAAGCACCGGCTCGACCGGCAAGACGATCGCGAAGTGGTTGGTCGCGGCGTTGTTTGCGGCAGGCGCGGGCGTCGCGTTCGTCCACTTCTTCCTCGCGAACCCAGAGCGCTCGAAGGTCGCGATCGCGGATGCAGTGGGCGAACGCGTCGTCGAGACGCCGGTCGATGCCGCCACGGTCGCGGAGGTCGAAGTCGACGCAGCGATCCCCGAGATCGTGATCGATGTGTCGGATACCGGTAGCGGCAGCGCGACGCCCGCAGGTCCCGATATCGCCGCGGCGCATCCCACGCATCCCACGCATCCCACGCACCCCACGGGTACCGGCACACACGTTCCGACCGGGACGCATGCGGGCTCTGGCGCAGGCTCGGGCACCGGCTCCGCTGCGGGTGCGGGCTCGGCCGTCGCCACCGCGGGCTCGGCCGCACCGCCCGAAGATCCGACCTGCGACGAGGTCTCGTGCGTGCTCGAGAAGTATGCGCGAGCGTGCTGCGCGCGCTACAAGCCCGCCGACTCCGGCTTCAAGCCCGCGTTCCCGGGTCAGGCCGAGGCGCTCGACAAGGTCGCGGTCAAGGAAGGCATCGAGGGCGTGAAGCCGCGCGTGATCGCATGCGGCGAGAAGTTCTCCGCGAAGGGCACCGTCAAGATCGCGATGACGGTCGGTCCGGACGGCAACGTCAAGGACGCGAGCGTGGCCGATTCGCCCACGCCGGAGCTCGGGAGCTGCGTGGCGCAGGCCTTGCGCGCCGCGACGTTCCTCAAGACCGCGAAAGGCGGCTCGTTCGTGTATCCGTTCGCGTTTTGAGTAACCGCAGGGCGGCGCCGCCGTAGGCGATCGTGAGGATTTGATGGCCGACCAGCTCGAACGCGAGATCACCCCGCTCGAGGTCTATTTCAATCGCCGCACGCTGCTCCGCGGCGGCGTGCTCGCGGCGAGTGCGGCCGGCACCGCGCTGCTGTATCGCCGGCTCAACGGCGTCGAGCTCGACACGACGGAGGGCAAGGCAATCGCGAACCTCGTGAAGCCCGAGCACTCGCCGAGCACGTGGGTCGAGAACGAGATGATCACGCCGCGCGCGTCGATCCTCAACTACAACAACTTCTACGAGTTCACGACCAACAAGGACGGCGTCGCGGCCGCGGCGAAGAACTTCAAGACCGACGGCTGGAAGATCTCCGTCGAGGGCCTGTGCAACAAGCCGCGCGTGTTCGACCTCGACGCGTTTCGCAAGCTCGCGCCGATCGAGGAGCGCGTCTATCGCCACCGCTGCGTCGAGGCGTGGTCGATGGTCGTGCCGTGGGCCGGGTTCTCGGTCGCGAATCTGCTGAAGGCGGTCGACCCGCAGGGTAGCGCGAAGTTCGTCGCGTTCGAGACGCTCCTCGATCCGACCCGGATGCCGAACCAGAAGACCGGCGTGTTGAAGTGGCCGTACGTCGAGGGCCTCCGCCTCGACGAGGCGATGCATCCGCTCGCGCTGTTCGCGACCGGCCTCTACGGCCAGGAGCTGCCGCCTCAGGACGGCGCGCCGGTGAAGCTCGTGCTGCCGTGGAAGTACGGCTTCAAGGGCATCAAGTCGATCGTTAAGGTCACGCTCGTCGACAAGCAACCGCCGTCGACGTGGCAGCAGTACTCGCCGAAGGAGTACGGGTTCTACGCGAACGTCAACCCGATGCATGACCACCCGCGCTGGAGTCAGGCGACGGAGCAGCGGATCGGTGAAGCAGGACGGCGCCAGACGCTGCCGTTCAATGGTTACGGCGACCAGGTCATGTCGCTCTATCGCGGGATGGATCTCGATGCCGACTTCTAAGTCATCCAAGTTTTTGGACACGCGCTACGCGAAGTGGCTCGTGATCGTCAACGCGTTCGTGCCGCTCGCGGTGCTCGTGTGGGACGGCTATCACCACCAGCTCGGCGTCAACGAGGTCAACTTCGCGATCAAGACGACGGGGCTGGTCGGTCTCACGCTGCTCGTCCTCGCACTCCTCGTCACGCCGCTGCGCCGGCTCACCGGCTGGACCATGTTGATCTCGATCCGCCGCAACCTCGGCGTGATCGGCTTTCTCTACATCCTCACCCACTTCTTGATCTTCTTCTGGTGGGACCGCAACGGCAGCATCGCGTCGACCGCGACCGAGATCGTCGATCGCGAGTACCTGTGGTACGGGTTCGGCGCGCTCGTGATCATGACGCCGCTCGCGTTGACCTCGACCGACGCGATGGTCAGCCGGCTCGGCGCGAAGCGCTGGAAGTTGCTCCACCGGCTGACCTACGTCGCGGTCGCGGCCGGTGGCTACCACTACTACCTGCAGGCGAAGTCCGACAAGCGCCAGCCCGACGCGTACCTGATCGCGATCGGCCTCTTGCTCGCGTATCGCTTCATCTCGAAGGAGCTCGATCTTCGCCGCGACCTCCGGCTCGCCCACGCGAAGCTGAACGCGACGAAGACGGCGTCCCCGAAGAAGAAGGCGTTCTGGTCGGGCACGTTGAAGCTCTCGCGGATCTTTCAGGAGACCCCCGACGTCAAGACGTTCCGGTTCGTCAACCCCGACGGCGGGTCTCTGCCGTTCGAGCACACCGCCGGTCAATACATCAACTTGAAGCTGACGATCGACGGCAAGCGCGTCAACCGCTCGTACACGATCGCGTCGTCGCCGACCCGCAGCGCGTATTGCGAGATTTCGGTCAAGCGCGCGGCGAACGGCTACGGCTCGAAGCATCTCCACGACACGTGGCAGGAAGGCCAGCTCGTCCAGGTCTCGGCACCGGCCGGCAAGTTCTTCTTCGCAGGTCACGAGGCCGAAAAGATCGTGCTGATCGCCGGCGGCATCGGCATCACGCCGATGATGTCGGTCGTGCGCAGCCTCACCGATCGGGGCTGGGCCGGCCAGATCTACCTCGTGTTCAGCGTGCGCAAGCAAGCCGACATCGTGTTCGCGCACGAGATCATGGATCTCCAGGAGCGCCATCAGAACCTACACGTGCTGATCACGCTGTCGAACGAGACCGACGCTGCGTGGACCGGCGCGCGCGGCCAGGTCACGAAAGAGCTGCTCGCCGAGTTTATCCCCGACTTCAAGCACGGCCCCGTGATGCTGTGCGGTCCGGATCCGATGATGACGGCGATGCGCGCGCTCGTCGGCTCGATGGGTGTCCCCGATGCGGAGATTCATCAGGAAGCGTTCATCTCGACGCCGCCGATCGAGATGACGCCCGACATGCAAGAGGCTGAAGCGGCGCTACCCGATGGCGTGGTGCCGAGCCTCAGCTTCCAGAAGTCCGGGATCAACGCCGAGCAGCCGGCCGAGCAATCGATCCTCGAGGTCGCCGAAGAAGCGGGCGTTCAGATCTCGTTCGAGTGTCGCAGCGGGATCTGCGGTCAGTGCAAGACGCGCCTGGTCTCGGGCAAAGTTCGCATGGAAGTTCAGGATGCTTTGACGCAGCAGGACCGGGCGAAGGGGCTCATCCTGGCGTGCCAAGCACACGCGACCCGCGACTGCGTGATCGACGCCTGACCTCGCCGGACCTTGATCGAGTCAGACGTTTGCTCAGGAACCCGACAGCTGTCGAGCTTCCGGCCGGGTCAACAGCGAGCGGAGCAGCTCGCGTGCTTCGCCGACGACCTCTGCGAGCCGCGTCACGGCCGAGCTATGCGCCGGTGAAGCCTCGCTGATCGTGATGATCAGCTGCTCGGTCTCGACCACGCTATCGAGCGCGGCGTGGAGACGAGCCAACGTCATCATGTCGTGAACGAGAGCCCCACTGGTTCGCATGGGCCTCGCTGGAGCAAGTGGCGCGCCAGCGTGTAGTAAGCTGCAACGGTGGGGGACTCCAGCACGCTGGGTGACCGGTCGCGCGACCGGTTTGGCCGCTGGATCGCGTCGCCGGCGAGCGTGCTCGTGATCTTGCCGATGCTCGTGCTGTCGGTCGGCGTCGTCGTGTTGATGCTCGGCCGCAAGGCGACGCGCGACTCGGCCGAGACGCTCGTCCGCCGCCAATTGATCGCACAGGCCGTCCAGGTCCAGCGCGACGTCGACTTCACGCTCGACCAGGCCGACCCCGTGATGGCCGGGCTGCGTTTGCTCGCCGAGCCGGCGCTCGCGACGCCGGATGCGATGCAGCGGCTGCACGACCTCGTCGTCGGCCGGCCCGGCATCTACAACACGAGCATCGCGTTCCCGGTCGGCGTGTTGTGGAGCACGTACAAGCAAGGCGAGGAGGTGCGCGTCTCGGAGAGTCGCGTCAGCGATGCCGGCACCGACCGTACGAACTACGGCTTCGATGGTGGGTTCCACGTGCTCGGCACCGAGCCGTCGCACTACGACGTCCGCACGCGGCCGCACTACAAGACCGCGGTCGGGGCGAAGAAGCGCGTGTGGCTCGCGCCGCACACGTTCTCGACGTCGCACAAGACCGGCCTGACCGTGACCGAGCCGATCTACGACGACAACGGCCTCGTCGCGGTGATCACGATCGACTTCGACGTCGAGAGCCTGTCGAGCTCGATCGGCGAGTCGCCGATCCAGGGGGCGCGCACCGTCGTGTTCACGCCCGATGGCACGATGCTCGCGTATCCCGCGGTCGCGGTGCCGACGGCGGCAATCGCGGAGAACCGGCTGCTCCACTACAAGGACTACGGCGACGCGAGGCTCGACGCGCTGTTCGCGAAGTTCGGCAAGACGCTGCCGAGCGACCAGCGATTCTTCGAATTCGACGCACCGGACGATCGCTACTTCGCGTCGACGACGCATCTCGGTGCGAAGCGCGCGGGCACGACCGCGCCGGTCGACTGGCAGCTCGCGACGCTCGTGCCGGAGCACGTGCTGTTCGACGCGACCCAGCGGCTCGGCCGCCAAGCGATCATCGCGTCGGCGGCGGCCGTGTTCATCGCGCTCGGGGTCGCGCTCGTGTTCGCGTGGAACCTGGTCCGGATGCGACGGACGGTCGTCGAAGCGCGCGCCGAGGCGAGGTCCGCGCGCGAGCGGGCGCAGCAACTCGGCAGCTATCGGCTGGTCGCGAAGCTCGGCGCAGGCGGGATGGGCGAGGTCTGGCGGGCCGAGCACCAATTGCTCGCGCGCCAGGCCGCGATCAAGCTCGTGCGCCACGAGGTGCTCGCCGATCCGAAGCACGCGGGCCTCGTCCGCGAGCGGTTCAAGCGCGAGGCGCAGACCGTCGCTTCGCTGCGCTCGCGTCACACGATCGAGCTCTACGACTACGGGGTCGCCGACGACGGTTCGTTCTTCTTCGTGATGGAGCTGCTCGATGGCCTCGACCTCTCCCAGCTCGTGCGCACCTACGGCCCGCAGCCGGCGGCGCGCGTGATCGCGATCCTCACGCAGGCCTGCGCATCGCTCGCCGAGGCCCACGACGCGGGCTTGTTGCACCGCGATATCAAGCCGGCCAATCTGTTTTTGTCGCGCGCCGCGGACGAGGTCGACATCGTCAAGCTGCTCGACTTCGGGATCGCCCACAACGTCGGCGAGATCCTCGAAGATCCGATCGTCGCGGCGGTTGCGACGGTGTCGTTGACCGAGAAGATCGGCGGCGAGACCACGGGTGAGCGGCTCACCGTCGAGGGCTCGGTGATCGGCACGCCGGGTTACATCCCGCCCGAGCAAGCCGTCGGGGCGCCGCTCGACAATCGCGGTGACCTCTACGCGCTCGGTTGTGTCGCGTGGTGGTTGCTGACCGGCGCCGAGGTCTATCCGAACGTCAGCGGCGATGACCTGATCCGTACGCACGTCAGCGAACCCATCCCGGAGCTGCGCGTGCGTGGCTGGTTGCCGATCGAGCTCGAGATGCTGGTCGTCCAGTGCCTCGCGAAGGAGCCGGGGCAGCGGCCGCACGACGCGCGCGCGCTCGCCGACGCGCTGCTCGCGATCCAGATTCCGGCGGAGCACTCGTGGACCAAGGCGATGGCCACGGCGTGGTGGAAGAACCTCAAGGCCGAGGCGCGTAGCACGCCCGAGGCTTCCACCGTCGATGCCGAGGGTGCCGAGTCGGTAGAGCAGGGCACGGTCGTCGGCAAGATGGCACCGCCGCTGCTCGTACCGCTGCGCGATGGAGACGGAGCGAAGCTCGAGCCCGCGACGGTCGCGCGGCCAGGGAAGGCGTCGTAGTGGCGCTCGATCCGGAACTGTGGAAGCTGCTGCAAGCAGTCGCCGACCGCGGCGATGCGGCCTGGCAGCCACTGATCGCGAAGCTCGAACCCGAGCTCGCGGCGATGGCGCGCCGCCAACCGATCGGCCGGTTGCGCGATCGCGAGGACTCGCCGCGCGAGATCGTGATGCGGACGATCGCGCGGCTCCACGCGAAGGACTACTCGGCGATCAAGAAGCTCGTCGTACTCGAGCCCCGGCCCGAGCTCCAGGCGTGGCTGCGCGTGCTCGTCAAGCGCTCGGCGATCGACTACATGCGCGATAGCCCGGAATACGAGCGGGCGACCGCGAAGCGCGACCACCGCTGGATCTCGCTCGCGACGCTATCGTCATCGCAGGGCCCGCAGGCGCTGCCCGACTCGCTCGCCGAGAAGCGCGCGCTCGTCACCGCGTTTGTCGCGGCCGCAGCAGGGCGCGCCGCGGCGGAGGAGCGCGATCACGGGGACGATGCGATCGCGCGACTCGCGCTCGAATGGAAGATCGGCCGGATCCACGTGCGCAGACTGATCGCGCGCCGCGATCAATACGTCGCCGTGTTGAACGCGGTGCTCGCCGGGTTCTCGTATCCCGAGGTCGCCGACAAGCTCGGCGTGTCGCGCCGCGAGGTCGAGCTGACCGTGCGCTATCTCGAGGAGCTGCTGCACGAGCGCGGATTCGCCAGCGCCGGATCGTGAGATGGATCGTGACGACGTCATCCTCGCGCTCGACACTGGACCGATCCGGACGACCTGGTGTTGTCGGCCGACGGCGAGCGCGCGGTCGTGCTGGGGATGGATACGCCGCTCGTTGTCGATGCTGTGACCGGACCGATCATCGCGCGTCTCGCGCTAACACCGCTGAGCGATAGCGTGCAGACCGCGAGGCTCGATAGCGCCGGCCATCGCGTCGTCACTCAGGTCACACAGCGACCGTAGGCAGCCGTAACCGCGATCAGGAGCGCGAAGCGCAGCGCGCGGCCGGCGAGCACGATCGCGCAGAACGCACGCACGCGGATCGCGAGGATGCCGGCCGCGGTCGCCATGATCGAGAACGGCGGCAGCCCGAGCACGGCGCTCGCCGCGAGCACGAGGTGCGGCGCGTTCGCGAACCGGCCGAATCGTGCGCGCAGACGGCCCACTCGCTCCCTTTGCAATGCACCCACGCCGCGCGCGGCGCTGTAGATCGGCAGCTTGCCTACGAGCTGGCCAGCGGTGGCGCACGCGACGACCAAGGCGCCGCTGATCGGATCGACGCCGCGCACGAGCACGAGACCGACCAGGAACACCTCGATGCTCGCGAGTGGGATCACGGCTGAGAGTGCACCGACCGCGAACGAGCCCGCGAACCAGCCGAGCGCGGCGACCAGGGCTTCGGGCGTCATCCCACGCGCCGAGCTTCAGGCGGGACCACGTCCAGAGTCACCGGCGTCGGGACAGGCGGCGGCGCGGGCGTCGTCACTCCGTACGCGCGATAGACCGTCGGCCCGGCGAGACAACCGATCGAGTCGACGACGGTGATCGCAGCGACGAGCGCGAGGCCCTTGACGCGTGGCCCGTGGCGCAGCGCGAGGGCGAAGCCGGCGACGGACCGGGCTGCGAGGATACCGAGGGCAGGGATCCGGCCCGTCACGAGCTTCGGTGCGCGCGGCGCGTAGTGCGCGACGATAAACGGTAGGAGCGTCGTGGTGTCAGCGCCGCGCAGGAGTCGGACTTCGAGCCACGCCAGCGCGTTCGCGGGCCACGCGTGGATCACGCGCGCGGTGCCGGCGTAGTGGATCGCGATGCCTGACTCGCGCAGGTGGAGCGCGAGCACCTGGCACTGGCCGTGGAACATGGACGGAATCGCCGGATAGCCGCCGACCTCCATGAATGCGCCGCGCGCGAACGCGACGTTGTTCGCGAAGAAGTTGCGGACCGTGCCGCGCGTTCGATCGTGCGTGAAGTACGGGAAGTCGAGCCGGTTCGCGATCGTCGCGAGCGCGCCACGATACGACGTGTCGCCGGCGACGACGTTCGCCGCACCGCGCACGATCGGCGCGATCAGGTGCGCGAGCCAGTCGGGATCCGGATCGCAGTCGCCATCGATGAACGCGACCACGTCGCCGGTCGAGGCCGCGAAGCCTGCGTTCTTGTGGTCGTAGTAGCCGGTGGTCAGCTCGACGGGAACCCACGTCACGGCGCGATCGCCCGCGAGCTCGGCGCGCAACATCGGCGGGATGCAGGCGTGCGTGATCACGAGCTCGGCATCGCCGAGCTGCGGCGTCAGCGCAGCGAGCAGACGCCGCAGGATCTCGAGCTCACCGTCGAGATTCCAGGTCTCGACGACGACCGAGACGGTCGGCCAGCTCACGACGCCGCTCGCGTCTTCGATCGCGACGCCGTTGCCGCGACGCCGCGATAGAGGTCCCAGGTCGAGGAGACCGCCGCATCGAGGTCGTAACTGCGCGCGTGGGCGCGGGCGCAGCTCGCCATCCGCGAACGCCGCGCTGGGTTCGCGAACAGCGCGAGCAGCTCGCGCGCGAACGCCTGCGGATCGCGGCCGTCGACGACAACGCCGGTCTCGCCCGCGATCACGTGCTCGTGTGCCGCGCCGGCCGCCGCGACGACGGCAGGCAGTCCGCTCGCCGCGGCTTCGACCACGACATTGCCGAACGTCTCGGTCTCGCTCGCGAATGCGAACACGTCCGCCGTCGCGAACACCGCGGCGAGCTCCTCGCCGTGGAGGACGCCGGTGCGCACGACGCCGTCGCCATCGAGCGCGGTCGGTTGCGGACCATCGCCCACGACCACGAGCCGGGCGTCAGGACGCTGCGCGATCACGAGCCGCCACGCGGCGCGGAGGCCGTCGAGGTTCTTCTCCTTCGACAGCCGGCCGACGTACAGCGCGACGGGCGTATCGGTCGCGACCCCGTAACGCGAGAGGCAGGTGCGGTCGCGGCGCGCAGGATCGAACAGCGCGAGATCGACGCCGCGCTGGATGCGACGCACGTTTGCGGCAGCGACGCCGAGCGCGACCACGCGATCGGCGACGGTCTGCGATGGCGCGAGGCAGAGGTCGGCCTGTTGATAGAACCAGCCGACAAACGGTGCGACCAGATCCTTCACGAACGGCAAGCCCGTCATCCGGGCCGCGTATTCCGGAACTTCCGTGTGGTACTGCGCGAGCACCGGCAGGCCGAGCATGCGCGCGGCGATCAAGCCGGCGAGCCCCATCGGTCCCGGCGTCGCGAGCTGGACGAGATCCGCGTTGCGCGCGAGGTGCGCCGTCAGCGCGGGGAGCTCGGGCACGCTCCACGTGTACTGCGGGTAGATCGGCAACGCCGCCGACATCGCCGCGGGGATCCGGACGATCTCGTCGACCCGAGGCTGGATATCGGCAGGCCCGACCAACGTCATCGCGTGGCCGGCGCGTTGGGACGCCGCGGCGAGCCGGCGCAGTCCGATCGAGATGCCGTCGATATGATCGACGCTGTCGGAGATGACGGAGACGCGAATCATGACAGACCTCGTTTCTTCGCGACGCGGTCGCGCGTGGCGAGCGTCGCGAGTAATAGCCAGTAGCGCAGCGCGAGCGTGATGCCGAATGCGCGATCGATCGTCGCGATGCGCTCGCCGAGCGCCGTGAAGTCAGCCTGTTCCGACGGGCGCACGAGCCGCCTGGCCGCGGCTGCACAGCTGCGCGCGTGGCGCCGCTCGTCACTGACGATCGAGCGGAGCATCTCGAGCATCTTCGCCTCGCCGCCGATCACCTCGAGCACGCCGATGTGGCGCGCGAACAACCGCACGCCGGTCGCCTCGAACCGCGCGGCCGCCGCGAGCATCACGACGATCGGCCCGGCCTCGAACTTGGCGTAGTACGGCGCGCACGCACGGTCGAGCCACCACAGCTTCGCGCGGACGAGCGGCGGTGCTTCACGCGGCGTCGCGCCGAGTGCGCCGATCCGGTCGCGGAACATCTCGGCGTGGCGGTGCTCGTCCGCGAGCTGCGCCGCGATCAGCCTCGCGAGCCAGGGAGGCGGCTCGCCATCGCCGGTGCGCGCGAGCATCGCCTGCTCCGGACCTTCCTCACCCCACAGGTACTCGGTGAGGATGTAGACCTCGGCGCGGCGCGAGCCCTGCGCGAGCCGCAGCGCGTGGGCCTTGATCGCGTCGACCGCGACCCGCTGGACCTGTTCGAATCGTGTCGCGGGCCGCATGCATGGTTAGACGGCCGAGTGTGCGCTCGGTCGCCTGGGCGCGGCAGGTTGCCGCTCGCTGCCGCGATTTCGCAGCCAGACCTAGGCGTTACGAATCGTGATCCCGCCGGCGACCTGGGTCGCCTTCGCGAGCGCGGCCTCGGCGGTATCCGCGGTCGCGAGCACGACGCCCATCCGGCGTCGCGGTCCCGCGTTCGGCTTGCCAAACCACCGGACGTCGACATCGGTCTGCGCGTACGCCTGATCGAGCCCCTCGATCACCGGCGACTCCAGCGCACGCTCCGCGCGCAGCGCGACCGACGCTCCCGCCGAGTGCCGGCGGATCGCGGAGATCGGCAGCCCGAGGATCGCGCGCGCGTGCAGCGCGAACTCGCTCCACACCTGGGTCGCCATCGTGACCATGCCGGTGTCGTGCGGGCGCGGGCTGACCTCGCTGAACACGACCTTGTCGTTCGGGCACAAGAACAGCTCGACGCCGAAGATCCCGCGGCCGCCGAGTCGGTCGGTCACGGTCTTCGCGATCGCCTGCGACCGCTCGATCTGCTTCACCGACATCGCGTGGGGCTGCCAGCTCTCGATGTAGTCGCCACCGACCTGACGGTGGCCGATCGGATCGCAGAACATCGTGCCGTTGACCGCGCGCACGGTCAGCATCGTGATCTCGCTGTCGAACGCGATGTGCTCCTCGACGATCACGCGGCCGGCGCCGGTGCGGCCGCCGGTCTGGGCGTAGTGCCACGACTGCTCGAGATCCGCGGCACTCTTGGCGACCGACTGGCCCTTGCCGGAGCTGCTCATGATCGGCTTGATCACGACCGGCCAGCCCAGCTCGTGCGCCGCGGCGCGCAGCTCCTCGAACGTGTCGGCGAACTTGTAGCGCGCGGTCGGCACTTCGAGCTCCTCGGCGGCGACCCGCCGGATCCGCTCGCGATCCATCGTCAGCCGTGCCGCATCTGCGGTCGGAATCACGTTCCAACCTTCGGCTTCGAGCGCGATCAGCTCTGCAGTCGCGATCGCCTCGAGCTCCGGCACGATCAAGTGCGGCTTCTCCTTCTCGATCACCGCGCGCAGTGCCGCGCGATCGAGCATGTCGATCACGTGGCTGCGGTGCGCGACCTGCATCGCCGGGGCATCGGCGTAGCGATCACACGCGATCACCTCGATGCCGAAGCGCTGGAGCTCGATCGTGACTTCTTTGCCGAGCTCGCCGGAGCCCAACATCAACACCCGAGTGGCATGCGCAGTCTTGGGAGTGCCGATCACCATACCGCCTCGTACCACGGGGTCATGACATGCTCGCGCGGTGCAGATCCGCGGCGTCGATGTCCCCGATTTCATGTACGGCACTGCGTGGAAGGAGAGCCGCACGCAGGACCTCGTCGAGCTCGCGCTCCGCGAGGGCTTTCGCGCGATCGATACCGCGAACCAGCGCAAGCACTACTTCGAGGAAGCCGTCGGTGCCGGGCTGCGCGGCGCGGGCATCCCGCGCGATCAGCTGTTCATCCAGACCAAGTTCACCCATCGCGCCGGCCAGGACGAGCGCCTGCCGTACGCCGAGGACGCGCCGATCGCGACGCAGGTCGCGCAGTCGTACGAGAGCTCGGTCGCGCACCTCGGCAAGATCGATAGCTACGTGCTGCACGGCCCGAGCCTGCGCGATCGGCTCGCGCCGGAAGATGTCGACGCGTGGCGCGCGATCGAGGCGTTGCCGGTCGCGCTCGTCGGGATCAGCAACGTCTGCGTTCACCAGGTCGAAGAGCTCGTCGGGCTCGCGCGCGTGCCGCCCGCGTTCGTCCAGAACCGCTGCTACGCGAGCACGGGTTGGGATCGCGAGGTCCGCGCCGCGTGCGCGCGTCACGGCATCGTGTATCAGGGCTTCTCGCTGCTCACCGCGAATCGCGATGTCGTCCAGCATCACCGCGAGGTCCGGGCACTCGCCGCCGAGCTCGGCGTGACCACCGCGCAGCTCGTGTTCGCGTTCGCGCGCCACCGGGGCATGCTTCCACTGACGGGCACGACGAGCGCCGAGCACATGCGCCTCGATCTCGCGAGCACGGCGATCGTCCTCGGGGCCGAACAGCTCGCGTTCCTCGACGGTTGCGGCGTTTAGTTGCGGTCGCGTGTCAATGTGTGAACGCCGCCTGCACGCGCCCGCAGATATGGTTAGGCTGTGGGTATGAAGCGCATCGCTCTCCTGGTCCTCGTGTTGGCTGCGTGCAAGACCACGGACTCGCAGCCGACGCCGCAACCGGCGCCGAGCGAACCGACGCCGACCGTGCGCAGCGCGCGGCCCGCGCCGGCGTTGCCCACGGCACCGGCGCCGATGGCAGAGGGCTCGGATCGCCCATCGCTACCGCCGGGTGACCACGCGTGGGGCCATCGCGGCGATCGGATGGCGCGGATGGACAAGGACGGCGACGGCAAGATCAGCGACGAAGAACGCGCCGCCGCGATGAAGGAGCGCACCGATCGGATGCGCCAGCGCCTCGACACGAACGGCGACGGCAAGCTCACGCCCGACGAGCTCTCGAATACGAAGGGCCGGATGAAGTTCGATGACCCGGCGGCGCTCGATACGAATCACGACGGCGACATTTCGGCCGACGAGCTCCAGGCCGGGATGGAAGCGCGCCGCGACCAGATGCGTGACCAGCGGATGAAGGATCGCGCAGCGAACGGCAGCGGCGCTACGGATCAACCGTAGCGGTCCCCATACCGGGGAGCAGGATCCACAGCGTGCCGCCGGTCGCCGGTTCCCAGAACCAGCCGCTGCCGGCGGTTTTCAAGGCGGCGAGAGATGCCGTCTGCGCGAGGACACCGCCCGCGTCGTGAACGCCAAGCGGTTGCGCGCTCGCGATCACCTCGAACATCACGCCCGCGGTGAACACCGAGCCCGGCGTGTAGTGGAACGTCGTCGCTGTCGCGGTCAGCTCGGTGCCGTCGTAGATCGTCGCCTGCGCTGCGTCGTTCGACGCGCGCACCCACAGCACGCCCGGATCGTTCGCGAACGACTCGATCCCCGCGCCGGTCACGGGCGCGAGCGTGTCGATCGTATCGCGCAGCATCGGCACGAGCCCTCCGGCGCGCACGTACAGCGGCAGCGTGTCGAGATCCGCGGTCACGGTCTTCGTCGCCGGACCGGTGATGCGCTCGCCGGTCCACCAATCGATCCACGTGCCTACGGGGAACACGACCTCGCGCGAGGTCGCGCCTTGCGTGACGATCGGCGCGACCAGTATGGCGTCTCCGAACGCGAATTCGTCGTCGGGATGGGCCCCGGCCTCGGGAAACGCGAGCCCGAAAGGCCGCACGATTGGCCTGCCGCTGTGCGCGATGTCCTGCGCCGCGGTCCACGCGTACGGGAACAGCCGTAGGTGGAGCGCGGCGTACTTCTGGTAGACGTCGAGCGAGTGCTGCGTGCGGCCGTTGTCGGCGGTGAATTCCCACGGCTGCGCGCTCGAGGCGTCGCCGACCTCCATCGCGCTCGCGACCGCGTTCGCTTCGACCCAGCGCGACCAGCACTCGTTCGTCGCGGGCGAATGGCGATAGCCGGCGGTATCCGACGCGTAGAACGGAAACCCCGATGCTGACAGGGACAGTCCTTTGATCACCGCCGCCGGCAAGCCACCGACGGCCTTCGTCGAGCCAACCATCGCGCCGGCGCGATCGAATGTCGCGTCCAGGTCACCGGGCCAGATGATCATGCCCTTCGTCTGATCGCCCCAGCGGCCGGTGCGGGTCAGCAAGAACGCGCCGTCGTGCGCGAGCTGGTCGCGATAGATCTGGTGATAGAGCAGGGTGTAGCCGCGATGCATCGTGCGCTCGTCGCTGCCGTCGGCGAACTGCCACGGCGTGCGCTGGCCGTTGAGGCCGACGACGATGTCCTCGCCGTAGTCGAGCTTGAACCCCTCGACGCCGAGGCCACCACCGCCGAGCGGCAGCGTGTACGTGGACAGCTCCTGCTGCCACCACGCATACGCATCGGCGTTCGTGAAGTCGATCGGTTTGCCCCACTGGTTGACGAGCACGCCGGTGACCGGCGGGAAGAAGCTGTGCGCGGTCGCGTAGTCGTGTTGCACCGGCGCCGGGTCCTCGCTCGCGTTCGCCGGCGCGGTGTACGGCGTGTGCCAGACGCCGTACCGTAAGCCAGCATCGTGGAGCGCCGCGAGCATCGTCGGCGCGTCGGGGAACTTTGTCGGATCGAAGTCGAACGTCTCGACGCCGGTCGCGAACGGGCGATCGAACCAGATGCCGCTCGTCGCGAGGTGGCGCGTGCGGATCTGCGAGATGTCGTCGATCACCTGCGCCTGGCTCGCGTTGCCGTTGCGCCACAACAGTGGCCCGTACGCCCACGGCGCGGGGATGCCCGGGTACCCGGTGATGTCGTAGTAGTGCGCGAGCACGTCGAGCGGCGCGGCGGCGGAGAACAAATGGACGAGTAAGCCATCGGAGCTCGCGTCACCGGTGCCGAACGTCGCGTCGATCCGGGTATCGGATTGGCGCGCCACATCGAACGCACCGGCGCGATCGGTCATCGCGAACATGCCCCAGCCACGCGTACCGATCACGAGCGGCACCGGCACGTGGTTCTCGTCGTCAGCGCCTTCCATCGTGAAGTCGCCTTCCATCTGCATCGGCCGGAGCTTGCCGCGATGGTTCACGCTGTCGCCCCATTCGCCGAGACCGTAGAAGCCCTCGGTCGGATCGGCGTCCGGACGCACGCGAAGGTACGCGACCTTCGCATCGCTCGACGTTAGCTTCAGCGTGAGGCAATCGGCGGCGGCCGCATCGAACGTGACGAGCGCGTCACCCGCGGCGATCACGAGGTGGGTCGGCGTCGACGCGCGGACGTCGAACGCGTCGGTCGCGTCGAGGACGTGCCAGACGAGCGAATCCGGCACGACCGGAGGATCGACGAACAGCCAGTACGGATCGAAGCTCTCACCGCTGTCGAGATCCGCGACCGTACCGACCTCGAACGCGTCGGCATGGAACGTCAGGAGTGGTTGCTCGCCGCGCGCGAAGACGAGCGCGGTGTGATCGGCGGAGAGCGTTAGCGTCGCCGCACCGGACACCAGGGGCACCGCGGTGACGATGGCGTTGTCGCCACACGCCGCCGCAACGACCAGGACCAGAGCCGCGAACCTCATCGCGGCAGCTATATCAGAACGACTGGAAGAGTTTGGTCGTCTTCTTCGGCGCGACGTCGACGCTGATCTGCTTGTTGATGTGCTGGGTCGCGGCGATCAGGCGAATGCTGTGATGACCCGCGGGCACCGACATCTTCGTGGGGGTGGTCTTGCCGGTGTTCGCGCCGTCGAGCAGGATCGCGCACGGGACCGACGTCGTGATCGAGAGGATGCCGGGAGCGTCGCTCTGCTTCGCATCCTTTCGCGCGGTGCTCGCCGCGGCGAGCGCGGAGATGCCGCCGTCGTCGCCCTTTGCGTGCCGGGCAGCCGGTGCGGTCGCAACGCGCTTGGTCGCCGCTTTCTTCGCGGCGGTTTGATGACGGCGATGATGCTTGCCGGTGGGAGCGGGCGCGGGCGTCGCGTCCGCGCCCGAATCGGTGGTGGTCGGCTCGGGCTCGGCAAGCGCGACCTCGAGCTTGTGGCTGCTTGCAGGATCGAGGTGCTGCGTGGTCGCACGGTGGCCCGCGAGCTCGAACCGGACGTCGTATTGTTTCGTCGGATCGAGCGAAGCCTCGACCGGCGTCGAACCGAGCGGCGTCGATGCACCGGTCGAGTTGTCGAGCAGCGTCGCGCTCGCGCCCGGCGGATTCGAGGCGAGCATGACGTCGACGAACGCCGGCTTGACCGCCGATGGCGGTGGCGGCGGCGCGACGACGATCTTCGGCGGGGTGAACGCGACGACATGATCGATCGGCGTGCCGGTCTCGCGATGGCGCGACAGCGACACCGCGGCGCCGACGCCGATGCCGACCATCACGAGGATGCCGGCCGGGACGCCGAACTTCTTCAGGGTCAGCGGGATGTCGGTCTCGGCGCGCTGGGCGCGGGCCGACCGGCGGGCATTCTCATCGACGCGCGGGGTCGGCTCGAATTCCGGCTTGCGGGTCGGGATCGTCGGCATCGTCGCCCGGGCCTCGGTCGGCTCGACCGGGAGCTCTACGGCCCACAGGCCTCTGGGTGCGGGAGTCCCGTCCACCTGGCGACGCAGGTTCGCCTCGCGAGGGGGTTGGAACAGCAGCTCGACGCCCGAATCCCGGGCCATAGGCTTCTGTTGGACCAGATCGATCAGCTCGTTGACCGCCGTGCACTCGATCTTCGACGACATCGGGCCGTCCCATGTGCACGGGATGGACCAGCGACCGGTGGCCGGCTTTCGGCCGCTTGAGATGGCCATGCCAGGAGGTGGCTAGACGAGTAGCCAGCGGCCGATCTGGCCACGGAACCGTGCCCCAGGAGGCACTGACCGTTATGGTGTTTTCATGAGGCGCTGGTTGGTCCTAGCAGTGATGGCGGGGTGCGGGGATAACGCGCCGATGCCGGTGGTGAATGTGAGGGAGGTCGTGGCACTGCCGGTGGAAGCGACGGCGAAGCTGGACGTGTTGTTCGTCGTTGATAACGAGACCAGTACGAACGAGCACCAGCAAGCATTGCGAGCGGCGTTCCCCGCGCTGCTCGCTCAGATCTCGATCGATGGCCGACCGGATCTGCACGTCGGCGCGATTTCGCCAGACCTCGGCACCACGACCGCGAGTGGCGCCCAGGGCCCCGCGATCGGCATGACCCAGCCGGGTGCGTGCGTGGGCTCTGGAGACAACGGTGAGCTGCAGATGTTGGATACGACGATCCCCGACCGCTTCTTGATCGACAACGCGGACGCGTCGAATCACCCGAGCTCGCTGACCGAGGCCCTCTGGTCGATCTTCTATCTCGGTAGCTACGGCTGCGGCTTCCAGCAGCACCTGTCCGCGGCGCGCGCGGCATTTGCGAATCCGATCAACGCGGGATTCCGCCGACCCGACGCGGCACTCGGGATCGTCGTGCTGTCGGATCAGGACGACTGCTCGGTGCTCGATCCGCAGGTCTTCGGGCCGACGAGTCCCGAGCTCGGAGCGCTCTCGCGCTTCCGGTGCACGCAATTCGGACTGACCTGCGATCAGCTCGACATGACCTCGGTTGGCCCGAGGACGAACTGCAAACCAAACCCGGCCTCGACGGAGATCGAAGATCCGGCGGACTTCGTCGACGTGTTTCGCGCGCAGGCGAGCGATCCACGTCGTGTTGCGTTCGGCGCGATCGTGGCTCGCACCGATATCGCGATCGAGCTCCGCGCGCCCGCTGGCTCGTTCATGCAAATTCCCGCGCTCGCGCATTCTTGCGTGTGGCCAGAGGGAAATAACGGGAACACCGCCGACCCCGCGGTCCGGCTGACCTGGCTCGCAAGCGAATTCGGGGATCGCGGCTCGGTGGGCACGATCTGCAACGCCGATCTCAGCGAGGCTGCGACGAAGATCGGCATCGGCTTGCGCCGTGCGATGGGCGATCCGTGCGTCGAGGACGACGTGCCGCTGGATCACTGTGAGGCGGTCGACGACGTCGACGGCGTCGAGACACCGGTTCCACCATGCGGCGCGAGCAGCGCGAGCTGCTGGGAGCTCGTCACCGACGAGGCGACGTGCCCTAACGCCGCGCATCAGAAGCTCGTCGTTCATCGCGTCGGCTCGGCGCCGGCGGGAACCTATACGCTGCTGCGCTGCTAGCGCTTGCGCGGGCGGGGCAGCGCGAACTTGTCGAGCTTGTTGACGAGCGTGCGGCGCGAGATGCCGAGGACGTTCGCGGCGTGCGTTTGATTCCCCGCGCACATCTCGAGCGCGTCGAGGATCCGCTGGCGCTCGGCCGCCGCGATCGGACCTTCGGTCGGGCCCGTCGCGGTCGGCTCGGTCGGCGCGCGCGTAGGCGGCGATGCGGGCTCCGTCACGGCCTCGTCGCCCAACATCCGCATCCGATCTTCGGGGAGGTCGCGCGTGTCGATCGTGTTGCCGGAGGCGAGCACCATCGCGCGCTCGATCACGTTGCGGAGCTCGCGGACGTTGCCGGGCCAGCTGTAGGAGCGGAGCAGGGCGATAGCGGCGTCGGTGATCCGCGGCGTCGGCCGGCCGAGCTTCGCGGCGATGGTCTGCGCGAACATGCCGGCGAGCGGCAGGATCTCGTCGAGCCGCTCGCGCAGCGGCGGGATGATGATCGAGAACGCGTCGAGCCGGTACAGCAGATCTTGGCGGAACGCGCCGCGGCGGATGTCGGCGTCGAGATCGCGATTGGTCGCCGACACGATCCGGACATCGACGTCGCGCGGCTGCAGACCGCCGACGCGCATGACCCGCCGCTCGTCGAGCACGCGCAAGAGCTTCGCCTGGAGCGACAGCTGGAGCTCGCCGATCTCGTCGAGGAACACGACGCCACCGTCGGCGACCTCGAGCAGGCCCGGCTTCGCTTGGGTCGCGCCGGTGAACGCGCCCTTCTCGTAACCGAACAGCTCGCTCTCGAGCAGCGATTCTTGCAGCGCCGCACAGTTCAGCCGGAAGAACGGCTTGTCGGCGCGCGCGGAGCGGCGATGGATCGTCTCCGCGAACACTTCCTTGCCGACGCCGGTCTCGCCTTGGAGCAGCACGCTGATGTCGGCGGCCGCGACCTGGGTGACGACCTCGAACAACGCGCGCATTCGAGCATCGGCGATGACGACGTCGGTCTCGGCGACCGCGAGCACCTGACCGTGCGCACGGCTGCGCGCGCGCGACACCAGCACCTGCGGCTCGCGGCCATCGCGCGGAGCCGATGCGGAACCGACGCGCGCCTCGATGTTGCGCGCCGCGAGATCTGCCTCGAGCGTGCGTTCGATGACCTGCGCGCGAGACGGGTCGCCGACGAGCAAGACCTCGAGCTCGCCGGGCGCGTACGCGGCGAGCAAATCATCCGTCCCGAGCAGCGGCGTCAACGCGCGACGAGCGGCTGCGACGTCCTCGCCGATGACGTGCATGATCGCGAAGCTGTGGCCGCGGTCGCACTCGTCCTCGAGGCGCGATTCGAAATATTCGTGCGTGCGAATACGCCGCACGGGGCTCGCCGCCGCGGACCGGCGCTGGACCATCACGGTGATCGAGCCGAGTCGGATCGCCTGATCGATCGTGACCTCGTACGGAGTATTCGGGACGAGCTTCTTGTCGCCGAGCCAGGTCCCGTTCGCGCTCTGGTTGTCGTAAATCCGTAGCGGCGGATCCAGCTCCAGGATCGCGTGATTGCGCGAGATCGATCCGTCGTCGATGCGCACGTCGCACTCGGGCGCGCGGCCGATCGAGACCTGACCACGGTTCGGTAACGTTTCGGTCGTGAGAATCCGGTCGCCTACGATGACCAGAAACAATTGATCGCCGCCGTCGGGCTGTAGCGTCGTAACGGTGGTGTTGAGGCTCACCGGTCCGGAGTATCCGGCTTTCGGGGCGCCGGCGGAATGGGATAGGCTTGGAGGATGGGTGCCGCGACCTTGGATACCGGGGTTAGCGAGCGGCCCTCCAGCCTGTCGATCAACGCGACGGTCGGCGAGTACCGCATCGATGGCGTGATCGGGTCGGGCGGCATGGCGACGGTCTATCGCGCGACCCAGACGATGATCGGCAAGCGGGTCGCGATCAAGGTGCTCCACCGGACCAAGAGCGACACGGCGATCAGCCGGTTCGTCAAAGAAGCGCGCGCGGTGAATTTGATCGGCCACCCGAATATCGTCGACGTGTTCGGCTTCGGTATGACCGACGGCGGCCGGCCGTACCTCGTGATGGAGCTGCTCGAAGGCGAGACCCTCGCCGTGCGCGCGGAGCGCAAGCCGCTGTCGCTCGAAGAAGTCGCCGAGGTCTTGATCGAGGTCAGCCACGCGCTCGAGGCCGCCCACGAAGCGGGCATCGTCCACCGCGATCTCAAGCCCGAGAACGTGTTCCTCACGAACCGCAAGCAGATCAAGCTGCTCGATTTCGGCATCGCGAAGCTGTTCGGCGAGGGCGATCTCGGCACGACCGGCGACGACACGCGGCCGGGCATCGTGATCGGCACGCCGCGCTACATCTCGCCCGAGCAGGTGCGCGGCACCGCGCTCGATGGCCGCGTCGATATCTACGCGATGGGCGTGGTCGCGTTCGAGCTGCTGGCGCATCGCCACCTGTTCAGCGCGAACAACCCGTACGACATGCTGCAGAAGCACGCGAAGCTGCGGCCGCCGAAGCCGAGCGCGTTCAACGAGGCACTGCCGCAAGAAGCCGACGCGCTGATCGGCGAGATGCTCGCGAAGGAACCGGACGACCGGCCGACGCTCGCCTCCGTGCGCGAGCGCCTCGAGGTCTTGCGCGAGACCCCCGCGGTCAAGCGGCGCGCGGCCTCGCAGCCGGCGACAGATGTCCAAACCGTCGTCGCGTCGCGGGCGCGGCAGACCACGAACGTCGCCGTGCCGGTGATCGCGCAGACGACGACCGACCACGATCCGACGACGACGATGGGCCGGACGCCGGTGAAGCAGTGGGTCATCGCCGGGGTCATCGCGGGCGCGATCGTCGGCTCCGCGATCACGCTCGCGCTCTATCCCGCGAGCAGTCCCCCCATCCCGACCGTCGCCGGGCCGCTCGCACGACCCGCGACCACGCCACCCGTGCCGGTCATCGCGGTGCCCGAACCCACACCGGCACCGATCGCGGTGCCCGCGTCCGACGACGATACAACGGAGCAGATCGTGATCGATCCGATCACGCACGTCCACACGACGATCAAGAAGGCCGCGGCCAAGAAGAAGCCGGTCGTGCGGCCGCATCCCGCGACGAACCCGGACGACGACGATGGCGTGCGCAGTCCGTTCGAGTCCAAGCCGTGAAGCTCGCCGCGGTCCTCCTCGTCGTCGCGGCGCAGACCAGCGTCGCGCAGCCCGCGCGCGACGCCAGCGACGCCCACGACGACAAGGCAGCCGTCGCGCGCGCGGCTGCGGTCGCACGCGAGGCCGATGCTGCGGGTCGTGCGCATTATCGCGCGCACGATTACGCCGCCGCGATCGAAGACTACCAGCGCGCGCACGACGCGCTGCCCGATCCGTTGTTCCTGTTCGACCAGGCGCAGGCCTATCGCAAGCTCTCCGATTGCGCGCACGCCGCCGAGCTCTATCGAGCGTATCTGCAAGATCGACCCGACGCCGACAACCGCACCAAGGTCGAGCGCTTCATTCGCAACATGGACGCGTGCACGCCTCCGCCACCGCCGCGCGCGATGGCGGAGGTCGCGCCGCCGGCGGAGCCCGCGCAGCCGTCGTCCGAATCGAGCTCGCGCGCCTGGCAGTTCATGGGCATCGGTACGGGCACGATCGGTCTGTTCCTGATCGGCGCGGGCGTCTACTTCTCCGCCGACGCGGGTCGCGACCAGCAGCAGATCGAAGCGGCATGCGAGAGCGGGTGTCGCGGTGCCGATGTCCATGCACTCGATCTCTCCGGCCACGACGCGAACCGCAACGCCGCGATCACGTACTCGATCGGAGGCGCAGCGCTTGCAGCGGGTGCAGGCATGATCCTCTGGTCGCTGCTCGGAGTTTCGTCCGACACCGCACCGTCGATCGCGCCGGTCCCGGGCGGCGCGATCCTCAGCGGGCAGGCCAACTTCTGATGAAGCTCGCGCGGCTCGCACTGTTCGGATTGCTCGCCGGCTGCTACTCGCCGACGTTCACCGCGTGCGAGATCACGTGCGGCAGCGACTCGCCGTGCCCCGAAGACTACGCGTGCGGCTCCGACGGTTTCTGTCGCTCGTCGGGCGACGGGACCGCGTGCTCGGCGACGCTGACGGTCACGACGAACGAGGAGGGCGACGGTCACGTGTCTTCGCAACCGCAGGGTATCGACTGCTCGACCCACGCCGGCCGCCCGTGCACGGTGACCTGGCCGGTCGGCACGCACGTGTCGTTGCAGAGCCAGCACTTCAACCAGACGTCGTTCGGGCACTGGAGCGGCGACGCCTGCGACAACTCGCAGGACCAGAGCTGCACGTTCACGCTCACACGCGCGATGATGATCACCGCCGTGTTTCACTAACCTGCGCAGACTGCGCAGATGCACACTGCGCAAGCCGCGGTAACTCACCGGAATCGCCCGGTGAGTCCGTGGCGCAGACCTTGCGATCAAACCGCGACCTCGACTCGCCTGACGATGCCGCCCCCGCTGTTCCGGCTACCGAACGACGCCGACCGCGCCGCGATGATCGCCGAGCTCCGCAAGTAGCTAACGGAGCAACGTCGGCTCGAGCTTCGTCCCGAACGGCAGCTGCGCGTCGAGCGCCTCGAGCAACGCTTCGGCGGTCGGGTAACGCTGCGCGGGATCGAGCGACAGCGCCTTCATCACGATCGCTTCGACCGGCTCGCTGACGTGCGGCGCGAGCTCGCGCAGCGGCTTCGCCGGCTTGCCACAGATCGCGACCATGAGGCCGCCGAGCGTCTCGCACTCGGCGTGCGGCGTCTGGCCGGCGAGCGCCTCGTACAACACGATCGCGAGCGACCATAGATCGGTGCGCGCATCGAGCTCCTTCGCGCCGCCGACCACTTGCTCGGGCGACATGTAGAGCGGCGTCCCGAGCATCACGCCGGTGACGGTCAGCGTCGGACTGTGCCGCGCGGCGAGCTCTTCCTTGACGCGTGCGACGCCGAAGTCGAGCAGCTGGACGACGAGCTCGCCCTCGCGGCGCGCGAGCATCAAGTTCGCCGGCTTGATGTCGCGGTGGACGACGCCGGCCGCGTGCGCGCGGACCAGGCCCGCACACGCCTGCGCGACGATCCGCAGCGCGACATCCTCGGCGAGCGGTCCGTACTCGTCGAGGTACGCCTGGACATCGACGCCATCGAGCAACTCCATCACGAGGAACGGGTTCTCGGTCCCCGGCTCGCTGCCGGCATCGAGCACCGGCGGGACATGGCGCGAATCGATCGCCGCGGTCGCGCGCGCCTCGCGCTGGAACCGCTCGACCAGTCGCGCATCGTTACCGATCGCGATCTCCTTGACCGCGACCCGCCGCCCGGTCCCGGTGTGGAGCGCCTCGTAGACGACGCCCATGCCACCGCGGCCGAGCTCGCGGACGATCCGATACTTGCCGCCGATCACGCGCGCCGGTGGCGCCGCTGCCTTCACGGGCGATGCTGCGACCGTCGCGTCCTTCGCCGAATCGCCGAGCTCGCTCGCGCGCACCGTCGCCATGATCTGGTCGACGTCGCTCTGCGCGAGCGCGCGCGGCATCTGCAGGCTCATCCCGAGCGTGCCCTTCTCCTGCATGATGCCCTTGCCCGATTCGAACTTGATCGAACCGCGCAACGCGGTGATATCGGTCGCCGGCAGCGAGTTGACCTTGCCGACCCACGCGGTGCCGTCGAACGCCGGCGCGTCGACGCGTCCGATCAACCACAGCCGCTCGTCGGGTGGGCGCACCGTGACGAGGAAGATCCGACCGCCATCGGCGAGCGTGTGCAGCGCCTTGTTCGCGCTCGTGTAGCGATCGACCGGCCACACCTCGCCGAGGTCGAGCCCGCGCGCGTCGCGCTCGAAGATGGCCTTGGAGACGATGGCGAGGACGTCGGGCACGGAGCCCGACTCTAGATCAGTTGCCGATGTAACCCCACCACTGGGACGCGGCCTGCTTCGCCGCCGCGGCGCCGGTGCCCGCGTTGGTCTGGAGCATGAACTCGCTGCCGGGGAGCTGGCCGGCCTTCTTGCGCGTGACCGTGAGGTGGAGGACGTCACCGTTCTTGCCGGTCGTCGAATCCCACGAGAATGCGAGCTCGGTGGATCCGCCGTAAAACTGTGAGCTATCGACCGCGGTCACGGTGAACGGTCCGGTCGCGCGGTCGCTGATCAGCTGGATCTCGAGCGTCGCGGTCTGGCCGACGGGCACCGCCAGACCTTGGGTCATCAGCTTGGCGCCGGTGTAGACGTCATCGATCGGCGCTTGCGCGCCATACATCGGGACCGCGGCGATGTAGGCCGTGTCCTTCAGCGCGGGTACGCACGGATCCTTGCCGGCGAGCGATGCCTTGTTCGACCACGTGCGCTGGACCTCGTAGCCCTCCAGGCGGATGTACGCGGTGTCGAGGTACTCGCAGTAGTCGCCGGTCTCGGCGCCCGGCGTGTAGCCCATAACGTAGTTGTCGGGATCCGGATCGCCGTATGCGAGGTCGGTCTCGACGAGCGGATCGGTCGCCGCTTCGATCAGCTCGTGGCTGTAGCTCGCCGTGAGATCGTCGATCAGCGGGCCGCCGTAATTGCAGCGTGGCATCAGCGCGTAGATGATCGATTCGCCGTGCGCGCCCATCGCCTCGTCGTGAAACGCGCCGTAGGCGGCGCAGCTATCGCCCCCCGGATCGTGAAGCACCGCGCCCGGCGGCAAGAACACCGAATAGATCGTCTGCGGATCGATCTCGGCGGGCCAACCCTCGGCGGTGTGCGTGCCGTCGAGCTTCTGAGCGAGCCACGCCGTGAGCGCGGCGTTCGTCGTCGGTACCGGATCGGTCGTCACGATCGAGGGCAGCGCCTTCAGGTACCCGACGCCGTACTCGCTCGTCGTCGTCTCCCAGTAGTCGTAGGTCGCGAGCTTCGTATCGAAGTCCTCGATCTTTGCCTGGTAGTCCGCGTCGGTCGACCAGAAGATCGGCTGCGTGCGAGGCGCGGTCAGCACCGGTCCGCCTTCACTCACGAGCTGCGGCGGCGTGCCGTGTGCGCTCTCAGCGAACGGCTGCGACTCGGGCGGTTTCGGTTGTTCGATCAGGTTGTCACCGCACCCGGCTACGAGCGCGATCAGCCACGTCCACTTCTGCATGGCGCGCACTACATCACACCTCGCCCGCGTCGAATCCCAACAGCCACTTGCCGATCGAGGCGCTAAACTGGCGATGTGCAGGCACTTGCGCGCCACGTAACCCTTGCGGCACTCGCTCGTACTAGACACATGAAGAACGCATTAGCTGCTCTGCTCGTCCTGGCGGCCGCGGGCACTGCCGGCGCCCAACCGCCGAAGCAAGAGGTCGCGATCGTCGCGGGTGGCTGCTTCTGGGGCATGGAGAACGTCATGCGCAAGGCGCCCGGCATCGTCTCGATCGAGGTCGGCTACGCGGGTGGTAAGGCGGGAAGCGTCGGCTACGAAGATGTCGCGTCGGGCACCACCGGCTACGCCGAATCGGTGCGGATCGTGTTCGACCCGACCAAGATCTCGTACGCGGACTTGCTCTCGAACTGGTACTTCCGCGGTCACGATCCGACTCAGCTCGATCACCAGAACAACGATCACGGCACCCAGTACCGGTCGGAGATCTTCACGACCACGCCGGAGCAAGCTGCGATCGCGGCGCAGATCAAGACGCGTGTCGACAAGTCCGGAAAGTGGGGCAAGCCGATCGTGACCAAGATCGAGCCGGCGACGACGTGGGTCCGCGCCGAGGCCTACCACCAGGACTATTTGATCAAGCACCCGAACGGCTACAACGATCACTTCCTGCGGACCTGGATCGCGTTCTAAACGAGCGCGATGAAGTAAGGTGCGCCCGCGTGAGCGCAGTTGTCACCGTCCAGGATGTCGAGAAGCACTACGGGGACCGGCGCGTGCTGCGCGGGGTCTCGCTCGCGGTTCACGATCGCGATCGGATCGGCATGATCGGCGCGAACGGCGCGGGCAAGTCGACGCTCCTGAAGATGATGGTGTACGGCGCGGGGCCGGGGCCGAAAGATGACCCGACGCTCGTGCCCGACGAAGGTGTGATCACCTGGCGCAAGGGCCTCGTGATCGAGTACGTCGCGCAAGAGCCTGTGTTGCCGCTCGACGAGACGGTCGGCTCCGCACTCGCGCGCGAGACCGTGCCCGACTACGAGATCCAGACGGTGGCGGCCGCGCTGCAGTTGCCGGCACTCGACAAGATCATCGGCCAGCTGTCGTTCGGCGAGCGCCGCCGCGTCGCCCTCGCGCACGCGTTGCTCGGAAAGCCCGACGTGCTCGCGCTCGACGAGCCGACGAACCACCTCGACGCGCGTACGATCGAGTGGCTCGAGACCCGGCTCGCGCAGTTCCCGGGCGCGCTGCTCGTGGTGACGCACGATCGCTACTTCCTCGATCGCGTCGCGACCCGGATCGTCGAGGTCGATCGCGGCAAGGCGTACGCGTACGAAGGCGACTACGAGGCGTTCTTGCTGGCGCAAGCGGAGCGGCTGCACACCGAGGCCGAGACCGAGTACCAGCGCAGCTCGTTCGTGCGCCGCGAGATCGAGTGGATCCGGCGGCGGCCGAAAGCGCGGACGACGAAGGCGAAGGCGCGGATCGATCGCTACGACCAGCAGGTCGCCGCGGCACCGCTGACCGACGAGAAGCGCGGCGCGGTGCTGCAGCTCCGGTTGCCGACCGGCCCGCGGCTCGGCGGCACCATCGTCGAGCTCGCGAAGGCGTCGCGCACCCTCGGTGGCAAGAAGCTGTTCTCGGATCTGACGCTCGTGATGAAGCCCGGCGATCGGATCGGCATCGTCGGGCCGAACGGCGCCGGCAAGACCACGTTGATCCGGACGATCCTCGGGCTCGATCCGCCGGACTCCGGCACGGTCGTGCTCGGTGCGAACACCCGGCCCGCGTACTTCGAGCAGGGCAGGAGCGAGCTCCGCGACGAGCTCACGGTGCTCGAGGAGGTCGGCGACGGTTACGACTACGTCGAGCTCCCCGACGAGCGCGTCCACGTCCGCGGCTTCCTGCGGATGATGGCGTTCCCCGACCAGATCGCCGACACCAAGATCGGCCAGCTCTCCGGCGGCGAGCGCAATCGCGTACAGCTCGCGCGGCTGCTCCGGCGCGGCGGCAATCTGCTCGTGCTCGACGAGCCGACGAACGACCTCGATCTGCCGACCCTCGGCGCGCTCGAAGACGGTTTGCTCGCGTTCCCGGGCTGCGCCCTGATCGTCTCGCACGATCGGTGGTTCCTCGATCGCGTCGCGACCGGCATCCTCGCGTTCGAGGGTGATGGCAACGTGACGTTCTACGAGGGCAGCTACTCGTTCTATGTGGAGCGCCGGCCGGCGGTGAAGGCGGCGGCTGCTGCCGTGAAGCCCGCCGACCAGAAGGTCGAGCGCGTGAAGCAGGTCGCGCCGAAGAAGCAGACGTTCAAGGAGCGCGCGGAGCTCGCAGCGATGGAGGAGATGATCCTCGCAGCCGAGGAGAACGTGGCGAAGCTCGAGGCGACGCTGCAGGATCCGGCCGTGTTCAAGGAACGCGCGGCGGAGGTTCCGGACCTGGTGAAGCAGCTCGACGCCGCGCGCATCGAGGTCACGCGCCTCTACGCACGCTGGGAAGAGCTCGCCGCGATTCCGGTGGGCTAGGTCTCGGGATCGACGGGCTCGATATGAAGGTTCTTGTCCTTCGTATCCGGCCGCCGGATCGCTTCGGCGAAGTGCTTCGCGTCGTTCGGCGCGATCTCGACGCGGGTCTCGCGCGCGAGGATCTGGATCTTGCCGATCGACCGCTTCGTCACATCGCCGCGCCGGCACAAGAACGGGATCAGCCACTTCGGGTCCGCGTTCTTCGACCGGCCCACGTTGACCGTGAACCACACGCCGGAATCACCGGCGACTTGCTGCGAGCGCGCCTGGCGCGGCGCCGGCGGACCATGCGCGTGCGTGTCGCGGGGCTCGGCGTGCGTGGGCGCGGGATGATCGGTCCCGCGCGGCGTGCGTGGTGCACGCGGTGTCGGCATCCGCGGCTCGTTGTGGCGGGTCCGCATCGATTGCGGCATCGTCAGCTCTTCGGGCGCCGGGCGCGCTTCGCGGCGCAACCGCACGAGTGCCGCCGCCAGATCGCCGGCCGAGACATCTTTCAACAGCGCGGCCGCGACCTCGCGATCCTCGTCGGTATTCAGGGTCACCAGCTCGCGGATCTCGACGCCGAGCTGCTCGCGATCCTTGACCGCGATCTGCTCCGCCGACGGCGGCAGCTGCCAGGTCGGCTTGATGTGCGCGGTCGCGAGCATGCGCTCGACGTAGCGGCGCGCCGGATCCGGCACGACCACGACCGCGAGGCCGTGCTTGCCCGCTCGACCCGTACGGCCGCTGCGATGGACGAGCACCTGTGCGTTCTGCGGCAGGTCGGCGTGGATCACGAGGCCGAGGTCGGGCAGGTCGAGCCCGCGTGCGGCGACGTCGGTCGCGACACACACCCGCGCGCGGCGATCGCGCAGTGCCTGCAGTGCGGTGTTGCGCTCGCGCTGGCTGAGCTCGCCCGACAGCGCTGCGACCGAGAACCCGCGCTCGGAGAGGTTCGCGGCGAGGTGGGTGACGCCGTCGCGGGTCGCGCAGAACACGAGCGCGCCGGGCGCGTCGTAGTAGCGCAACAGATTGACGACGACGATGTCGCGTTCGCGCGGCACGATCGGCACCGCGTGATATTCGATGTCGCGGTGGCGGTCGCCCTCGGACGTCGTCGCGATCCGCAACGCGTCCTTCTGGTAGCGCTTCGCCATCGTGGCGATCGGCTTCGGGATCGTCGCCGAGAACATCAAGGTCCGCCGCTCCGCCGGTGCGGCGTCCAGCAGGCGCTCGAGATCCTCGCGGAAGCCCATGTCGAGCATCTCGTCGGCTTCGTCGAGCACGATCGCTTCGAGCTTCGCGAGGACGAGCGCGCCACGCTCGAGGTGGTCGCACAACCGGCCGGGGGTACCGACCACGATGTGGACGCCGCGGCCCAGCAGCTGCTGCTCCCGGCGCGGATCCATGCCGCCGACGCAGGTCGCGATCCGCGCGCCGGTCCCGGCGTAGAGCCACTCCAGCTCGCGATGAACTTGTAACGCGAGCTCGCGGGTCGGGGTCACGACCAGCGCGCGCGGCGGCCCGGCGGGTCCGATCCGGTCGGCGGTCCCGAGGAGGCGCGGCGCGAGCGCGAGCCCGAACGCGACAGTCTTTCCCGAGCCGGTCTGCGCCGACACCAGGAGGTCGCGCTCGGTCGCGCCTTCGGCGAGCACGGCGGTTTGCACCGGCGTCGGATCGACGTAATTCCGGGCGGCGAGGGCGCGCCCGAGAGCGGGATGGGCGGACGAGAAGGACAACGACTGTGGGCGCACCTTAGGGGGTCCCGCGTGGGCTTGCAACCTTCCGTGCTAGCGTCCGCGCCCATGAGATGGCTGATCCCTCTAGTGTTGCTCGGCCTCGCGGCACCCAACGCCCGCGCCGACGAGCCCAAGATCGACTTCACCAAGTTCGAGCTGGCCAACGGCCTCAAGGTCTACGTGATCGAGGATCACAAGGCCCCGACCGTCTATGAAGTCATGTGGATGAAGGTCGGGTCGAAGGACGAGGTCACGAACCGGACCGGGTTCGCGCATCTTTTCGAGCACCTGATGTTCAAGGGCTCTGCGCACCTGCCCGACGGCCTGATGGACAAGCTGCTCGAGGCCGCGGGCGGCTGGTCGAACGCGTTCACGTCGAGCGATCAGACCGTGTACCAGAACGTGGCCGGCTCGAACTTCCTCGAGCAGATGCTGTGGATCGAGGCCGACCGCCTCGCCGGTCTGACCGATACGCTCGATCAGAAGAAGCTCGATAACCAGCGCGACGTCGTCCTCAACGAACGCCGCCAGAGCTACGAGAACCAGCCCTACGGGCTCGCGCACCTGATGATCGCGGAGGCGCTGTGGCCGAAGGACTTCGGCTACCACTGGGACACGATCGGCTACGTCTCCGACCTGAAGGCCGCGGTCGCGCCGGACGTCAAGGCGTTCTTCGCGAAGTACTACGTGCCGAACAACGCGACGATGGTGATCGCCGGCGACGTGAAGCCCGAGGAGGTCAAGCGCCTCGTCGAGAAGTACTTCGCGTGGATCCCGAAGGCGCCGACCCCCGCGCGCCCGCACTACGCGATGCCGGCGCCGCTGACGAAGGAGGTCGTGCTCGACTCGACCGACGACGTCCAGGTCCCCCGCGTGTACCTGACGTGGCGCGCCCCCGCCGGGTTCTCGGCCGAGGAGCCCGCGCTCGACATGGCGGCCGCCATCCTCGGCGACGGCAAGTCGAGCCGGCTCTACAAGCGGCTCGTGTTCGACGAGAAGATCGCGCAGAGCGTGCGCGCCGGGTTCGGCGGCGAGGAGCTCGCCGGTAGCTTCGAGATCGTCGTCACCGCGAAGCCGGGCACCGATCCGAAGCGGCTCGTCACCGAGATCAGCGAAGAGGTCGCGAAGCTCTCGGCCACCGCGCCGGAAGCCGCGGAGGTCGAGCGTGCAGTCAACTCGCACGAATCGGGCTTCCTCGATGGCCTCGAGCCGACGCTGCAGCGGGCGATCCTGCTCGCGAACTACGACGTGATGGCGCACGACCCCGAGTACTTTCCGAAGGACCTCGCGCGCTATCGCGCCGTCAGGCCCGACCAGGTCAAGGGCGTCGTCGCGAAGTACCTCAAGCCGAACGCGCGCGTCACGCTGACGATTCGCCCGGGCAAGAAGCCGACCCAGGACCAGCTCCAGGGGAAGGATCACAAGTGAAGACCCTCGTCGCATTTTTGGCGTTCAGTGCGGCAGCCGTCGCCGCCCCGTACGACAAGTCCGGGATCTCCGATTGGACCCAGCCACCGGGACCGACCGCCGAGCCGACGTTCACCCCGCCGACGCCGCACCGCATGCGGCTCGCGAACGGCATGGCGCTGCTCGTGATCGAGAACCACAAGCTGCCGATCGTGTCGATGGATCTCGTCGTGCCGAACGCCGGTTCTTCGACCGACCCGAAGGGCAAGCCCGGGCTCGCCGCGTTCACCGCGGACCTGCTCGACGAAGGAGCGGGCGGGCTTACCGCGATCCAGATCGCCGAGGAAGAAGACCGGCTCGGCGCCGGCATCGGCGTCTACGCTGGGATCGATAGCGCCGGGGTCGCGGTCAGCACGCTGACCAAGACGCTCGACCCGACGATCGATCTCGTCGCGAAGATCCTGACCGCTCCGGCGTTCGCCCAGAAGGACTTCGACCGCGTCCAGGGCGATCGCGCGACCGCGCTCGAGCTCCGCCGCGATCGGCCGCGCGAGGTCGCCGCGCTCCTGCTCGGCGGCGCGCTATACGGCCTCGACTCGCCGTACGGTCACCCCGGCTCGGGCTTTCGCGAGTCGTTCAAGTCGCTCGCGCTCGCCGACGCGACCACGTTCTTCAAGGAGCGCTGGGATCCGAAGGGCATGACGCTCGTGGTCGCCGGCGATGTCGATCCGATCGCGTTGCAGAGGAAGCTCGATGCGACGCTCGGTGCGTGGAAGCACCCGGGCAAGCACATCAGCAAGGTCACGACGACGCCGGTCGCGAAGATCGCCCATCGCTTGCTCGTCGTCGATCGCCCGGGCTCGCAGCAATCAGACGTCCGGGTCGGGCTCGTAGGGCTCGATCGCAAGGACCCGCGGTTCTACGCGTTCGAGGTGATGACGAACACGCTCGGTGGTGGGTTCACGAGCCGGCTCAACCAGAAGCTGCGCGAGCAGCTCGGCATCACGTACGGCATTCGCGCTGGCCAGGATTGGCGGCTCGATCGCGGGCCGTTCACGATCTCGAGCGCGCTCGTCACCGCGGAGACCGCACACGGACTCGCCGAGACCGTCAAGATCGTCGATGATCTCGCGGCGACCGACGTGCCCGCGGCCGAGCTCGACAAGTCGAAGCAGAACCTGATCCGCGCGCTGCCCGCGCAGTTCGAGACCAATGCGGCGACCGCCGGGGCGTTTGCGGAGCTCGCGCTCCATGGCCTTCCGGACTCCTGGTACGCGCACTACTCGGATCAGATCCGCAAGGTCACCGCGAAGGACGTGCGCGCGGTCGCGAAGACCGTGATCCCGACGAAGCAGATGGTGTTCGCGGTCGTCGGCGATATGGCAAAAGTCCGCGCCGACCTCGACAAGTTGAATCTCGGAGAGGCCGAAACGCGCGACGTCTACGGGATGCCCGTCTCGAAGTAAAACCACGTGATCCTCGGCGGGGCGGTGCTACGGTTTCAACTGTGAGCAAGCTCCGCCAGCGCAGCATCTTCGGCGGCCTCGTCGTGGTGCTCGGCGCGTTGTTGTTCCTCATCGCGTCCGCGTTCATCGTCGATCGCGGCTATCCCAAGGTCCTCGCCGGGATCGTCGGCGGCCTCGCGTTTCCGGTGCTGCCGGTCGCGTGGCACGTCTGGGCGGAGCGGGCGCGCAAGCGCAAGCAGGCCGATGCGCCAAAGCCTGTCAAGGCGCCCAAGAAGTCCACGCTGACCGGCTACGATCGGTTCTGGGTCCGGTTCGTGGTCGTCGCCGCGGTGATCGTCGGGCCGATGTTCTACATGCAGAAGCTCGGCGTGCTCGGCGCGGTCAAGCGTCACGCGACCTGGATGGTGCCGGCATTCGAGCCGGGGCTCGGCATGCTCGGTACCGGGCCGCATCGCGACCTCGGCCGGATCGAGCCGCTGCTCAAGCGCGTGCCCGCCGATGCGGAGGGTGTGATCGTGTGGGCGCCGCGCGAGGTTCGCGGCGAGGGCCTGCTCGCGTTCAATAACCACGATCTCGTCGCGGCCGGCGAGGGCGACATGCTGCGCGACGACGACATGATCCGCCACATCAACGAGTTCTTCAAAGCGCAGCACTTCTTGATGCTCGATCCGATCGCGATGGTGATCGATCGAGACATCACGGTGGCCGCGAGCGACAAGTGGAAAGGCAAAGTCGAGCCCGCACCGGGCACCTTGCCGACGGTGTTGCGCGACAACCTCGAGCGCGTCCCTGCCGACGCTGATTTCTTCGGCGCGATCGCACCGCGCACGATCCGCGACGCGAAGTCGATCAAGAGCGGTGCGTTCTGGGCGCTGCGCACCGGCAAGGGCGTCGTGTTCGAGTCGCGCGTCGAAGCCGTCGACGTCGCGAAGGCCTATCAGCTGATTCACGACCTCCAGGCGTTGCGCCCGGAGCAGCTCCCACTGCCCGCCGCGTGTCGCGACAAGGCGGCGAAGGTGCTCTCGCACCTCGAGCTCGCGCAGGTCGGAACGATCGTCACCGAGCGCGTGACGATCGACGAAGCCGACCTCAGCTGCGCCGACTAATTAGCGGTGACCTGAACCGATCTCGTCGATGCCGAACACTGCGCGCCCGACGTTCGGACCCTTGGTCCACGTCCAGCCCGAGTCCATGCTCTCCCACACCTGACCGTCTTCACCGGCGGCGTAGCTCACGGCATCGCCCCAGCCGGTGCCACCGAACCGCACCGTGTGGAAGTCCGACCCGCCGACGTGCTGCGCGACCACGTGACCCTCGGTGTCGATCATCGCGATCGCGCCGCCGGCACCGACGGCGATCGCGTCGTCGTCACCGCCGATGCGAACGTCATCGAATACGAGGCCGGGCTGGGTCACCAGCGCCTGCCACGTCGCGCCGCGATCGGTCGAGCGCCAGAGGCCCGCACCGGCGACGACCGCGACTTGACCGTCGGTCGACACCGCGACGGCGCGCGCACCCGCGAGCTGCGTGCGTGGTTGCAACGCGGCGCCGTCGTGCGCCCACAGCGTGCCGTCGTCGGAGATCGCGAGCACCGTGTCCGAGTCGGTGGCCGCAGCAACCGCGCGATACGTGCTGTGACCATCGCCCAGCTCGCGCCACGTCGCGCCCGTGTCGTCGGACTCGAGGAACGTGCCGGCGCCCGCGAGGAACACCGGACCATCATCTTGGGTCGCGAGTGCGAGCAACGGCGCAGTCGTCGGCACGTGTTGCGCCGCCCAGGTCGCGCCGGCATCGGCGGTGTAGAGCACGGTGCCGGCATCGCCGACGACCCACGCTTCACCTTCGTTGCGGCACGCGATGCCGGAGAGGCGCGCGGTCGTGCCGGTGTCGTAGCCCGAGGTCTTGTCGTCCTGATGGATGTTGACCATCAGGCCCGAGCTGCCGACGAGCCAGCCGCCACCGCCGCCACCTCCACCGCCACCACCACCACCACCACCACCACCGCCGCCGGTGGGCGTGGTGTTCTTTTTACATCCGGCGAGCGCCGCGGCGCTGCAGAACAAAACCATTGCGATGCGCATATCGACTCCTGTTCTTGCTTTCAGAATACGACCCTTAGAGGGCGCGCCGGTGGTCATGTCGCAGCGCCGCAACGAAAGACTGTGTGCGCTCGCTGGGTCAGCGGCGGTCAGTGTGCGGTCAGCGGCTAACAGGCCGAGATCACGCCGGGTAGTGCTCCGATCATGACATCCGCACGATCGACCGCGCGCTGCGCTCGCTCCAGGACGGCCCGAGGAGCGCGGCGATTCACCCGATGGGCTCTGATCAACCGATCCATTTCTCGTACGGTGACCCACGCTCGATGATGAGCTCCGGCGCGCTGCGGCGTACCGATCGGCGCTCGAAATCCACACACCAGCTCGCCGGCCGCGAGCGCGAGGTGTGAGAACAGCGCGTCGTCCCGGGCTGCGCGCGCGAGCTCGAAGATGTACGGCGCCGCGGTGATCACGGCTCGAAACGCAGGGTGATGATCGAGAGTGGTTCGTCGCATGCGGCGCGCTTCTTCACGTCGCGCGCCAGTAGTGCGGTTCTACGATCTTGCTCGCTTACGCATCGCGCGTGTCCGAGCCGACCGCCTGGCGGACGGGTGGGTCCGAAATCCGGCTATGCTCGCCGGACGTGACCACCCGCGCTTTCGTGATGGGCGATCCGCAAGCGTCGTTCGCGAAGGTGCTCGCGGTGCTCGATCGCCATCATCTACTCTCCGGCGATCGGCTCGCGCCGGACGTCGAGCTGGTGTCGATCGGCGATCACTTCGACTACGACCTGCTCGATCCGGAGACCGCCGGCAAGGAAGGCGTGAAGCTGCTGCGCTGGCTCGCGAGCCACGACCCCGCTCAGGTCCGGATCGTCCTCGGCAATCACGACGCCTCGCGGGTGATGGAGCTGATCGGATTCGACGACGCCGGCTTCGCGGCCGCGCGCGCGTTCGCTCGCGAGATCGAAGCCGCGACCAAGACGGTCGCCGAGTTTCGCGCGATCTATCCGCAGCTGCCGCCACCGGGTGTGATCGGTCGCGACTACGCGTCATTCCATGCCGAGCAACGCACGCTCGTGATCGAGCTGTTGCTCGCGGGTCGGTTCGCGCTCGCGGTCGTCGGCTCGCTGACGAACCGCACCGACGTGTTGATCACGCACGCGTCGGTGACCGAACGCGAGCTCGAGCTGCTCGGCATCGCGGGACTCAGCGACGCGCACGCGATCGCGCTCGCGTTGCGCGAATTTATTTCGGCCGCGATCGAACGCGTTCGACCCGCGTGGGACCGCGGCGAGCCCGTCCCTCTCGACCTCGCACCGCTGCACGCCGCGGGCGGCGATGGCTTCGAGGGCGGCGGTTTGCTGTATCACCGGCCGTCCAACCCTGCGACCGGCTCCTTGTTCGACAAGCTCCGTCCGCGCCGCTTCGATCCGCGGACGCTGCCGCGCGGGCTCACCCAGATCGCCGGCCACTCTGGTCACGCGAAGTGCGTGTACGAGCTCGGCGACTGGGTCACGCCGGCCGCGCGCGCCCGCAAGCACGGCGGCGTCCGCACCCTGATCGTGGACGGCAACCAGGTCACGTACGATCTGGTCACCGCGAATGCGCCGTTCCCGATCGCGCGCGGGCCGAACATCGCGGAGCTCGTGCTCGTCGACGGCGAGATGCGCCGGGTCGCGACCGACGAGATCGATCTCCTGCCGATCGCCGGCTTACACTAGCTCGCGCGCACGCAGCGCGGCGAACAGCTTCTCGCGCGCGTTACCCGAGACTTGCTCGCCGTGCGCCATCGCGATGTTCTCGATCGGCCACGCGAGCACGCGGTCGATCGACTTCTGGAACGCGCCGGTGTCCTTGACCCAGCGGTTCCACATCCTCGGCACCGCGAACTGCTTGTAGACGCCGAGCGCGCGCAACGCGAGCGGCGCGAGCGCGCCCTTGGGCTCCATGATCGCGAACGCGAGGTCGGCGGTGTACAGCGTGCGCGACGGGTGATGGAAGAACACGACCTCGTTGCGCTTCGGCACGCCGTCGATCAACGCGAACGACAGCGCGTCGTCGTGCGGCCACGGGTCGCGGCCGAACACGTGCGCGTCCTTGAACTCGGGCAGCTTGTCCGCGAAGCCGGCCGGGCCCCACAGCTCCTGCGGTTCCAGCCGGTCGACGGCCTTCGCGAGCCGCTTGTGGTGGAGAAGGCTCGGTTCGACAAGGATCACCTGCTTGCCTTCGCAAGCGGTGAGCTCGGCCTTCGTCCCCACCGGGGACACGAGGATCGCCTTCGTCGGCGTCTCGACGAGCATCGAGTGGAGCGGGATGACGACACCGGGGAGGATGCGCAGCTCGCTCTTGAAGAACCGTACAGTCGACGAGAGTGCCGTCGCGCTCCCGAGCTCTTCAGAGATCCGCGGATTGTCGCTGTTCATGCTCTGCCTACAAGCACGTCGCAGGCCAGCCCAGAACGGCACGACTGCGCGCTCGCGCGACGGTGTGCGGTAGGCTCGCCCCGTGGAGCGTCGTGACGATGATGGATGCCTCGTAGGCGAAGCCGACGGGAACCCA